>CAZAQH010000157.1:0-1735 GCA_964487395.1 uncultured Lachnospiraceae bacterium | reverse complement strand
GGGCTAAATTTTATTTAAAGTTTATTGTTCCATTGTTGATTATCTATATTTTGGTTAGCGGATATATTTCATTCTTTGCATAAAACAGGACGAAATTTGACTCTTGAAACAAATGATAATTAATGTTATTATTCGTTTGTATACGACTGACGGAAAACAGCTCTTGGCTGTGAGTGGATATAACCACATGGAGTATAAGAATGTAAAGCCGACCGTCTGGGCAGAATTCCTTTTAGAGGAATATTGTACCCAGACAGTTGGCTTTTTGTGTATGGGTCATAAATAGTGAACGTAGGAGAGAAGGAGAAAAGAATGGAAAAGAAAAACATTTCAGTAGAATTACAACAGAATGCTTACCCGGGAAGAGGAATCATCATCGGAAAATCAGAGGATGGAAAAAGTGCTGTTACAGCTTATTTTATCATGGGTAGAAGTGTAAACAGCAGAAACAGAGTATTTGTAGAAGAAGGAGAAGGAATTCGTACACAGGCGTTTGACCCTTCCAAATTAACAGATCCATCCCTTATTATTTATGCACCGGTACGTGTGCTGGGCAATAAAACAATTGTTACCAATGGAGATCAGACTGATACTATTTATGCCGGAATGGATACACAGCTTACCTTTGAACAGTCTTTAAGATGCAGAGAATTTGAACCGGATGGACCAAATTATACACCAAGAATTTCAGGTGTAATGCATATTGAAAAAGGTCTTTATAACTATGCAATGTCAATTTTAAAAAGCAATAATGGCAATCCGGATGCATGTAATCGTTATACGTTTGCTTATGAAAATCCAGTAGCAGGAGAAGGTCATTTTATTCATACTTATAAATGCGATGGCAATCCACTTCCAAGTTTTGAAGGAGAGCCTACTTTAGTTGGAATCCCAAATGAAATAGATGAATTTACCAATACTCTTTGGAATAGTTTAAATGAGGAAAACAAAGTATCTCTTTTTGTAAGATATATCAATTTAGAAACCTTAAAATATGAAACACGTATTGTAAATAAGAATCAGTAGAGGAGCAAACGATGAAAGAATTTGAATTAAAATATGGCTGTAACCCAAATCAGAAACCGGCGAAAATTTTCTGTAATAATGGACAAGACCTTCCAATCGAAGTGTTAAACGGAAGACCGGGATATATCAATTTTTTAGATGCTTTTAATGGCTGGCAGTTAGTAAAGGAATTAAAGCAGGCTACCGGACTTCCGGCAGCAACTTCTTTTAAACATGTTTCTCCAGCAGGAGCAGCGGTTGGACTTCCATTAACAGATGTACTTAAAAAAATATACTGGGTAGATGACTTAGGAGAACTTTCACCACTTGCATCTGCTTATGCAAGAGCACGTGGTGCGGATAGAATGTCATCTTTTGGCGATTTTATTGCCTTATCAGATGTATGTGATGTGGCAACAGCTAAGATTATCAAAAGAGAAGTATCCGATGGCGTGATTGCACCGGGATATGAACCGGAAGCATTAGAAATATTAAAAGCAAAGAAAAAAGGAAATTACAATGTCATTCAGATAGACCCTTCCTATAAACCGGAACCAATTGAACATAAGGATGTATTTGGAATTACTTTTGAACAGGGCAGAAATGAAATTGCAATTGATGATTCACTTTTTACCAATGTTGTAACAGAAAATAAAGAAATCCCAGAAGATGCAAAGAGAGATTTAAAAATTGCACTTATTACATTAAAATATACACAGTCTAACTCTGT
>CAZAQH010000156.1:0-1751 GCA_964487395.1 uncultured Lachnospiraceae bacterium | reverse complement strand
AGAAGTGAAGGATGAGGTGAAAGCATGCGAATAGTGATTTCCAATCAGTCAGAGCTTCCCATTTATGCTCAGATTAAGGAACAGATTAAGGAACAGATATTAAACGGTAAACTCATGCCGGAGACGGTTTTACCGAGCATTAGACAGTTAGCGAAGGAAGTTGGTGTCAGCGTTATTACGACAACCCGTGCCTATCGTGATTTAGAGCAGGAAGGTTTTATTACCACCATGCAGGGAAAAGGAAGCATCGTACTTGCAAAGGATAATCAGTTGATGCAGGAACATATTTTATCACGTGTTGAGGAGTATTTGGAAAGTGCCATTGATTTGTCAAGAAAAGCAGGAATTGCAGACAGTACATTAAAAGAGACATTAGAGGAGCTGTTAAAACAGTAAGAGCAGCCAAGGAGGTTAAACATGGATTTATTACAAGTAAATGATATTAGTAAAACATATAAAGGTTTTAAATTAAATCACATATCATTTTCATTACCGGCAGGATATATTATGGGATATGTTGGTGAAAATGGAGCAGGTAAGACGACCACGCTTAATATGATAACGGGTCTTATTCATTCGGAGACTGGAAGTATTACACTGGAAGAGAGAACAATTGATGAGAATGCAATAGAATATAAAGATAAGATTGGGTATATCAGTGATGATTCCTTTTTCCCGGTTGATTTTACAATTAAAGAGGTCAAACGTACATTAAAGGATTTTTATCCATCTTTTAATATAGATAAATTTGAAGATTATGTAAGAAGATGGGAACTTCCAGAAAAAAAGAAGATAAAAGAGTATTCAAAAGGAATGAAAGTTAAGCTTATGTTTGCGGATATTCTGTCTCGAGATACCAAAATATTGATTTTAGATGAAGCAACCAATGGGCTTGATCCGGTTATTAAAGATGAAGTATTAGGATTGATGCAGGAATACATTGCGGATGGAGATAAAAGTATTCTGTTTTCAACACATATTTTAAGTGACTTAGAACAGATAGCAGATTATATTTGTTTTATTCACAAAGGAGAAAAGGTTTTATGCGAAGCAAAAGATGAAATGATAGATTCATTTCTTTTGTTGAAAGCAGGACCGGATGATTTAACAGAGAACCAGCTTTCTCACGTAATTGGAATTAAAAAAAGCAAGGTACAGATAGAAGGAATTATTAAAAGTGATGATGCGATGCTTTTTAAAGAGAATGTCGTTTTAGAAAAACCTACGGTTGACCAGATTGTCATTCATTATATTATGTCTAAAAATAATAAAGGAGAAAGATAAAATGAAAAACGCATTTAAGTTTATGAAAATAGATTTTTCCATGTCCAAAAGTCAGAATAAAGTATTTTTATTTTTAGTTGCGGTTGCAATTCTATTTATAGTGATGAATCAGAATCCGCTATTTGTAGCTCTTTACATGGCCTTTGGTTCAGTAATTTTATCTAATTCGCCATTTACACTGGAAAATTACTATAATATGGCATTTGTAAACCTGTTACCGGCAACAACAAGAAGCAGGGTATCGGGACGCTATCTATTTTCGCTGGGGTATGTTGTCACAGGCTTTATTTTCTCGGAGTTGACGATACTTTTTGCAGTTAATGTAGCGCCGGATGAGAAAAAAATGCTACTTCTTTTTCCAGTGTTTATGGGTGGAATGGCAATGGTTTTTATAACCATTCAATATGTCTTGCTTTATGCACTTGGAATTGGGAAAAATCAGCAATATATTCGTCTAATTAGTATGG
>CAZAQH010000155.1:0-1773 GCA_964487395.1 uncultured Lachnospiraceae bacterium | reverse complement strand
GAAATTCCCAACTGAATCATTTTGAATATTTTAAATCTTTTGAATGAATCCTGTTCCATGTTGCCTCCCCCTTTTTACACTGATGTACATTATCTTCTATAATTATACAGAAAAATATAAAAAAAACAAATTTTTTCTAAAAATCTGAACCTTTTTAAAAATAACCACAGTCTTTATTATTAGAATACCTGTTAAAGGTGTTGAAACACAAATAAAATTAGTGGAATAAAGGTGAAAAATGCAAGAGAATAACTATTCATTTACAGTTATTGAAGATGGAGCTGTTCCCATGGCAGGTTTTTCACAAACCAACGACTACTTTGTATTGGCACTTGTGGGAATTGTCGTAGTAACTGTAGTATTACTTCTTCTCATCTATACCATCTGGTATAGTGAGCACAAGAAAAGAATACGGAAGCTAAAAGCGAATTTAGCGGAATATGATGAAGAAAAAGCGAGCATGACTACGCCTGTTTCCATCTTTCATCCAAGGGAGTTTTTAGAGACAGAAAAGCAGTTAGAACAAAGTTTGGCTGGATATTATATGAAACAGGTAACCAATAAATTAAAAGCAGGTAATGAAAAGTAACTTATACAAGAGGAGTAAAAGGAGAAAACGAATGAAGAAAAAAAGATTTGTGAAAAGTAGTTTAAGTTTATTGCTGGCATTGACACTGGTACTTGGTACCGCAGGAACCGTATTTGCAGAAGGTGAACCTGTTGTAGGTATGAATGAAGCTCAGGAAAGCGTAGATGGCGCACATAATGAGACAACGGGTACAGATGGAAATGTTGTAGAGACCGGAAGTGTAGATGATGCTCAGGACGCTGTTGGTGGTGCCAAAGATGACGTTACCGATGCGGGCATTACATTAGAGATAACAGAAGTTACACCAGAAGGCGATGAGACAAAGGATCTTGATGATGTAAAAGATAACCTTGATACAGCAGAAGGAAATTTAAACGACACATCCAAAAATCTTACAGACGCAGAAGATAATGCAGATAAAGCAGACAAAGAAATAGATAAAGTAAAACCAGCTGCAGATGAAGTTGATAAGCAGGAAGGCATTACCACTGGAACCGTTACTACAGCAGGAAATAATCAGACAACAGCCGAAGGTGGTCAGGCAATTGCAGAAGGCGCAACCAATTCAACAGATGCAAAAGTAGGTGTTGACCAGGCTGAAGGTGCATTAACAGAGGCTAATGAACAGGTTGTTGCTGCACAGGATGCTGTTACAGAAATAGAAGGTCAGATTACTACTATTGAAGAAGCAATAAAAGAAGCAGAAGAAAAACAGAAATTAGCACAGGAAGCGCTTGATACTGCTACAGGCGATGTTACAAAGGCAGAAGAAGAACTTAAAGAAGCAGAAGAAAATATAAAAGCATTACAGAAAGAACTGGAAGATAAAACAAAAGAACTTAAATCTTCAGGTTATGCATTGATTCAGACAATGAAAGATGAGCTGCTTAAAGAATGTGCAAAGCCGGAATACGACAAGACAAGTCCCGATTATTCAGGTAAAACCAAACCTGATGACTACTGGAAACGTTTAGATGAAATCAGCAAGGCATATATCAGATATGAAATATTAGCAAATGATAATACGATTCCTGATGATGCGACAGTTGAAATTGATGATACTTATACACATCCGTCAGAACTTATTGTTGACGAGAACGGCAATCCTATTCTCAAGGACGATAAAAAGCAATATAAGACATTAGAAGATCAGAATTATGTCAAGGTAATTGTTACACATAAAG
>CAZAQH010000154.1:0-1892 GCA_964487395.1 uncultured Lachnospiraceae bacterium | reverse complement strand
TAGCGCCACAATTTACACATGCTCTTCTTCCAGACATTCTGTTAATAATATTTTCATCTGGAACATCCACATCAATGGCATAATCTATTTTGTCGCCAAGTTTAGTTAATGCTTCATCTAAAACTTCTGCCTGAGGAATCGTTCTTGGGAAACCATCCAATACATATCCGTTTTTGCAGTCATCCTTTGCAACACGGTCTAATAAAATTTTGACGGTTAATTCATCTGGAACAAGCTGTCCCTGATCCATATATTTTTTTGCTTCCATTCCAAGTTCTGTACCGTTTTTAATGTTTAATCTAAAGATATCTCCTGTGGAAATATGTGGAACCATATATTTATCTGCTATCATTTTGGCCTGGGTACCTTTTCCTGCACCCGGAGCACCTAACATTATTATTTTCATTTTTATTTTATACTCCTCGTCAAAGACAGTAAGGGACAAAACGAATTCGTCCTGTCCCACTGAACTTATTTATTAATCATTTAAAAAGCCTTTATAATTACGTACCAGCATCTGTGATTCAATCTGTTTGATTGTTTCTAAGATAACGCTGACAATAATGATTAAACTTGTACCACCAAATGAAACATTAGCATTAAATAAGCCGTTGAATACAAATGGCAAGATACCTACAATTGTAAGACCACATGCACCAATAAAGATGATGTAATTTAATATTTTATTTAAATAATCACTGGTTGGTTTACCAGGTCTGATACCCGGGATAAAACCACCCTGTTTTTTCATATTATCCGCAATTTCCAATGGGTTAAAGGTAATCGATGTATAAAAATATGCAAAGAAGATTACCATAAGAATATAAATAATCAGTCCGATGGAATACTGTGGTGCGCTAATTTTACACCAGTTGCTTGAACTTAATCCTTTTAAAATTTCTGCCCAGATTCCTGTGCCATTTACTCCAAATAAAGAGCAGATAACAACTGGAAACTCCATGATGGAAGATGCAAAGATAATTGGAATAACACCTGCTGTATTAACTTTTAAAGGAATATTTGTTGACTGACCGCCAACCATTTTTCTTCCCTGTACTTTTTTAGCATACTGTACTGGAATTTTTCTCTCGCCACCGTTTAGTACAATAACAAGAACAACCATGAACAAAATAATTGCAAGAATAATAATTGCTGCTAAAACGCCAACCGCAATTGCTTTTCCTTTAATAAACTGTTCATATAAACCAGCCATATCCTGTGGAACTCTTGAAATAATGTTAATAATCAGGACAATGGAGATACCATTTCCAACACCATTTTCAGTTATTCTTTCACCAATCCACATAAGTACTGCACTACCTGCTGTTAATGCAACAATAACGGTAATGACATTAAATGCATTGAATTCAGAAAGCAGACCACTTCTACCAAATCCAACTGCCATAGCAGTTGATTCAATTAAAGCAAGTCCTACTGTTACATATCTTGTAATGGAAACAATTTTCTTTCTTCCTTCTTCTCCATCTCTCTGCATCTCTTCCAATTTAGGAATTGCAATTGTCATAAGTTGCATAATAATGGATGAAGTAATGTATGGTGTAATATTCAATGCAAAAATTGACATATTTAAAAATGATCCGCCTGTAAATGCATCAAAAAAGTTAAATGCACCGCCAGTCTGTGCTGCAAACCAGTTGGCAAAATATGTTCTGTCCACACCTGGAACAGGAAGCTGTGATCCTAAACGGATCACAACTAACATTGCAAATGTGTAAAGAATTTTCATTCTAATTTCTTTGATTTTAAAAGCATTTTTTAGTGTTGTAAACATTACATCACCTCAACTGTTCCACCAAGCGCCTCAATCTTTTCTTTTGCAGATGCACTGAATGCATTTGCCTTAACATTGAGTTTTTTGGTAAATTCTCCGT
>CAZAQH010000153.1:0-1960 GCA_964487395.1 uncultured Lachnospiraceae bacterium | reverse complement strand
CCGCCTGCATAAAGAAACTGCCTGATATCGAATTTGTACAGATACTTGTGAACCCGGAAGAAAAAAAGCTGGCTGTCAGACCCTGTGAAGAAACGGAAAAAGACTCCTTTCGGTGGTGTACTGCCAACAGCAAAAAACGCTCTCCCAAGCAGATTACCTGCAGAGTCTTTTTTGCAAAGGTTATTTCTCTTATGGATTGGAATCAGGACTACCGTTACAAGCTGTTGGGAAAATTAATACGTTCCAGTGGTGAGCTTCTCTTTGTTTTTGATTTGACCACCCCGGAAATATTCACAAGAACCATAAAGGACGATGGAAAGGTAAAGACCTCTCGTACTCCTACTTATCCGGAAGATTGGAAGAATCAATTCGGTGTTCCAGTTGAAGATCACCAGAAAGCACTGCAAATCAATATTTTTGATGGATATGCTGTCTTTGGAATTCAGGAAAACAAGAAAACAGAAACACCATCAGAACCCGATACTCCATCTATTTCACAGGAAAGCGAGGTTTCAGAATATGAACAAACAAACCTATTCTCGACCAATCCTCTCAATTGACACGAAAAGAAACTGTATCCGTATTCATAAATGTACGCTTCATCTATTAGGAGATCCGGAATACATACAGTTGTTGGTAAATCCTGATGCAAAACTCATAGCAGTTATGCGAAGTACCCGTGCTGACAATCTTGCCCATAAAGTAAAGTACAACCGCAGCATTGACCACAACTGCTTTGAATTGTACAGTACCCCATTATTGCAGACATTACAGCGTGTAACAAAAGACTGGGCTTCGAATGCCGGATACCGGATTTATGGAGAGTTTAACCAGAAAAATAACATAGCACATTTTTCCATGAATGATATTGTACTTATAAATGAAACAGCAAAAGAATAGAGGAACTGAATATGGACCCTTTTATAATAGACGATGAATTCCAGATGCTTGCCCCCATACTTTCTGATTCAGAATATGAATCATTAGAAGAATCACTCTTTGATAAAGGCTGCCAAGACCCTCTCCATATTTGGAACGGGATTCTGCTTGACGGGCACAAACGATATGGCATCTGCCTAAAATGGGATATTCCTTTTTCTACAATTAATCATAGCTTCGATAACCGCAATGAAGCAATTGCATGGATATGTGAAAATAATATTGACCGTTTCCCCCATCACGAAGAAATGAGTAAATTTCTCATCGGAAAACACTATGAAGCCGTAAAAGCATTATTTTTGCTACATTGCAATCCTTCAGAAGCTGTTCCCAAGTTCCGCTATCGAGTTGCAGGAGAACTTGGGCTACAATATAACATTGCTGCTGGAACAGTTTACAAATATGGAATGTATACGAGAGGTATCTTGAAGATATACTCCATGAATGCAGAACTTGGGAAAAAAATCCTGAATGGGGAAATTAAAGTATCTCATGAAAATATTACTCTGTTATCCAAGTATCCCTCCGTCAGACTTAAGAGGCTTTATGATTTTATAACAGAAAATAAAATAGACCATATCTGCCATTCCGAGATTCGTCAGGAATCCTTATGGATAAACGTATCTGCTCACAAGAAAAAAGTGCCACCCAAACAAAACATAGTAAAGATCAGTACGGACCTTAAGATTAAACAGATGCCTGCATATGACCCCGATGCAGAGGTTTCCAGTCTGACACTTACTATTCCATCCTGGGTAAGTTCCATCAAGCGTACACAGTCAATGGCAGACCTTACCCATATATCAATTAATGCAAAAGAACGTCTTACCAGTCAGCTGCATTCTTTAGCAGACACAATCAATATCATGCTGCAAAGCATTGAGGAGGAAACATAATGGACGAATTATTGCAATACATACCTAATGTACATTTTGAACAGATACCTATAAAAAATCTGGTATCTAATCAGGAATATCAAAGAAATCTCTCTATCAAACACGTACAAAAAGCAGCAGCAAAC
>CAZAQH010000152.1:0-1980 GCA_964487395.1 uncultured Lachnospiraceae bacterium | reverse complement strand
CACTTAGGAGGCGCTTGTTATATCCATTTAACTACGGGAACAAATGCCGATTTTTAAGGCTTTCAAACCTTTTGACCTCGGCGACCATCTCTATGAATCCAATCACTTTCGTGACGAATTATCTCTATTTCTTATTTTGACCTTCTTCGGTTTCTGGATGGATTCGAACTCCAAACCTTTACCCTTTTTCATTCCTTAGGGTATAACCATGGTTGAACCTTAGGAGGGGACCGTTATATCCATTTAACTATAGAAACAGGAGGGGGTTGCTTTATCCCCTAAGCGACAAGAACCTGAGTACTCTATCCGATTAGGAAAAAATTACTCTTCTGGAAAATTAATAAATCCCTGAAGCCAAATGATTCCTTTAAATCTTCTTCCTATCATTGGCTCACCAAACATATCTATTTTATTAATACAGATATCAAATGTCAACTCGTTACATAATAATGTGATTTTATATATTTCTTCATGTGTTAATACATTTTCGACTAACTCAAAGTTAAGGATTTCTCCTAAAACATTGTATTTATCGCATTCCACACCATATGGCATAAAGTAAGTGTCAACAATGGTAAACACATCTTCCTGCTGAATTTTTCTGGAAATAGCAGTGTAAGTATCCATGTCTTCCAGTGTCAGACTTTCAATGGCATCTTCATCACCTTTTCTTGCAGCTTCAATTAATTGATTGCGGCTATTGGATGCTTTTTGATTCTTCTTTTTTTCTGTCTCATTTTTAATAATGGGCATCATAATAGTACCCTGGCAGGATAAAGCAGATAATGTGATAGAGGTCCCTCTGACTGGAAGTTTATCACTGTTTTTTACTTTAATATATGGAATCATATTCTGTAAATAGAATATGAGTGAAACTCCAACCTTTACATCATCACAGATTCCGGCATAGGATTCTTTTTCTGCATGTCTTTCAATCGTAATATCTTCATAAGAAGTTATTCCTTCTCCAATTAAATATGGAAAGCAGTAGTCATAAGAAAAATTGTTGGACTCATCATATTCTCCACAAATAGAGACTCCTATACCCGGTGCAAATTCTTTGCTAAATACAGCCAGCATGGTATCTTCTCCATTTGATGTATAAGAACGTTCACTTGCTTCACCTGCACAGATTCGGATCAGCTCTTCCAGTTCTTTTCTGGTATTCAGTTTTGAGAAGCCAATGGCACGCATGTATTTGTGCAAAGATTTCACCTCTATTTCCTATCATAGTATTATTATGTTATGTTAACTTATTGTAATTGTTTACTTATTTTTTTTGATTTCTTTTATTCCACCCATATATGGCTGAAGTACTTCCGGAATTTTAACGGAGCCGTCTGCCTGCAAATTATTTTCTAAGAATGCGATTAACATTCTTGGTGGTGCAACAACTGTATTATTTAATGTATGAGCAAGATACTTACCATTTTCTCCATTTACACGGATTTTTAATCTTCTTGCCTGAGCATCTCCTAAATTAGAGCAGCTTCCTACTTCAAAATATTTTTTCTGTCTTGGTGACCATGCTTCAACGTCGCATGATTTCACTTTTAAATCTGCCAAATCTCCAGAGCAGCATTCAAGTGTTCTTACCGGGATATCAAGTGAGCGGAATAAATCAACAGTATTTTCCCATAATTTCTCATACCACATTTTTGATTCTTCCGGTTTACAGATTACGATCATTTCCTGTTTTTCAAACTGGTGAATACGGTATACGCCACGTTCCTCAAGTCCATGTGCACCTTTTTCTTTTCTAAAGCATGGTGAATAAGAAGTAAGTGTCTGTGGAAGATTATTCTCCGGAATAATAGTATCAATAAATTTACCAATCATGGAATGTTCGCTGGTTCCGATAAGGTATAAATCTTCTCCTTCAATTTTATACATCATGGCATCCATTTCAGCAAAGCTCATTACACCAGTTACTACATTACTACGAATCATAAAAGGTGGAACACAATAAGTAAATCCTCT
>CAZAQH010000151.1:0-1986 GCA_964487395.1 uncultured Lachnospiraceae bacterium | reverse complement strand
AAAGATACTCTTCCCAGCATAATCTATTTTCCGATTTTAATAGTTATTCAGTTAATAATAATTAACACACATGCCGGTCTTGGATTCAGTGCCGTATGGGTTATGAGTTTTGCGAATTCTCCGCTTACTCCTTATTTGACTACCTTTACAGGCATTGCCTTTTTCCTGCGTCTTGCAAAGGTGCTGACTCCGGCTCTTAAAAACAGTCGTTTTGTCAACTATCTTGGCGAGAACACATACTCCGTTATGATGCATCATTTATTCTGCCTAATCGTTTTGAAGGCTGTCTTTGCTCTTATAGCTTTCTTCACTCCGTTATGTCAGGATTTTGATATGTCCGCTTATCTGAATGATATTTATTATGTGTATCTTCCGGGTGGATCTTACTCCTTTATGTGGATATATCTTTTGATTGGAATATTTGCCCCATTAGGAATTCATTATTTGGTGCAAAAGCTTGTTAAAATCATCAAGGCTTCCCATCTGGGTTCCTTCATGGCTCACCGCTGATGCTGCACTGCAAAGTGCATAGGTAAGAAGTTGTGATTCATTTTTATCCCATATAGCTTTACACATGCCTGCTACCATCGCATCTCCCGCTCCTTGCAAACTGCGGACCGGAACCGATATTGCAGGCATTTTCTGTATCTCTTTTTGAGTCACAAGCATAGCACCCTCTCCCCCCAAAGAAATACATACATATTGTATGCCATTTTTCACCAGTTCTAATGCCTTCTTCTCCATATCGTTTTCTTCACAGCAAAAAGTATTGCAGAATTCCTCTTTATTAGGCTTAATAAGTAATGGCTTTTCTTTTATCCCCTCTAGCAGCAAATCACCTGTTGCATCCAAAATAACCGGTACATCATATGTGGAAGCTTCACGAATTATTTTTGCATAACAGTCACTCTCCACTCCTTGTGGGACAGACCCATCTACTACTAAAAGTTGTGCCTGCGTTAACTCATCCTTTAGCATATGATAAAATTCATTCATGCTTTCTTTATTAGTGAGTTTTCCCTTTTCATTGCATTCCGTCATCTGCTTTGTATCATTATCAAATATTTTCAAATTAACACGTAAATTCCCTTCTGTCCTTACAAGACCATGCAAAAGAGAATGCTCTTCAAAAAAATTCACCATCTTTTCAAAATCCCTGTCAAAGCCAAACCCAATGCATTTACAGGGAATCTCAAAATACTTAAGTGCAACCGCAACATTGATGCCCTTTCCTGCAATATCTTCACGTATATTTTTAACATGATTGGTTCCGCCCATTTTGAAATTATCCAGTATAATCGTGTGGTCAATGCATGGATTTAACGTAACCGTTGTAATATGTTTTTTCATAATCAGATGCTTTTTTATCCTTTCAATCTATGGTACACTGTACATGTTGTATTTTTATTTATTATAACGCATTTTAATTAATTTCACTATAAAAGGAACCTCGAAAGGATTAACACATATGTGGATTGCAAATAATTGGAGTGATTACGAAGTACTCGATACTTCTTCCGGAGAAAAGTTGGAACGTTGGGGTAAATATCTGTTAGTACGTCCTGACCCACAGGTAATCTGGAATACAAAAAAAGAAAATCCAGGCTGGAAAAAGATGAATGGACATTATCATCGAAGCACTGCCGGCGGAGGTGAATGGGAATTCTTTGACCTTCCAAAAGAATGGCAGATTCACTATAAAAACCTTACCTTTAATCTAAAGCCCTTTAGTTTTAAGCATACCGGTCTGTTTCCTGAACAGGCTGCCAACTGGGACTGGTTCTCAGAGCTTATTAAAAATGCCGGCAGACCGATTAAGGTATTAAATCTATTTGCCTATACAGGTGGAGCAACCTTATCTGCTGCTGCAGCCGGTGCCAGTGTATGTCATGTAGATGCCTCTAAGGGAATGGTTAATTGGGCAAAAGAAAATGCCGCTGCAAGTGGATTAAGTGATAAACCGGTTCGCTGGCTTATTGATGACTG
>CAZAQH010000150.1:0-1990 GCA_964487395.1 uncultured Lachnospiraceae bacterium | reverse complement strand
ATGACAATGATCAGAAGACATCACACATACAGAAATGGTTTCCCTACAATGTCAGTATTAACCATTACTTCTAACGTAACTTATGGTAAAGCAACAGGTAACACCCCTGATGGACGTAAGAAAGGACAGCCTTTCGCTCCAGGTGCTAACCCAATGCACGGACGTGATACTCATGGTGCTGTAGCTTCTTTATCTTCAGTAGCTAAATTACCATTTGAACATTCACAGGATGGTATCTCCAATACCTTTACAATCATTCCTAACGCACTTGGTAAAGATGATAAGGTATTCGCAGGTGATATCGATATCGATTTAAGCAAATAAAAAACGAAAAGGAAGGGGCGATCTGATGGACGAGAAAAGTATGATTGATGATCTTGTTGCACAGCTCGACGCCGGAATGAGTAAGGGCGTCGGACACATTAATGTAGATGTTGATTCGGAAAGCAATCTTACAAAAGAAGTTCAGACAATGGGATGTACGGATTGTTCCAGAACTCCACTTGCTTGCAGCGTTCCTACTTTAGAGCAAGGTTTAGACGACTACAGTAACTATAAAAAAGAAAATTAATAGGAGGATAAGATTATGGCAGCTTCAACAGCGCAGGTTGATAACCTGGTTTCATTATTAGATGGATACGCAACAAAAGGCGGACATCACCTTAATGTTAACGTATTAAACAAAGATACTTTATTAGATGCTCAGCAGCATCCAGAAAACTACCCACAGTTGACTATCCGTGTTTCCGGATATGCAGTTAACTTCATCAAGTTAACTCCAGAACAGCAGAATGACGTTATTACTCGTACATTCCATCAGTCAATCTAATAGGTTACATTCAAAGTCCTTCGCTTCGGCGAGGGACTTTTTTTGTGTCTGAGGGGTTGGTTTGCATTTGGCTTCTGCGGGGACGCTTTCGCTTTATCTCACACGTAGCAGCACTAAGACTGCAAAGAACGCAGTCTAAGTGCTGACGTGTTCGAAAACCCCACAGAAGCCAAATGCAAACCAACCTCTGAAGGTAAAAAAAACAAGAACAAACGGGAAATCATATATATTTTAATTAGGAAGTGAAAGTGCAGACAGGTTAGTAATTATAAGAAGTCTCTGTCTGTAATAAATTCGCATTTATTTTATCCCAGCGTTGGAAATGCAGACAAATTTGCGAGATTAGGCTATTGCTGTCTGTATTTAGTTTAAATATATTTCTTTTAGAGGCCGGAAGTGCAGACAGATTTGTGAGAATAGCTCCGTGCTGTCTGCAATGAACTATTTAAAAGAGGTGTTGACTGGTGAGTCAAATGATGGTAGCATAGTTGTATTGACTGGTGAGTCAAGGAGGTGTTGTGATGGAATTTGAGTTGTTTGAAAAGATTGATGCCACAAAGCAGCAGGTAATTATTCAAAGTGGGATTTTAGAGTTTTCGAGGAAATCATATACAGAAGCCAGAACGGATGTGATTACGAATGATGCTGGAATTTCAAAGGGGCTGTTGTTTCATTATTTTGGGTCAAAGAAGAATTTTTATTTATATTGTATTGATCATTCGTTAAAGCGACTTGTTGAAAAGACTCCCGAAGTAACAGCAAATGATTTTTATGATGTTATTTTTCATACTATGGATGAGAAAATGAAGTTATGTGGAAAGTATCCAAGCGAAATGCATCTTGTAAATATGGCTTCACGAGAAACATCAAGTGATGTCATCGACGAAAAGAATGAACTAATACAGGCATACAAAATCAAAACCGCAACGGAATCTGCTCTCACTATGGCAAAGGCCGTATCCCTACTTCCAATAAAAGAAAATGAAAATAAAAAGGTGGTAGAAGCCTTGCAGTTATATACCGGAACGATTATCAGTAAATATCTTGCCATATATAATCAAAATCCAGATGATTTTTTTAAGAATGCTGACACCGTTAAATCAGAAATAAGACAATACATTGATTTATTTCTCTATGGAATTATGGCAAATTAAGGAGACT
>CAZAQH010000149.1:0-2040 GCA_964487395.1 uncultured Lachnospiraceae bacterium | reverse complement strand
ATATGCTGAAAAAATGGGTCTCAGGGATGAAATCATGAAGTACGTGGAGGTAATGCTATGATCAGAACTTCAAAGCAATTGAAAGATAAGGTAAAAAATATATCAAAAGGTAGTAGCAATTTGGTAAAGTTGATTCTGAGCAGGGGATAAGAAATGTGGTCTGTTGAAAAAATAGAAGATATCCGGGACGATTGTATGAAAGATATACTTGATTTATATCCGGAAATACGTGAGAAATTAGTAAAATCCAGAATAGAGATTAATCATAAAACATCATCTACAATGGCGAGATTTACGCGCAGTTATATAGAAATTAGTGCATTTCTTTTAGCTGAAAGTACACAGAGTATTTTCTTTCAGACATTGATCATGAAGGGATTAATTCGCAGTCAAATTTGTAAATTTAGCCCAAATTTGTGTGAAGAGGAGGTTTTATGGTCTATAAATGACAGATTCCCGGAAAAGTATGACTTTAAAGAATATAAGAATCTGCAAAAGCAGAACATTGAAGTTCCCAAGAAACAAGAGCATATATATAAATATGCTGTTTGTTGCCCACATTGCGGAGAGCTGTTCCGGTTTAAACGTATTTGTAAGACGGTCCTTCATCCGGGAGATTATGTTTGTACGAAGTGCAATGTGTCACTGGAACGACCATAGAAGCAAATGAATATAGAAAGGTGCAATTAATATGCAGATAGGATTAACACAGAAATTACAAGGCTTCGTAAAAAGAGAAATATCATCCATTGACGTCAATTCCGATCCATTTTTCTCATGGACTGCAGGATTAGGATATCTGGATCATCGTAAGTATATATTTATTGTAAATGATGCAACTAGATGTGGATTTGTTCTTTGTGCCTTAAAAGCAAAAGACATTAATAACTTGGAACAGTTAATAGTAGATGGAATACGAGAAATGTTTGATGCTGAATTTATTGTTCCAGAACTAGGCGATCAGTATTTTAAAGAGTGTGGTGAAATCACCTATACCAAGACGGCAGGCCGGTCCGAAGTGGCAAGGCTTAATAAATTTACAGATTATGCATATTATTCTCTGGGACGTAAATCTTGTAATAATAAATTGAATGCAACAGTATTAAGACAAGTGAACCACGATTTTGTTTCAAAAGGTGGAGGAGAGCTCCAATATACAAAAGATCTCCTTCGTAATGAATTTGTAAAACATTATGGAACGTTAAATCCTGTTCAGTCAGATGTGGCAATATTTAACATAAAATTAGAGTTGGAGAGTGAGTGTTCACGTATTCTTGCTATACCAGTGAGATATAGCGTGTATGATTTTCATGTTGCATTGCAAAGGCTTTTCCAATGGAAAGATTATCATTTACATAAGTTCTGTGTCTATGATCAGTATGAGAAAAATCTAATTTTTGAGTGTTCAGAAGATGATTTAGAATTTGAAACAGAAAAAGAGGAAGAATTGGAACGACAGATGACGATAGAGGAACTTATCGAAAAAGCTGAAAAAATGACCTATTATTATGACTTTGGGGATGGATGGGAAACTACAATAAAACTTGTTCGTGTAGACAAGGATGATTCTGATATACTGCCTAAGTGTATCGCTGCAGTAGGAGATGCTCCGCCAGAAGATATAGGTGGACCATATGGATTTGCAGAACTGCAAAAAATAATAAGTAATCCAGATTATGAAGAATATGAAGAAACAATGGAATGGTTAAAAAGTATGCGGTGGAAGCCCCTGGATATGGAAGATATTCAGAGAATGTTGCAGGTTTGTTTTAAGTAAAATGTGTGCGAATCTGAATGGAAAAATCATGATTAAGTAAGTATAATATTGAAGAAATGGGTTAATAATATATGTTTGTAGACTGGAATTCTTTTGAAGGGTTTCAGTCTATTTTTTAAATGGACTTCTCATATGCTTTGATTGATGATATAATATTCTAAAATGTTGATGAAGATTACATTTTAACGTTCCAAAATGTTGATTGGATGCATTAATAGGAATAAATTTTGTTGATTCGAGGTGCTTTATGCTGAAAAGAAAAG
>CAZAQH010000148.1:0-2091 GCA_964487395.1 uncultured Lachnospiraceae bacterium | reverse complement strand
TCTGAAAGAAAACCACTGGATTTTAATTTGAAATTGGTTAACTAAATGACATTGAATTAAAATGTCATTGCAAATTGAATTGATGTTTTTTATACTAAGAAAGAACAAAAAGAGAAATTCGAAGGGAAAAGATAAATGAGAACAATCGAACTTTCACAAATCACCGAGAACATAAAAGAAATATGCATCGAGGCCAATCACTTTCTGACAGAGGACATGAAGGATGCTATGTGCAATGCACAGAATACAGAAAAGTCAGATTTGGGTAAACAGATTTTAGGACAGCTTCAGGAAAATCTTGAGATAGCGGGAAAAGATATGATTCCAATTTGCCAGGATACCGGAATGGCTGTTATCTTTATGGAAATAGGACAGGAAGTTCATTTTGAAGGTGGAGTATTAGAGGATGCCATTAACGAAGGCGTACGCCAGGGATATGTGGATGGCTACCTGCGTAAATCCGTTGTGAAAGATCCCTTAATTCGTGAGAATACAAAGGATAATACACCGGCAATTATTCATTATGATATTGTTCCGGGAGACAAGGTAAAAATTACAATAGCACCAAAGGGTTTTGGCAGTGAAAATATGAGCCGTGTATTTATGCTAAAACCGGCAGACGGAGAAGAAGGCGTCAAAAATGCCATTCTTACCGCAGTAAAGGATGCCGGATCCAATGCCTGCCCTCCTATGGTAGTAGGAGTAGGAATAGGCGGTACCTTTGAAAAATGTGCACTTATGGCAAAAAAGGCGCTGACAAGGCCGGTTAATGAACATTCTTCTATTCCATATGTAAAAGATATGGAAGTAGAACTTTTAGATAAAATCAATAAAACAGGTATTGGTCCAGGTGGACTTGGTGGTACTACAACAGCACTTGCAGTCAATATCAATACCTATCCAACACATATTGCAGGACTACCGGTAGCGATTAACATTTGCTGTCATGTAAACCGCCATGCAGTCAGAACGATTTAGTTTCGAGAAACTCGTCGAAGACGAGTTTCTTCTATATATATAGTGTTTCCATTTATTAACAACACAACATCTATTATTTATATATTACCGTAATGCAAAGGAGAGCAAAATGGAGTTACATATAAATGCACCAATCAGCAATGAAGATGCCAAAAAATTAAAAGCCGGAGATTATGTTTATTTAACCGGTATTATTTATACAGCAAGAGATGCAGCTCATAAAAGAATGGATGAGGCTTTAAAAAAGAAAGAAGAACTTCCTATATCATTAAAAAACAATATTATATATTATATGGGACCATCACCGGCAAGAGAAGGTAGACCAATTGGATCAGCCGGTCCAACTACAGCAAGTCGTATGGACAGATATGCTCCTACGTTATTAGATCTTGGGTTAAAGGGAATGATTGGAAAAGGAAAACGTTCACAGGAAGTAAAAGATGCCATCATTAGAAATGGTGCTGTTTATTTTGCAGCAGTCGGTGGAGCCGGTGCATTACTCTCCAAATCCATTATTGAATCAGAAGTAATAGCATATGATGATTTAGGAACAGAAGCAATTCGAAAATTACGCGTAGAGAATTTTCCTGTAATAGTCGTAATTGATTGTGAAGGAAATAACCTATACGAAACAGCTATTAAACAGTTTCAACAATAAATACATTTTCCTTGTGAAATATGCGGTTATAAAGCATGAAAAAGCAATTGACAAATACTAGGTGCTTATGTATAATAACATTTGCGTCGTGAAAACGATGTAACTGAATATTGGTAGTGGATGAAGTTCAGACTATGGAGAAATACTCAAGAGGCTGAAGAGGCGCCCCTGCTAAGGGTGTAGGTCGTTTACGCGGCGCGAGGGTTCAAATCCCTCTTTCTCCGTTTAATCCCTTTGAATGGATTCATACCAACGTAAAGAGAATCTTAAGTGATTGAGATTCCTTTTTTTCGCTCTTAGTCAATTAAAAAACGATTGACAAGAAAAAGCAGAAATGCTATTATAAAAGTCCACCGCCTAAAAGGTTAACCGCCTTGAAACAGACAGGAAGAGTGGTTGGGAGAGTTCCTTTTTTCGGAAAGAGAAAACACCTCAAAAAAGATGAAAAAAGATGT
>CAZAQH010000147.1:0-2165 GCA_964487395.1 uncultured Lachnospiraceae bacterium | reverse complement strand
TTAATATATACATTGTATCATGGGAGAGTATTATAGTCCAGTTATTTAAAAGATGATATACTAGTGAAACAAGGGGTTTGTGGATAAAACTACGAAAACTCAAGAACCTTTACCATTGCAAAAAAAGAACTTATTGTGAAAGCACAGAATCAGGCAATTCTGCAGGGACAGAGCTTTACACCAATGTCTCCATTATATATAGGATTGGCTGAGGGCGATGCACAAACTGATATGATTGCTACAGAGGCAACTGCTGCATTAGCTTCCGGTACAGATACAAATATTGTGGGAACTGCTGCTATACAGATAACAGATAATGGTACACTTACAGCAGAAGGCAGCAAGAATTACAGATTGAGTGCAGTGAATGGTAGTTTGACCATTTTGGAAAAAGCACTGGAAGGCAGTGGTGAAACACCAGATAAGACTGGTGGCAGTGTACCACTTAAACCGGGAGATTTAAATAGCGGTACTGTACAAACGGCGGTTATCAAAGACGGAGATGGACTTCCAAGAGCAGAACTGGAAACAAATCTTACCGTACCTGTTGCAAAAGCATTATTAAGTCAGGAAGAAACAGAACAGGTAGAAAGGGGCAAAGATGCGCTGATTTATCTGGTGTTGTCGGAAGCAGATAGTACAGCAAGTGCCTCTGCAAAAGAATTAATTGAACAAAAAGCAGCTCAGGTAGATGATGAAATGCAGGTTGCCATGTTCTTGGATTTGTCTTTATTTAAGAAAATAGGAGATGAGGCTCCTGAGAAAATAACAGATACAGAGACAACAGAAGTCACCATTACAATAGCACTTCCGGATAATATGAAGCAGACCGACAGTGGTAGGACAAGAGTATATTACATTATTTATGAGCATAATGGAGTAACTACTGTCATTACACCAACCTACGTGGATGGAGTATTAGTATTTTTAAGGCCAGTGAATTTTCTATTTATTCGATTGCGTTTAAGGATACGGTAAACAGTACACCAGAAGGTGGAGGAGATAATCCGGGTGGCGGTAGTACATCAAGTGATGATTCGGGAGACGATGATAATTCTGATAGTGGTACCACGCAAGCATCAGGTAACATTCCGATGCCAAGTACCACTCCAATGCCAAGTGAAGACCAGGGAGTAGGAAATACATCAGACCGGGATCATCAGGACAGCGAATCAAATCCAAATGATTCTCAAGCGACAGATATCACAACACCCGAACGTGGCAATGACAATAGAGAGGATGAAACAACCCCAGAACAGGATGAAAATGTAAGACCACAAACCCCGGCGGCTGAAATGGTGGAAGATATATCACAGGAAATCAGACAGCAGTTAGAAGATGCAGTAGAAGAAATTTTGAAGCGTGCTCCTGCAATACAGCCCGGTCCATACATACAGATTCCGGAAGAACTGCAAAATACAGTAGAGGAAGATGGAAATATCCGATTTACAGTAGCAATACCATCCGAACTTTTAGAGGATGGAAGAACCTTCTATCTTACCACCGTAGACAGTAATGGGAATGTCATGATACTTACAAATGACAGCATTGAAGACGGAATGATTAGTGTCACAGGTGATCCCCATGCAACCTATCAAATCATTTACGAAGATGACGGAGCAACACTTGCAGACATGATTGGAAACGATGGAACTTTGATAGGAACAGATGGAAAAAGCGTTCAGGTATCTACAAATCACTGTTTCTGGCACTGGCTGATATTATTGGTAATGCTTATTGGTTTAGCCACAGCAATTATACTGGGACGCAAGAAAAAGAAAATGGTATTATTATCATTAGTTATTGCTACGATATTAACTATTGTTCTTGCAATTCTAGGAAACTGTTTATTTGACTGGATATTTACCATAGTAGCTGTGATTGTGATGGCTATAATAGCAGTTATGTTGTCAAGAAACAAAGAAAAGAATGAATCAATTTCCGAGAATGCATAAAACTAAAAGAAGCATCAATACAGGAAATTATCAAAAGGGAGCAGACATTATGTTTGCTCTCTTTTTGAAACAATTTTTTTACAAAAAAAGCAATCTAACATGATGACAAATTGAAAAATGTATGATATATTACAATTACAAATCAATCAAACATGCCACCCAAATCGGGATTTCAAATGGTGTGTTTTTATTCCGTAAGGAATATCCGAA
>CAZAQH010000146.1:0-2266 GCA_964487395.1 uncultured Lachnospiraceae bacterium | reverse complement strand
GAAAATATTATCGATGAAAAGAAGTACGTCCTTTCCACCCTTATCACGGAAATACTCTGCCATGGTCAGTCCTGTTAAACCAACTCTCATTCTGGCTCCCGGTGGCTCGTTCATCTGTCCGAATACCATGGTTGTTTTGTCAATAACGCCAGATTCCTTCATTTCATAATAAAGGTCATTTCCTTCTCTTGTTCTTTCTCCTACACCGGTAAATACGGAATATCCGCCGTGCTCTGTTGCGATATTACGAATCAATTCCTGAATAAGAACTGTCTTACCAACGCCGGCACCACCAAACAAACCGATTTTACCGCCCTTCTGGTAAGGACAAAGAAGGTCAACTACCTTAATACCTGTTTCTAATATTTCTGCTTCTGTAGCCTGCTGTGCAAATTCCGGAGCCGCTCTGTGAATCGGCTCATATATTTCTACTTCTGGTGCAGGTTTATTATCAATGGGTTCTCCTAATACATTAAACATTCTTCCTAATGTATTCTCACCAACCGGAACAGTAATGGGAGCTCCTGTTGCTTCTGCTTCCATTCCTCTTACTAGTCCGTCTGTAGGACCCATGGCAATACATCTGACTGTATCATCACCTAAATGCTGTGATACTTCTACAACCAGTACACTGTTATCTTTTCTGGTAATACGAATTGCTTCGTTGATTTCCGGGAGTTTTTCTTCCGAAAATTTCACATCCAGAACTGCGCCGATAATCTGTGTGATTTTTCCGATTGTCTTATCTGCCATTTTCATTTCCTTTCTTATCTCTTTTTCTCAATACTTCTCTATTTCTTTTCACAAAATCCATTCTCTATGAGATTGCGGGCAATATCTACGATATTGCCTGAGCGCCAGCAATAATCTCTGTCAATTCCTGTGTAATAGAGCCCTGACGTGCTCTGTTATACTGGAGTGACAGTTTACTGATCATATCCTCTGCATTACTTGTTGCAGAGTCCATAGCCTGCATTCTGGCTCCATTCTCGCTTGCAACAGATTCTACCATTCCTCCATAAATCAAACTTGTGATATATTTTGGAATAATCAAATCAAGCGCTTCTTCCTCATGAGGTTCAAAATTCATTGGAATGTTATCATCCTCATCCGTCTTTTCTACAATTGTCTCCACAGGTTCAACCGGAAGTAATTTCATTAAAACCGGCTCATGGACAACTGTATTTTTAAAGCTGGTATAAGCAAGATATATTTCACCAATTTCTCCATTTTTAAAGGAATTAAGTACCGTTGTACTTAAACGCATAGCATCTACATATTCCGGTTCATCAATCATTTCAGAGTAATCATCTGTCATCTGATAATTAAGACGTTTCATTGCTTCACGTCCTTTTTTACCAACCGTATAGATAATCAAATCCTCTTTTTTCAAATCACCCTTGGTTATAAGCTTTACAACATTAGAGTTGTATCCGCCTGCCAATCCTCTGTTACCTGTAATCATAATCACTGCTTTTTTCGGTGATTCCGAAGGCTGTACAAATGGATGATTAATGGTTCCTGCTTTTGCAAGCATGGACTGAACCGTATTATACATATAGCTAAAATAATCCTTAGAGTTAATCGCATGCTGTTTGGAGCGCTGCAGTTTAACGGTAGAAACCAGTTTCATGGCTTTTGTGATCTGCTGTGTACTTTGTATACTGCCTTTACGTCTCTTGATATCTCTCATCGAGGCCATAACGTATCACCTTTCCCATCCGAACAAAATGTTCTAACTGTTAAACTTTTCTTTAAACTCTACGATTGCTTTCTTTAAAAGTTCATCTGTGCTGTCGCTAATCTGTTTTTCTTCACGGATTGCTTTTGGAATCTCAGGATATTTTGTATCGAGGAACTCAAATAACTGTTTCTCAAATTCTGTGATTGCATCAACCGGAACAGAAAGTAAATATTTATTGGTTGCAGCATAAATAATGATTACCTGGTATTCAACCGGCATTGGTTTGTACTGAGGCTGTTTTAATACTTCCTTAATACGTTCACCCTGTGCAAGCTTTTCTCTTGTATCATCATCAAGTTCGGAACCGAACTGAGCAAATGCTGCTAATTCTCTATACTGAGCTAATTCCACACGGATAGGAGCTGCAATTTTCTTCATCGCTTTAATCTGAGCTGCACCACCTACACGGGATACGGAAAGTCCGGCATTAACAGCTGGTCTAAAGCCCGCATTAAACATTTCTGTTTCCAGATAAATCTGTCCGTCTGTAATGGAAATAACGTTCGTAGGAATATATGCAGA
>CAZAQH010000145.1:0-2404 GCA_964487395.1 uncultured Lachnospiraceae bacterium | reverse complement strand
GACCTTACCTTACAACCCCTGACGGCAAAAAACATAAGATTTATATCATTGCTCTGATTGATGATGCCAGCCGCTTTATTGTCGGCATTGATATCTTTTTCAATGATAACTTTGTAAATCTCATGTCTGTCATGAAATCCGCTGTTTCCAAATATGGCAGACCTAAGATGTTCAACTTTGATAACGGCAGTTCCTATAAGAACAAGCAGATGGAGCTGCTTGCTGCACGCATTGGCTCTGTTGTCCATTATGACCAGCCTTATACTCCAACACAGAAGGCCAAAATTGAACGCTGGTTCAGAACCATGAAGGATCAATGGATGTCTTCTCTGGATATCCGGGATTTTCATTCTCTGGAAGAATTGCGTGGAAACCTCTATGCTTACGTACAGCGATACAATCAGACGATTCATTCTTCCTTAAAAGGAAAATCTCCACAGGATCGCTTCTTTTCAGAGCCGGAATGCATCAGACGTCTTTCAAATCTGGACATAGAAAACAGCTTTCTTCTCGAAATTGAACGCAGAGTATCCGCTGACAGCGTCATTGTACTCGATCAGGTGGAATACGAAGTTGACTACCGCTTTGCAAAACAGCGTATCCGTCTGCGTTATTCTCCTGATTTAAAAGATATCTTTATTGTAGAAGCTGATGGAACTTTGACTCCTATCAGACTTCTTAGCAAAACGGATAACGCAAATATAAAGCGTGACAAAATACACTTATGCAGAGGAGAGGAATAATTATGGAATACTTCACACGCTATGGTCTGGAATTCAATCCATTTATAAAGAATTCCAAAGAAATCCTTGTGGACACATCTGAATACAAGGAAACTTTGTTCCGGCTGGATTATCTTGCCAAAACCAAAGGCTTTGGGCTGCTTACCGCAAGTCCTGGCAGAGGCAAGACGACTGCTATAAGAAACTGGGCTGCCTCACTAAATCCCTCCCTATACAAGGTAATCTATTCCAGTCTCTCCACTCTTACAGCGAATGATTTCTATCGAAACCTTGTAAGTGAACTTGGAAGTGAACCTGCTTTTAAGAAACCGGACAACTTCCGTATCATTCAGGAAGAGATTGTTAAGCTTGCCATTGAAAAAAGAAAAACTCCCATCATCATCATTGATGAAGCTAACTACATCAATAATGCCATTCTGAATGATTTAAAGATTCTTTTTAACTTTGAAATGGATTCCCGGGACAGGGCTGCCATTCTGCTTGCAGGTCTTCCAAAGCTAAACTCTACACTAATGCTTGGAATTCATGAACCCCTGCGGCAGCGTATTGTTATGAATTACAATCTCGATGGTCTTTCCAAAGAGGAAGGTAAAATTTACATCCGTGAAAAGCTAAAAGGAGCCGGATGTAACCAGACTATCTTTGAAGAAGCTGCAATCGAAGCTATCTTGAATGCTGCTGATGGCACACCAAGAATGATCAACAAATACTGCAATGCCAGCATGCTCATTGGTGACAGCAAGAAGTCTGATATTATTACAACAGACATCACCATGCAGGCTGTCAATGACTGCGAGCTTGGCTGACTTCAAATCCTCACTCACTTTATTTGAGTGAGGATGTTTTATTTTGCAGATACGACATCAGATAAAGCGACTTATTCACTGCTGGTTATGCTATATTGACTCCATTTAATGTGAAGAACGGAGCATCGTTTAATGTGCTAAACAACATACTTTCAAAGGCTCTGTTACTGCAATGATATCTCTATTATCCGTTGCCTGGAACGAATACGTTGTATCTATAGAAACCGGTGTGGCAAGGCTAATATCTGACTTTATAGAATATGTTGAAAGTTCTTTGGTTGAATCTTCCATATATCCCTCTAAAACATCTTTAGCATCATACCAACCCTTAAAAATATAACCAGCTGAAAGTGTTGCTTTTAAACTAATGGATTCACCATAATATACTTCTCTGCCTCCTAGTAATGAACTCTCATCAGGCAGAATAATTCCACTTGCAAGATTATCAGTCGCTTTTCCGGCAGTACGAATTTTCAAGTTGTTTAATCTTGTATAATAGTAGTCAAGCTGCATATCAACACATCCGGTAAAGTTTCAGTTCATAAGATACTGTTAAATTATCTCTTGTTACCGCAACCCATTCTGCCATACCCGGCGTTGTAATACTAAAACCATGATTTGCAGGAATAGTCAGTTTTCTTGCGGTTATCTCCAAAGTTCCTTCCTTACGGATAATGTTATAATTTGATTCCTTGGTTGACGAAAATAACGTATATTCAATTGTATTTGTAGCTGTTCCTACATTCGTAATCGTTCCACTTACTTCTATACTTTTAAAATTATCCGCACCAATAAACTCACCTTCCTATATTGTCAAGCCAAAAAATATTGATTTTACAGGCTTTTCTTTAAATA
>CAZAQH010000144.1:0-2427 GCA_964487395.1 uncultured Lachnospiraceae bacterium | reverse complement strand
TTTTCTTTGGCTTTCTTGAGAACACTATTGACCGTTTTCTTAGAGACACTGCAACATGTCTAAAAAGCATACTGTTCTTTTTGTGGATTAAAACAACAAGGGAAATAAAAGTGAAGTATATGAGAATTATTCTTATATACTCCATTCTGTGAAAATGCCCTTATTATAATATTGTAATTGATTTGTTATCATACTCGATTAGACCATCATTACGCATTTTGGATAATTCGCGAGATAAGGAAGTTCGTTGAACCCCAATTTTGTCTGCCAGTGTTTGTTTTGTCATATTTAATATTATCTTATTGGATTTTTGGTGTTTACTTTCGTATTCTAAAAACCCGAGAACACATTCCCGAATGGTTTTATTAACATAGTGTTTAATTTTGTCTCCAAGTATAAAAGTATGATCAGCAACGAATTCCAAGTAAGCTTTTAGAATAATTGGTGATTCAGACAATAGATTGAATAGAAGATTTTTTTCTATTTCTAGAATAACACTTTCTTCCGGAGTTGTCGTTGTCATTGGATAATAAGGACAGCGTAAATTTACCTTCGGAAATAATGGTGTTGAGTCCACCCACGATGCTCTGATAAAATATCAGGCAATGACTTGTGGATTTAATATACATCTTTTTGGTACTCGAAGCAAGCCCAGTTTTCTTTCTGCGCACACTTCGGCTTATTCCTCTTGATTACATTTCATGTGCACTTTCTACAATCCCCAAATATGTGAATTAAAGTACACTATCTTTTTATTTTGCAAGGAAACTCTATGACTTATGCTATCTACATATTTTCCAAGTTCTCCATGTCTGTTCTTTTCCGATTGCATTATTTCGCTGCTACTTAAGACATCATATTCAGCACCCGCCGCTTTAGCCTGATCTCTTTTTTGATATCTTACCAGTTCCAGCATATCTCCACCATTCAACTCATACGCTCTTAACTTTGCCATTTTTGTTGCTCCTTGAATACTCCATCCCATTGGTCTTGAACTCATTCTACTGGACAATACATGGCTTACATGACCTTCTGTACTGCTTCCTTTTACGCCTTCCTGATGTCGTAGTCTCAGCTTTGCAGCACTCCAGTTTGATAGAATGTATTCTTTTGCATCTGCAATTCGTTTCAGCCCTGTTTTGCTTTCCAGACAGCCTTCTAATCGTTCCACGATTTCTTCAAAGTCTTGTTTCGTTTTACTTCGTATTGCAGTTCGCAGTTCATCCGCTGCATCCTCTCGGCTGTCCTTCATGTGGCTTGTGAGCTTTGTCAGATACTTCTCAAGATGAAATTCATCCAGCACATATGTAATTCCTGCAATTCGTCTCATTCCTGATTTAATCCAACCTCCACCATCTGCACTCAAATATATTTTTTTTACCTTATCAAGTTCATAATGATTATGGAGATATTCATAGACCTCATCCCAGAATGCTGTATTGTCTTCCGCATAACTGGTTCCACAGAAGTAGTACGGATTGACGAGCTTATGTCTCTTACTTTTTGCTGCTTCCTGTTCAATTCCTTCGTGAATATAAACAAGTTTTGTTATCAGACAGTTGTTTTTCTGATGATTCTCATTTTCTTCTAAATCGCCTTTCTTCTCTCGAAACTGTAGTGAAGCATGATCTTCATCCGCCTCAATGTATAGATACTCTAATTCTTTTTTCTTTTCTGGCTTTTCCTCATTTCTTGGAAATTCCAATGCATGAATCTTATTTTTGACTGTCTGTTTTTGCACATCTGTTGTCAGACTGGTTTCTTCTCCTCCACGTCTGTATGAAGTCTGAACTGCCTCTTTCAGCATTCTTGCAAGTGCATCTTCGCTGATTCTTTCATGCTTTTCCAGCCCGATAATCCGGTCAAGCAGATATTCGCTTTTTCCTGTTTCTTTATTGGTGAATAAAGTCTTTTCAAATGTGACAGTTCCAAGAGAAGTTATCAACTGCTTTGTTTCATGGGATTCCACTACCCAATGCTGTAAGCGTTTCTGGCTCTTTCGGAGCATTCGGTCCATTTCCTCCAGGGATTCTTGAATCATTTTCAATCCTATATTATGCAGTTCTTCTGTAAGTCCAACAACATACTCTGCCAACTTCTCTGGTTCCTTCATAAAACCATCTTCCAATTTTTCAAATCTGTTGATGCATTCTTCTTCAAAATATTTTATACTGTTATACATAGAGAACACCTTTCTTTGCCTTAGTATTTTGGTCGTGCTTAATACTTTATCACAAAGTGGTGTTCTCTTTTTAATTATTTTCCATTATCCGAATAAAATTTTACGCTAGCTATGGTAAAAATGGACTTATGTATTTTCTGCACAAAGTCCATCCTCATATATCCATATTTAAATCTCAATTACTTTTCCCGTATTGTTATAAAGAAATTGCTCTTTCAGTTCCTCACTAATAAGACGAATTCCTT
>CAZAQH010000143.1:0-2433 GCA_964487395.1 uncultured Lachnospiraceae bacterium | reverse complement strand
CTGAAGACCATACTCGCTCATCTTCTTGTTGCCTCTGATAGAAGTTCTGTTAGATTTCTTGTCATATCCCAAAAATACAGGGTCTAAATTAAGTGATCTGCATCTTTTTAACACAGGTACTCTGTTTACTGCCATTTTAATTTCCTCCAATATTGTTTACAACAGTCGGCATAATTCATGCTACACTGTTTTCAATCCAACGTTTCTTTTTTATTAGGAACTCTTTTTTAATTAAAATTCAAATTAGACACGACGACGCTTTGGTGGGCGGCATCCGTTATGAGGAACTGGAGTTACGTCTCTGATACTTAATACTTCCAATCCACTTGCCTGAAGTGCTCTGATTGCTGCTTCACGTCCTGAACCCGGTCCCTTTACAAATACGTCAACAGTCTTAAGGCCATGTACTAAAGCTGCTTTTGTAGCAGTTTCAGCAGCCATCTGTGCTGCATAGGGAGTAGATTTCTTTGAACCTCTAAATCCAAGACCTCCAGCGCTTGCCCAGCTTAAAGCATTACCTTCAGCATCTGTCAATGTAACAATTGTATTGTTAAAAGATGACTGAATATGCGCCTGTCCATGTTCAACGTTTTTTCTAACGCGCTTTTTTGTTACTTTTTTTGCAACTTGTTTCGCCATTTTAAACTAACCTACTTTCTTCCTAATTGAATAAAATTCTTGTTAATTGTAATCACTTGTTATTATTATGAGACTAAGAAAATTCACTTTCTCATTAATTTAATGGGAAAAAGAAATAACTTGTTATTTCTTTTTTCAGAATAAGTAAAAATAATTTTAGTTACTAAAATTATTTTTTCTTATTTGCTACAGTACGCTTAGGTCCCTTACATGTTCTAGCATTTGTCTTAGTCTTCTGACCACGGCAAGGAAGGGATCTTCTATGACGAATACCTCTATAGCATCCGATTTCCTGTAATCTCTTGATATTAAGAGCGATTTCTCTTCTTAAATCACCTTCTACAGTCATAGTAGCATCAATTACTTCACTAAGTTTTTTAACTTCATCATCTGTTAAATCTCTTACACGAGTATCAGGATTAACCTTTGCCTCTGCAAGAATTTTGTCTGCACTTACTCTACCAATCCCATAAATATAGGTTAAGCCAATCTGAATTCGCTTGTCTCTTGGTAAATCAACACCTGCAACACGAGCCATTTACATTTCCTCCATTTTCCTGTTGCTTTAAAGCAACTAAATACTAATTGATTGGGGCAGGTCTTTGCTGCCCGGTCGAATACTATTCGACTTTTCCGATACTGTGGTACATTATTCTCGGTATCAAAAAGTAATCTCGCGTAGGCTCTACGCTCAATTATCTTTAAGACTGCGTTTTAAATCTGCAATCGATTTTCTTGAATAATGCGACGGGATTAAATCAACCCTGTCTCTGTTTGTGCTTTGGATTCTCACAGATTACTCTGATTGAGCCCTTTCTTTTGATAACTTTGCACTTTTCACAAATCGGCTTTACTGATGATCTAACTTTCATGTTAAACCCTCCTTTCATAAAAAGACCGTTTTATATTATAGCATGACAATAGTTCCTTGGCAAGTACCTGTTTTCACACCTTTAATATACATTTTTCTCCATTCATCCTTACGAATGTCCTGAAGAATTGCGCAGCAATTCTTCGACACGAAACATAGAAATTCTTAACTGTCGTCCTTTGACAGTTTAGTATTTCTTTTTGTGTTTTATTTATCTCTCCAAATAATGCGTCCTTTTGACAAGTCATATGGGGATAATTCCAATGTTACTTTGTCTCCAGGAAGAATTCTAATAAAATTCTGTCTTAACTTGCCACTGATATGTGCAAGTACTTTATGACCATTTTCTAATTCCACCTGAAACATTGTATTTGGTAATTTTTCAATAACTGTTCCTTCAATTTCAATCACATCGGATTTTGACATACATTTTCCTCCTGTATCATTTCTGCAAAAGGAAGTAATCTTCCTTTTTATAAAGTTTTATTGCCCGTTTTATTTCTTCATTGCTATATTCTGTCTTTTCTGCTATTCGTTTCTGCAATGAAGCATCAACGCTTTTTTTTATTATCTGAATATGCTTTTTATTCTTCTTTTTTGCTTTATCCTTTGGCTTTAACAGTCCATCCGACAAATAAACATATTCATCACTTTCTTCTATTATGATATATATTTCATTTTTATCATGTCCCGCAAGTGCACGGCATAACATTCCAATCATATAAACCCTCGCTTCTTTCATTAAAGTAATGTCAGAATCTCCGGCTCGCCCTCTGTTATGAGTACTGTATTTTCGTAATGAGCAGAAGGTAAACCATCTTCAGCCACTACTGTCCAGTCATCATCTAACCATTCGACGTCGCTTCTACTTTTGGAGTTGGCTGGATAAGCAGAAGCCAACCAAGGGATCGCGCTTTCAGACT
>CAZAQH010000142.1:0-2438 GCA_964487395.1 uncultured Lachnospiraceae bacterium | reverse complement strand
CAATATTACGGAATACTTTTTCCAATGTTTCATTTAGGTTTTCATCATTTGAAGCTTTTGTGCGCACATTACAAAACAATTCACTTGGAAGTATAAAATATCCCTTAGTCTTAACCAAATCTTCTCTTGCCTGTTCTGCATCACTATCTGATAACTTTGCATAAGCAAAGCCGCTCTCTCCAGCTTCACGCTCGCCATTATCTACATATCTTTCAAAATTTTCTGAAATATATCTATAAAACAGGATACCTAACACGTACTGTTTAAAATCCCATCCGTCTACACTTCCACGTAAATCATTTGCCATACTCCATATCATACGGTGTAGTTCGTCACGTTCCTGCTCTTTCTTGTTGTCGATCATTTTCCTAATCCTCCAATTAAAGTTTGTATTTTATTAAGTCTACCACATCTATCTGTCCCTTTTTCAGGACTTAAACTACTTAAGCGACAACTTTCTTAACACCTCATATGCTTTAGGCGTAACGATATACCGTCCTTTTGTATGAAGCATTTCAACATATCCATCGTCAATCAATTCTTTTAATATCTGATTTACCTTAAGTTTCCCGCAGGGCACCAGATTAGCTATTTCTTGCTGATTCAATGGACAAATGCTCTTCCCATCGATTTGTAATTGATTTTCCTTTAGAATTACTAATACCTTTGTTTTTTCATTTACAAAGCCAAGTATTTCATTCATATTCTAATCCTCATTCTCTATAAATCATTTTTTTATGGTTTAATTTTAAAACCATTTTACCACAACCACTTTTGCAAAACAAACGATTTTCGAAATTAAATCACAACCATTATTTCAATAAAAAACGTGTTGCTACTGGTACTCCATAGAAAAGCCTCAAGAATCACGTAATCACGCCATTCTCGAGGCTTTGTTTTTAATCCAAACTACTTTCTGGATATATCCAGATTAAATATCATTTTTAAACATATTGATTTCAGGTAATATCCGCCATTCGGTATAAAAAAGGTGTAAATTCAGTCTTCCCATCGCCAAAAACCCAGTATTTATGCGGGTTTCGTCACTAGTCTCGGATGTTGCCATGGCAAATAAAAAGTACTTTTATCATATCTTGGTATATCCTTTCATATCGTGGCAAATCACCGTATTTACTACATTCCTTACCAATTTAATTATGTCATATTTTCGACCGTTTCTTGAATTATCATAGCATATCTCGGTATATCTTAGCCATCAAAAGAAGTACAAATATAGGTAAAGATTCAAAATTACTTGCTGAGAAAACATCAATAAAAAAAATCTCTAAACTAAAGAAGGTATCAGTACTCATTTATTTAAGAGTATTGATACCTTCAAACACCAATATAATTATTCAATTACGCCATCAATATATCGCTTCATTTCCTGATAAAATAATTCCGCTTTATCGAGCTGTTCTTCTGCATCGCTTTTCAATACCACATAATAATCATCATAATCGCTCTTATTTCTGATTTGAAATGCTTCCATGATAATTTTCGAATACTGCTTGTCAAAAATTCCTTCTTTTACATAATCTTTCTGATAGCAAGCAATTACACCTGCATGTTTCGAAAAATCTTTACTATCCAGTGCAAGCACTGCTCTAGTTGCAGAAAAAATAGCATAATAAGAACGTCCAATAGAATCCTTGAATAGTCCACCGGCTAACAGTAGCTTTGAAGCTTCCAACTTCTCTTCCGCAGTTTCCAATCTATGTTTTGCCAGGTTAATCTGTGTTTCACTATGCACTGATTTTCACCCCTTCATTCATGATATTTCTGTAATACGGTAAATCATGCTTCATTGTTTCAAACTCTGTATATGGAATCACTGTCGTTGAAATTACAATATCGTATTCAAATGCAACCTCGAATGATTCGTCCCATACTTTTTTCAATGTTTTTTCTGCCTGTTCTCTGGTTTCATCTACAATAGCAACCATATCGATATCCGATTCATTATCATTATCTTTTCTTGCATAGGAGCCATACAAATACACGGAAACAAGATGTTCACCATAACATTCACGGTAAATCTTTGCAATCAACTGTGTAATTGTACTTAATTCGTTTTGTGTACACATAATCATCATCTCCTATCCTTTTCTTTATATTATAACCAATAAAAATCCTCTTGAAAAGAGGAACACATAGAACAATAAAATGTATCACATAAACACTATTTTCCTTACCGTATTTGCTGTTCGAATTGTAATCTTGTGACTTACATTCGAGTTTGCTGTCTTTGACCACCAATTTGTCTTTTGATAATCTTTCCGACTAAAGGACCAAAAAATAACGTTTTTGTAATGATGCACTTTCTCATACTCTGCTTTAGGATTGCCTATTTCACTGTAGATTTCTTCGTAAGATAAAGACGGCATAATAAGTGACTGACCTACTTTATATCTTCTAATGACTCATATCCATAAAGC
>CAZAQH010000141.1:0-2578 GCA_964487395.1 uncultured Lachnospiraceae bacterium | reverse complement strand
CCTTGTTCTATTCCTTGTTCTATTCCTTGTTCTATTCCTTGTTCTATTCCTTGCTCTATTCCTTCTTGTTTACCATCTTCAAATGTCATTTTCATGTGTTTTTTCTCGTTATATTCGGTTAAAAACATTTTTCGCACCTCACCTTTCTGCCGGTTTAAAATATCCGGCAACAGATTTTCTGCAATTCCTCGGTCTACAGCCTGATCAACTGCTTCGCTTTCACTCATTCCATTTTTTAGATTTTCCTTTATATAACTGATAAACTTTGCATAATCCTTTAGTCTTGAGCTTTTTTCCATCAGTTCTCTATTTTTGCCATAATTAATGTTAATCATTCTTGCTCTGCATTCTAAGGCAGCATCCACATCTTTTCTCTCAAATGCACTCGAAAGCAACAATGTCAATTCATCTCCTATTTCCTTTGCACCATTATAGAATATAACATATTGTGGTGTCGGAAGCATAATCAATTTACTTCCATAGAGATTGTATTTATGTTCCTCTACCAGCCCCATGTACTGTTCTGCGAAATAAACGAGTCCTCTTAGCGGTAAATTGGGATTGAATGAACTTTGATGCTCATAAAGTTCAATCGTATTATCAATTATAAATGAGACATCATTTTTCATTTTCATATATATGGTGTCTTCCATTGTATAAATCTGTAATTCCGCTTCGTTTTCATATTGACTGTTATTTAAGGCATTATAGAGTTCAAGCAAATATTTTTTATCTGCAAATACGGCTTTAAACAGTCGGTCTTTTACTTTTCTGTTTGGAATGATTTTTCGTACAATTCTTCTGAATCGTCCGTTTCCTTCCATTAAATATTTTGTATCTTTTATCATTAACTTTTCTCCTTTCATTATAAGAGTTTCTTCTTGTTGTCACAACTCTTTTCTGCAATTAATTATTTTTACTTTTTTAGCATGTAATAGCTTCCCTGCTGTATTATTATTTGTTTTAAGCAAAGGGTCATCAATGTGTCCATAAGTTCTGGGATTGAAATAGATTTCTTTTCGCACACGAGTGAATGAATCTGATGTATAGGCATTGGGGTAATATCCATAATATGAAGAATTGTTTCTTCAATGGGAGATAAAAATAAGAGTTGTTGCTGTTGATAAGATTCTGATTGTATCTTAGTTGAAATGGATTTTTGTTTTCGTCCATAGGTGTTATTTAGTTCTTCTATAAATTCCTCCGGTGAAGTGGCTATTGCTGCACCTTGTCTTATTAATTGATTGCAGCCTCTGCTTAAAGCATCATTCACTCGTCCCGGCAGTGCATAGACTTCTTTACCTTGTTCTAAAGCCATATCTACAGTAATACTGGTTCCACTTTTATCCTTTGCTTCAATTACAAGTATAACATCGGCAAGCCCGCTGATAATTCGATTCCTTGGTGGAAAATTTCTGGGAATGGGAGTTGTACCCGGTGGATATTCCGATATAATACCGCCTTGACTGCACATAAGTTTATAAATATCTTCATTTTCTTTTGGATAGCAGATATCCACACCACTCCCAAGAACTGCATAGGAATTAGTGCCTGACTGTAGTGCTGCTCTTTGGCTTATTCCATCTACACCAAGTGCCATACCGCTGATAACCTGAATACCTGCATTCGCAAGTGCTATTGCAAATTCGCGTGCCATGTACCGCCCATACTGAGAGCACATTCTGGCTCCAATAATTGCTACACTTAATCTGTCTTTTGCCGGCAGTTCTCCTAATGCATACAATATCTGTGGTGAGTCCGGTATCTTTTTTAATCTTTCCGGATAATCAGGATGCAGCATTGGATACATATGAATCTTTTTCTGTTTCAAAAGCTGGTACTCTTTTTTTACATCCCATTTTTGTTTGTGTGATATCAGCTGTCGTAATTGTGCTTCTGTTAAAAAAGGTTTTAAATCCATTACCGTTGCTTTATAAATTTGTTCCGGTGTTCTAAATGCACTTCTGAGTGTCCGAATTGTTTTATTGCCAATTCCCTGCACCGTATGAAGCCAATAATAATAGGGCAATTGTTCTTCTAATCCCATGCAGATTCCTCCTCTTCTCCTAATCGATAACAAACAGCTTCATTTAAATGTCTTTTTCCTATTTTCTCTTCACCATCTAAATCTGCTATTGTACGTGCCACCTTTAAAATTCGATGATATGCTCTGGCGCTTAATTTCATCATGTGAAACACCTGCTCCATGTATCTTTGTTCTTCTAAGGATAAGGCACAATATTTTTTTACTTCTTTTGGTCCCATGTCTGCATTAAATCGAAGATTCGTCCCTTCAAATCTTCTTTTTTGCATCTTCCTTGCAATCATGACTTTTTCTCTGATTTCTTCACTGGATTCATTTTTTATATTCTTTTCAAGTTCTGTAATATCAATTGCCGGTGCCTGTGTACAGATATCAATGCGATCTAGTATCGGTCCTGAAATTCTATTTTTATATTTCCTGATTTCATTTGCACTGCATTTGCACCGATTTCGATCCGGATAATATCCACAGGGACACGGGTTCATGGCTGCCACCAAAATAAAATCTGCCGGATATGTATAATTAGCTAAGGTA
>CAZAQH010000140.1:0-2607 GCA_964487395.1 uncultured Lachnospiraceae bacterium | reverse complement strand
AAAATCACATGGGTGCATTCTACCCTTTTGTTTCCGAAAGTAATTTGACGCTATCGAATTAACCAAAATGCTTGACGAATATGGATTCTTGTGCTAATATACATGAGTATGCCGCATAACGAGGTTATAAGTATGATTTATCATCACCATAGTTAGCGAGTAAGACAAACAATGATTTAATCAGAGTTTGTTGTGAATAGGAGGTGCCCTATATGTACGCAATTATAGCAACAGGTGGTAAACAGTATAAAGTTTCTGAAGGCGATGTAATCAAAGTTGAAAAACTTGATGCAGAAGCTGGAAACACTGTAACATTTAATCAGGTAATCGCAGTAAAAGATAGTGATCTTAAAGTTGGCGACGCAGTAGCAAGTGCAACTGTAACAGCAACTGTTATGGATCAGGCTAAAGCCCGTAAAGTTATCGTTTACAAATATAAAAGAAAAACCGGTTATCATAAGAAAAATGGTCACAGACAGTCATATACCCAAGTTAAAATCGAAAAGATTAATGCTTAGTTAAAGGTTTGTAAAATGACCAAAATTATTATTTATAAGTCAAAAAATCAATATTCCGGATTCACGTGTCAAGGACATGCCGGTTATGCAGATTATTCAAAAGACATTGTGTGTGCATCAATTTCAATATTAGTGATTAATACCATTAATTCGATTGAAATGTATACCGAAGATTTGTGTGAAGTGAAAACAGATGAAAAGACTGGATTTATCCAATGTCTCTTCCCTAATTCCATTTCATCGGACGGTGAACTTTTGATGAATGCAATGATACTTGGCTTAACAGAAATCAAAAAACAATACGGTAAAACGTATATTGACTTAAAATTCGAGGAGGTGTAAGACCATGTTGAATTTAAACCTTCAATTTTTTGCTCATAAAAAAGGTGTTGGTTCTACTAAGAATGGTAGAGATTCCGAATCCAAGAGATTAGGTGCAAAAAGAGCTGATGGACAATTCGTAAAAGCAGGGAATATTTTATACAGACAACGTGGAACAAAGATTCATCCAGGTACCAATGTTGGTCGCGGTGGCGATGATACATTATTTGCTTTGGTTGATGGTGTTCTTAGATTTGAAAGATTAGGAAGAGACAAAAAACAAGCTTCCGTATATCCTGTAGAGAAATAACGAGATTGCAACGGGCTTCAAACATCTTTGTTTGAAGCCTTTGTTTTTACTAAAATGTGCATATACTATTATTTGAGCAAATAACAATAGTATATTGGAAAGGTATGTGAAAAATATGTTTGCAGATCGAGCAAAGATATATGTAAGAAGTGGAAAAGGCGGAGACGGTCACGTTTCCTTTAGAAGAGAAAAATATGTCCCTAATGGTGGTCCCGATGGCGGTGACGGCGGTGACGGCGGAAGCGTTATTTTAGAAGTAGATGATGGACTGAATACATTATCGGACTTTAGACATATTCGTAAATATTGTGCTGTACATGGCGAAGATGGTGGAAAAAAGAATTGCCGTGGAAAAAATGGCAGTGATATTATTTTAAAGGTTCCGGAAGGAACAGTTGTAAAAGAAGAAGAATCAGGTAAAGTAATAACCGATATGTCTTTGGATAACAGAAGATATGTGTTATTAACAGGCGGAAAAGGTGGCAATGGTAATCAGCATTATGCGACCAGTACTATGCAGGCGCCCAAATATGCACAGCCCGGTCAGCCGGCTAAGGAATTAAATCTTCAATTGGAATTAAAGGTAATTGCTGATGTTGGACTTGTAGGATTTCCTAATGTTGGTAAATCCACTTTTTTATCAAGTGTTTCAAATGCACGTCCTAAAATAGCCAATTATCATTTTACAACATTAAACCCTAATCTTGGGGTTGTAGACTTAAAGGATGCAAAAGGATTTGTTATTGCAGACATTCCCGGATTAATTGAAGGTGCTTCAACAGGTGTTGGGCTTGGACATGAGTTTTTACGTCATATAGAGCGTACCAAGGTCATTATCCATGTTGTAGATGCTGCAGGAACAGAAGACAGAGATCCAATAGTAGATATTTATGCAATTAATAATGAACTTTGTCTTTATAATGAAGAAATAGCGGAACGTCCACAGGTAATTGCGGCTAATAAGATGGATACCTTATATGAAGGACAGGACGAAGTTATTGATAAATTAAGAAAAGAATTCGAACCAAAAGGATATAAAGTATTCCCAATTTCAGCAGTCAGCGGACAGGGTGTACAGGAATTATTATATTATGTTCGAAATCTTTTGGATAATATTCATGAGACACCAAAAGTCTTTGAACAGGAATATTTCCCTGAATATACAGCTTATGCAAATGAGCCATATACAGTTTCATATGATGCAGAAACAGAAGAATATGTAGTAGAAGGTCCACGTATTGAGAAAATGCTTGGATATACTAATTTAGATTCTGAAAAGGGCTTCTCTTTCTTCCAGAAATTCTTAAAGGAAACAGGAATTTTAAAAGAATTAGAAGGACTTGGTATTTCTGAGGGAGATACTGTTCGTATGTATGGTTTATCTTTTGAATATTATAAGTAGAATACAATAGGCTCTCGGAATCTTGAGCCTGCCGACTAAGATTCAACAGTCGGTTG
>CAZAQH010000139.1:0-2648 GCA_964487395.1 uncultured Lachnospiraceae bacterium | reverse complement strand
ATCCCTGTAGAGTTATTCCCAGAAGCAACGGAGATTTCTTTTGATGCAGTGGAAGCTGAGCAGGAAGTAAAAGATACATTTGAAGAAGTAGTTCAGGAAGACGTTGAAGGGGTAGGATTTGTCAATCAGGTTGAGCTGTTTGACATTACCCTTTATGTAAATAACGAAAAAGTAGAGAAATTTGACGATACGATTCAGATAGTCTTTAGTGGTACAGAGATTCCTACAGCAACAGCAGATGAAGAGACTGTTGAAGTATATTATTTTGATGAAACGGCAGCTAGTGTAGATAACCTTTCGGAACAGACAGTTGTTGAAAATGAGGAAGTGAAAGTTAATGTAGAACATTTCTCTTCATATGGTATTGTAACAATTACTGCTGCTAAATATCAGAAAAAAGCAGATATTTTAAATGGATTGGGTGTTGCTAGAAATTTTGCTGTATTTGCAGATGACTTTACAAATACTTCTCATATGGAAGGTAATATTGCAGTTAATAAACTTCATGTTAATAATAATATTGACATGACAAATAATGAAATTGCACAATCATCGGATGATTTCACTGTGACATTGACTAAGACCGTTGCTGCAGGAAGTAAGGGTGGTACTTTCTATTTTGCCTTTTATACACAGAAGAATCCGAGTGCAAATGACGTACCTGTTGCGACTCAAAAAATTAATGTAGCAAGCGGTGGAACTAAAAAAATTGAAAATATTACGCTTAATAATGGAAACAAGTTTGATGGTGCGGCTTCTTATTACGTATATGAGACAGATGCAAATGGAAAGATATATAACAATGGACAGGAATGCTATGTTAATGGTTATAAATATGAAGTTTCTTTTTCGACAGCAGGTGAATTAAGTAATCAGATTGAGAATAATGAAATCTCAAACATTGGAAATATTTCTTTTGTAAAAAGTTTTGATGGTGGACAGAAAGAAGTTGAACTTTTTAATGCAGGAATTGGTGTTATTAACACGAATGTAGTTTTTGGGGATGGCTATTCCTTTTTTAGAGAAGTCGAAGGCAATTCAACTAAGAAAATAAAAGGAATTAAGGATAATTCTGGAAATTCAGTATTTTTAAATCCAACCAATTCTTCTTATTATATTGCAAATGGTAATGCAAGTATTAATGGGGTATTAACAGAAGAAAATTATGGAGCATTTTCGATAAATTTTGATGAAGAGTTTAATGACTTAAAACAGTTATCTGCAGATTTGTCAGTTACAACTGATGTATCAGACGATGGAACAACAAGTGAATTATTAGTTTATAATGTTCCAGCAGATGAAGCACACAAAGATAATGGAAAGCAGAATGAAATAGACCAAGCAATTACAAATAATCCAGATAAATTAATTGTAATTAATGTAGATTGTACAGGGAAAGAAGAATTTACATGGAATTCAGGCTATTATTTAAATGGAGAAGGAAGAAACTGGGATGGTGATAAGAAAGTTTCAAAATATGGAAATGTAATTTGGAACTTTTATGAGACCCAGACTACAACAGTAGAAGAAAAATATATAGAGTATACCTATCAACATTGGGTATCGACAGGTAGTCTTAGCGGATATTATGAACATGTTACAACTGAGCAATATAAAGGACTTTTATATCGTGATGAAGATAGGAAATATTGGCAAAGAATAAAAACAGAAGAAAAAACAAGACAAAAGTCCGAGAAAACATATCAATCATATGATGGTACTCTTACTATCAATGGTGAAGTAGGTGGAACGATTCTAGCACCCGATGCAACAGTAAACACACTTTTAGTAGAGGGAACAGTTATTGCAAAGAATTTGACCATTAAAAATGAAATTCATGAAGTATTACTTAAAAATGATAAGGTAGAAGTAAACTGTACTAATAAGCAAAATGGAACAGTACCAGTTGAAACACCGGTTACCATTGAACAGGATAAAACCGCACAGTTAACAGATTGGGATAAACGTACATATGATATTGATTTAGATGTATGGACAAATGATACTATTCAACAGAATTCAGATATCATTTTAGTGCTGGACCGTTCCGGCTCAATGGAAGGTGATAAAATGAATGCGTTGAAGGGTGCAACTCAGGATTTTATTACTGGATTATCTGTTGGAGATAGAGTTGCTATTGTTGCATTTGATGCAGACTTACAGCAAGGAAATGAATCTGACAATGGTGAGAACAATTATAGCCCTAATAAACCATATACGGTTTGGGATTATGCAACAATAGATCAGCAAACATTAAATGCCTCAACATATAATACCAGCCTTTTGGGAAGTAGGATTAATAGTTTGGTTGCAAAAGGTGGAACGAGGCAGGATATTGCGTTAGAACAGGCAATGAAGTATTTAGACTCTAATAACAATGCGAATACGAAGAGTATAATTTTATTCACAGATGGCGTTCCAGATGAGAGACCAATTCGTAATACAAAAGATTATCGTAATTGTGTATCGCAAATTGAAACATTTAGACAGAATTGTGCGACCAAGAATGCGGTACTTTATACAGTTGCTTTTGGTGTAAATGGTACACAGGATATATGGAATTCATATTCACCATATGGGAAAGACCTGCATGATTGGTATGCAAATCCGAACGCATTGACTCCTTCAGAGTGGTTAAGAACAAAGGT
>CAZAQH010000138.1:603-2676 GCA_964487395.1 uncultured Lachnospiraceae bacterium | reverse complement strand
ATTTTGCTATTCACGTTCGACTGAATCAACATAAATTCTATAAATGTTGACAAGGTAAATTCATAAGTCAATTCAAATTTTACTTGCTTATACATTTGAAATCCATATTTGCTTACTTCTTCATTGGTCCACACGTGCTCATTTCTTTTTGGTTTTGGAAAGTTCTTTAAATATTTTTGGTGCCACCATTCAGTGTACGCTTCTTTACCAATCATTTTATCTGATATGCAGAAATCATAGATGGCTAACACTCCTTTTTTCTCCATAATTTGCTGCATCTTTTTTAAAAAGGCTTCCTGTTCGACCCACTGTATTACACCTGCGGCAGTTACAATATCATATTGATGTGTAGGGATTGGAATCTCCTCAGCTTGAGAGGTGAAGAAATCAGCTCCATAACAAACTTCTCTGGCAATTTCAATCATTTCATTTGAAATGTCAGTGCCAGTTACATGCTTACAAAGCAGTTTTAGTGCTTTCGTGGATAATCCTGCACCACAGCCTACATCAAGTCCATTTACATACTGTCTTTCTCCAATGTCTTCCTGCAGTTTGTCCATAACCTGTCCATGTAAAAAAGGTCTATTCTTATACCCCATTGCAATCCTTTTATAGTCAAATGCCTTGTTATCCATATTTAGTCTCCTGCTGCGACTATATTTTTTAGGAGCCAAAATTATAGCCAGTCTGTTTTTCATTTTTATTCTCATTATGTAAAAAGTCCCTCGCCTTTCAGCGAAGGACTAAACTTTCGACCCAACTATTTGTATCCCGCATATCGGTCAGTGACAAACTTATTTTGTATCATTATATTAACAAGCACAAATCAGAAAGTCAAGAAACTGTCTATTTACATTTTATGTTATAACTCACTCTTTTATTCATAAAACCACAAGACCTACTTGTTTAGAATTTATTTTATCTTTTTTCCTATTGTGAATAATTTATCGAGTCAATTATTACATGAAATACTTGTGTATAAGTTTATCTATCACTGCCGTCTCCAATGGATGTTTTGAAGTTTCATGTGTAAAAATTAGTGTATCCCCTATAAGTATATCATTTTTCATATAAATATCTAACTTACGTAAAGCTTTTTCACAATAATCATTATTATCCATCATGCCAAAATGTTCCCAATATATTTGCTTACGTTTTTTTACATCTAGAACTGTGAAATCAGGATATATCTGTCCTAGTCTATGTAAATAGATCGGATACTCATAACGATAAGGAATTTCATATCGATTAAGCATATCCGCAATTATTTTCTCTGACTTTGACCGCACGCGTTCACCTTTATTTGTATAAATTTCAGCCATTCCTTCAGCAAAAATCTTTCCTTTATATTCCTCGTTTTGCCATCTTCTTATATATTCTTCATCCGAAATGATTCGTGGAATTATTATTTCTTTTCTATATGGATTTACTTGTTCATATATTTCTTGTAATCCATCTGTTTTATATTCTTTTAAAAATGTTTGTATTGCTTTCAGATTCTTTCTTGCTGCATACAATACCTTTAAATCATAATCTCTCTGCACAATTGCATATGCAAGCTTTCTTTCCTCTTTTCTCATATATCTGCCTGCCTTGTTCTGCTTTTCAACTTTGCCTTCCTCTTGAAATTTATAATAATACTGCACCGATTTCCCACTATGTGAAATTCTCAGGTGTCCTTGGGGTGCATTTTTCGTAGAATCCGTTGTAAGATTAATAATAGTCAGCAATTCTTCCTGTTTTCGAATTAAGGCATCTTGTAAATAGCTCATTTGATTACTCCTTTCAGACTAGAAATTAGATTGTTAGAATTGGATACGTAGTTTTTTATCCTCTCTACATACTTATGAGGGATAAAGTGATTAACAGTACGTACTCGTTCTCTATTCCTACGTACTTATGGTAAAAAACGTGATTTGCAGTACGTACTTGTTCTCTATTCCTACGTACTTATGGTAAAAAACGTGATTTGCAGTACGTACTCGTTCTCTGTTTCTACGTACTTATGAGGAATAAGATGATTTGCAGTACGTACTTGTTCTCTATTCCTACGTACTTATGGTAAAAAACGTG
>CAZAQH010000138.1:0-503 GCA_964487395.1 uncultured Lachnospiraceae bacterium | reverse complement strand
ATTTGCAGTACGTACTCGTTCTCTGTTTCTACGTACTTATGAGGGATAAGGCGATTTGAGGTATGTACTCGTTCTTTGTTCCTACGTACTTATGAGGGATAAATTGATGAACAGTACGTATTCGTTCTCTGTTTCTACGTACTTATGAAACATTAATTGATTGGTAGTACGTATATGCTCGACGTATACATACTAATAGATTGGATTAGAATAAATTGTCCGTACCGGAAAACCGGTACGGACAAAAGTTTATATCTGTTTTACTATTGACTATTCAATGATTGTAGCAACACGACCTGAACCTACAGTACGTCCACCTTCACGAATAGCGAATGTTAATCCCTGCTCCATAGCGATAGGATGGATTAATTCGATAGTCATTTCGATGTTATCACCAGGCATACACATTTCAACGCCTGCAGGTAAGTCACAAACACCTGTAATATCAGTTGTTCTGAAATAGAACTGAGGTCTGTAGTTGTTGAAGAAAGGAGTATGACGTC
>CAZAQH010000137.1:0-2842 GCA_964487395.1 uncultured Lachnospiraceae bacterium | reverse complement strand
GTTTATTTTCCCTATACACTAAGAGCCGGATTACTCCGGCTCCTGGTAATAAATACTGTATCAACCCATCCATTTATTATCCGCATATTGGTCAGCGGGAATACTTTTTTTCATTATATATCAAATAAATCAGAATGTGTTCCTGTATCAACCAGAGTTAATGTAAGAATATTGTCTTCTAATAAATAGATTAACAACCAGTCAGGCTGAATATGACATTCACGAAATCCATCATACTTACCTTTTAGTTCATGGTCTCGATTTTTTTCATCTAATGCTATACCAGTCCGCAGCCTATCCACAATATCCTTCAGAAGTGATAAATCAAGTCCGCGTTTTTTAGCAAGTTTAAAGCTCTTCTTGAATTTTCCAGTCCATTTTACCTCATAAGTCATGCATTAAGTTCCTTAAACATTTCTTCCATATCAGTATATCCCGTAACACTGGAATCTTTACTGATTCTCTTTGCCTCCTCCATTGCTTCTATTACTTCTGATCTATACTGTGGTACTTCTACTTTAAAAGGTAAACCGCCTCTTAAAACACACTGTTTCAGAAAAATATTCATAGCTGATGACATATCCATTCCGAGCTGAGAAAATAGATCTGTTGCCTGTTTCTTCAAATTTTCATCTATTCTTACCTGTGTTGGAATTGTTGCCATAGTATCACGCTCCTTATTCTTATACATTTGTTCAATATACATGTTCTCTATTCTTATTATATTCAAATCAATTTACGTTGTCAATCGTTTGTATTGTTTTCTACATATTATCTTTCATATTTTTTAAAATAGGATGTCATTTCAAACCGGATTCCTCTGACTGGCATCCTGGACATTTCATTTACAAACCATTGTTTGTATTCATCCAAAGTCATATCTTCTTTCGCTTTTCGATATAACTTTGTCTCCTAGTAATTATGTGGTTGCATCATTTCAAATGGTATATGTTTTATCAATTCATTTATCTTATATTTGTCTCTATACTCATCAGGAATATTTATATAAAATGTTTTTGATGCATACTCAAACACATTATTTCCCCATATATTTTCTAAAGAAAGAATATAGTGATAATAGTCTGTATCATAATGAATATGAGATGATAATGTCCTAATCACATTTAGACAGAGCATAACTTGTGTATCACAATCATATTTTTTCAAAATATGGTCATATTCTGTTCTCATAATCAGATCTGTAACCGTTTCAAGTTCACCCTCCATGATTAAATCTACCGATAATTTTATATAGCTTTTTATTGGTTCCTGAAACTTGTATTCTAATGGCAACTTTTCTATTCCACTCTCTTGCAAATGTAGAATTGTTTTCATAAAATAAATAATTATTTCATCCAATGTTTTCTCCGAATATTGCTCTCGTATTATGCCCATATGTCTTTTCTCTCCATTCTTCCATTAATCGAATTACACTTTAGTTTCTCTGTTCTACAAAACTGGAAATTAATAATATAATTACCAACATAAAGCGTAAAATCAGCCTCTGCTGTCTGCATTTTAATCTTCTAAACAAGAATTTATTGTTGCACTTACCCACATGAAAGGCGAAATAATACTTCAACGTCTGTATTAAATTCTCAAAAGTAGGAAACTATCATAGTAATTACCCACGTAAGAGGTAAAATCAATTCTTACTGTCTACAATTTAATATCAAAAACATAAATCTATCAATACTTTTACCTCAATAAAGGCCAAAATCAGCCATCACTGTCTGTAATACAATCTTACAAACATCAATTTATCAAATTCTTTGTGCCAAATTAATATCTCACTTTACTCTTCTTTTCACAATGTAACAATGGCAATCCATTCGCAAATAGACCGCCATACTAATATTAACTATACACTTATTTTCCATTTTCAACATTTTCTTTTTTAAGTTCTCTACTAACTGACGATACTTAAAATGTATCAGTGTGTATTTCTTGATACCTGCGACATCATCTCTTGCACTATATGCGTATCGTATCTTGTACTGTGGGATTATCGTTTTTCATTGTTGCTACTGGAGCCATAATCATCACCCCTTCAAAAATGTTTTGTATTTATTTATAGTATAGCCGATTTACTCTCAATTAATAATCCTATTTTTATAAGAGTACTATATATACATTCCCCCGTATTTCAACCGTTTTCGGTGTTGCACGTTTCATTTTTACCCATTTCCTGTTTTATTTTCTCCTCATCCGTTAAAGAATACGCAGATTGAATATAGTAACGGTTGCTCCCTTTATTGCACACAAAATCAATTTCAATCATATTATATGCATATCTCCAATCTTAATCATATATAGTGAAATGCACTTTTTATGTAATGAAAAAGAAGCACTCCATAAATGGAATGCCTCCTATATTTTATAACTCAATCAGTTCGTATTCTCTGCTTCCTATTCCAATTTTTTCTGCATGTTCAAGCGTTTCTTCCCAACGCACGTTCGGATTGGAATCTTTGAAATGATCACGATAGAATTTCCAGTCTGGTCTTGCCAGGTTATCTCCTAATTGTGAATTTCTGATTGGTGCTGACTGCTGACAGGCATCTACACAAGCCTGGTCAAGTGCAACCGGATCAAAAGATGCAAACATTCCAATATTAGGAAGAATTGGAGCATCATTTTCAGAATGACAATCACAGTTTGGCGAAACATCTACAATTAAGCTGATATGAAAATTTTGTCTTCCATCTATAACAGCCTTTGAGTACTCTGCAATTTTGCAGCCAAGAATTTCATTCGCATTGCTGTTTGGATTATGAATTGCATCAAATGCACAACTGCCAATGCAGCGTCCACAGCCCTTACATAACTCTTCGTTAATAAA
>CAZAQH010000136.1:0-2911 GCA_964487395.1 uncultured Lachnospiraceae bacterium | reverse complement strand
ACAAGAACACAACTGGAAAAAGGCTTGGAACTGCAAAAAGGCAGCGGCAAGAGACTTGGTATTACCCTGGTAGATGAGGGTATTACGACAGAAGAAGCAATTGCCAGAGCACTGAGCAGACAGCTCGGATACGACATGGTCGATTTGGGTAATGTGGATGTGGACGAAGCAGTACTTGGATTGCTGAATCCTGCTATTCTCAAAAAATACACGATTCTGCCATTTGAATATTCCGAAGAAAGCCCTAATATTATTCGTGTTGCAATGTCTGATCCGATGGACATGACAGCCATTGATGATATTACGATTGTAACCAGCTTGCAGGTAGAGCCGGTTGTGGCGACTCCCAAGAGCATTATGATGGCACTTGATAAATACTTTGGTCAAAGCGAAGTAATGTCAGCCCTCGATGAATATACCAAAGAAAAAGAAGACCAGATGGCAGAAGAAGAGGACATGTATAGTGAAGATGTCAATAACTCTCCGATTGTACAGCTGGTTAAGACGATGATTGATCAGGCCGTAAGACAACGTGCCTCTGATATACATATAGAACCCATGGAAAAACAGGTTCGTATCCGTTACCGAATTGACGGTACCTTATATGAAAAAATGGTTTATTCCACCAAATTATTACCGGCTATCGTAGCCCGTATCAAAATCATCGGTGGAATGGATATTGCAGAAAAAAGAAAACCACAGGACGGTCGTATTACTCAGATAGTAGACAGAATGGAATACGATATCCGTGTATCCGTACTGCCAACTGTTTATGGAGAAAAGATTGTTATGCGTCTTACCTCCAAAACAGCCCTTACGAGAGAAAAGAAAGATTTAGGTCTTAGAGAAGAAGAATTAAAGGTATTTGACCATATTCTATCTAATCCTCATGGAATCTTACTTGTAACAGGACCTACCGGAAGTGGTAAATCCACTACACTATATACCGCACTTAGTGAGTTGAACAGCGACGAAGTTAACATTGTAACGGTTGAAGACCCGGTCGAAGCGAATATCGACGGCATCAACCAGATTCAGGTTAATAATAAAGCAGACCTTACCTTTGCATCTGCCCTGCGTTCTATTTTACGTCAGGATCCGGATATTATTATGATAGGTGAGATTCGTGATACCGAGACAGCAGCAATTGCGGTTCAGGCATCTATTACGGGACATTTGGTTGTATCTACACTACATACGAACAGTGCGGCAAGTACCATTACGCGTCTTGAAGATATGGGAATCGAACCGTATCTGATAGCAGATTCTACGGTAGGTATTATTGCACAGCGACTTGTAAGACGACTTTGTCCTAATTGCAAAAAAGCGAAAACTCCGGAACCGGAAGAGAAAGAATTATTAAATATTGACGCAAAAGACCCAATCAAGATATTTGAGCCTTGTGGCTGTAAAATGTGTGATGGTACAGGCTTTAGAGGTCGAATCGGTGTATATGAGATTATGGAAGTAACACATGATTTAAAAAATGTTATTGCCAAAGGCGGTAACGCAGATGATATCAAAGAATTTGCATTACAAGAAGGTATGAATACCTTGCGAATGAGTGCAACGAAATATGTCTTAGAAGGTATTACATCAGTAAGCGAAATGAAAAAAGTATCATTTGATGCATAAAAGCGGGATGGGAGTAGACAATGGCAAGTTACGGATATGAAGCCATCAATAAGATGGGGAAAGAACTAAAAGGAAGTATTGAGGCCGACACAGAGGATATGGCTAGAGCCCAGCTAAAACAGCAGGGGTTAATCGTTCTTAGTTTAAGCACACAGAGCTTGTTGACTAGAGATATTAATATCGAAATCGGTGGCAGTGTAACACCAAGGGATTTGGCGGTATTCTGCAGACAGTTTGTCAGCATGTCAAAAGCAGGTGTGTCGATTTTGGAATGTCTGAATCTTTTAAGAGAACAGACAGAAAATAAACGCCTTGCAAAGGCTATCAGAGAAGTACAGTCAGAGGTTGAAAAAGGTGAGACTCTTGCGACAGGACTTGGCAAACAAGATAAAATATTCCCGAATCTAATGATTACTACAATAGCAGCCGGTGAGGCTTCCGGTAGTTTGGAAGTATCTTTGGAGAGAATGGCAGAGCAGTTTGAAAAATCTGCTAAGACGCAGGCACTTGTAAAAAAAGCCATGATTTATCCGGCTATGGTAGCAATAGTAGCGGTTATAGTCGTTATCGTTATGCTGGTAGTCGTTATTCCAAATTACACAGATATGTTTGATGATTTGGGGACGGAACTTCCCGGAATCACGAAGGCGGTTGTAGCCATGAGTGATTTTATTATGAACTATTGGTTTGTGTTAATTCCGGTTATAATTGCACTCGTATTTGCAATTAAGACTTTCTGTAAGACTCCAGCAGGTCAATTATTGACAAGTAGAATAGCATTAAAAATCCCTGTATTTAAAAATATTACCGTAAAATCAGCTTGCTCACAGCTTGCAAGAACCTTAGCAACACTGCTTGCAGCAGGCGTTCCACTTGTAGAAGCAGTAGATATAGTAGCAAAGACAATGCAAAATGTGTTATTTAGAGATGCAATGTTAGAAGCTCGCGATGAAATAATAAAGGGTGTTCCGCTATCCCAACCACTGGAAACTTGTGGGCTGTTTCCACCTATGCTTTATCATATGGTACGAATTGGTGAAGAATCCGGTAATACAGAGGAAATGCTTGGAAAACTTGCTGATTACTACGATGAAGAAGTCGAGATGGCGACGCAGTCCTTAATGGCAGCAATGGAACCAATGATTATCTTGGTATTGGCAGCTATTGTAGGAACTTTAATTGCAGCAGTTATGGCACCAATGTTAACGATGTATCAGGCACTTGATAATTTATAATGAATTAATCGTCACTGTTGTAGGGGCAGAGACGCTTAAGA
>CAZAQH010000135.1:0-3014 GCA_964487395.1 uncultured Lachnospiraceae bacterium | reverse complement strand
GGTTCAACCGACTGTTGAATCTTAGTCGGCAGGCTCAAGATTCCGAGAGCCTATAAGATATCTTATTATACTTATGTTTCCTACAATCTTCATATCTTCATTCGAGTAATAATCTACTGAAAGTCTGGTTCCTTCTATCATTATTTTTTCTTTTTTTCCCTGCAATACAATTAATTCATCCATATACTCGATAATACCCTTGTAATTTTCAATTCTAAGTTCTTTATTTCCAACTGCAGATAAAATAGAACAGCCAAGAAGAATATCCTTGGGCAGTTTTAATGTCTCAGCAATACTTTCTTTTTTAGTTTTTTTCTGTTCTGTCTTTCTCTTTTTTTCCATATTTCATATATATGTTTCAAAAAAACTATTTATGATAAGGCTCATGATTCATAATCCTAAATGCTCTGTAAATCTGTTCTGTCAATATAAGACGCATTAACTGATGTGGAAATGTCATGTCCGAAAAACTAAGCAGTTCATTGGCTTTCTTTTTTATTTCTTTTTCTAATCCTAATGATCCACCAATAATAAATGTAATATGACTGTTGCCCTTTAAACAGATATTCTCTATCTTATGTGAGAAACTAACTGAATCACATTTTTTACCTTCTATTGCCGTTGCAATCACATAAGAATCAACTTTAATAAGGGAAGCAATTCTGCTCCCCTCTCGTTCTAGTATTTGCTGCTTTTCATGATCACTTGCATGCTCCGGTGTTTTTTCGTCACCGACTTCAAGAATCTCGAATTTGCAATATTTCGATAAACGTTTCATGTATTCGCAAATAGCATCTTTATAAAATTTCTCTTTTATTTTTCCTACTGCAATAATTGTAATCGTCATATTTATTCAAATAATGTACTATATAACTTCTCAATCAGATACTCCATAAAGTTCTCTTTTTCATCCGGATATGTCTCTTTTAAATAACTACGCATTTTTTCTGTTCTTTTAAAATATAAGACTTCTTCCGTTTCTTCTTCAACAGCAATATCTTGATCTATCATTTCTTTTGTCACAGATTTCTGAAACCAGTCAAGAATTTCTTTTTCTTTTTGATTTTCATTATCAGCCTGAGACTCAAGTGCATGGCATGTTTTTAATGAGGCTGCTCCCAACACTGCAAAAATAACAAATAAAAGTCCCATAACACCTGTAACAAGAATTCTGGTAAACTGTGGCAGATTTAACGGAATGATATTAGTATTAATTAAAATCAATGCAATAATTCCAATTCCACCTACAAGCAGTAACGTGTAAGCCCCTGATTTATACTCCTGGGCACGTTTGCCTGTATCTGCATAAACTTCCTGAACATATCTCTTTTTGGGTGTTTCTTCTTCATCTGTATCTTTCTTGGCTACTTCCATTAAATATACACGAATAATACGTTTCACTTCATCGCTGTCTTTACTTTTTGCAACCAGTTCAAAGATATCTTCCTCTTCATCATACTGTTTTAAGACACCGGAAATTTGATTAGCCTCTAAGAAAGAAATCATATTATCGATTTCTTCCTCCGGTCCAAAGTAAACTGGTATATCCTGTTCCTCAAGTGAATCCACTAATTCGCAGCCACAATCGGCGCAAATCTGAATTCCTTCTTTATATTCATTTTTACATTTTGGACACCATGGCATAATCTTATTCTCCTATTGTAAACAATTGTTATTTTGATAAATATTCATCAATTCCTTTTGCGCCTGCTTTGCCTGCACCCATAGCAAGGATAACAGTTGCTGCACCTGTGACAGCATCACCACCGGCATATACGCCTTCTTTTGTGGTCTTACCAAATTCTTCATCTGCAATAATACACTGGTATTTATTGGTTTCAAGTCCTTCTGTTGTAGAAGAAATCAAAGGATTCGGGGATGTACCAAGTGACATAATTACGGTATCTACATCAATAACAAATTCAGAACCTTCAATTACAACAGGTCTTCTTCTTCCTGATGCATCCGGCTCACCCAGTTCCATTTTGATACATTTAATTCCATTAACCCAACCGTTTTCATCTTTTAAAATTTCAACCGGATTAGTTAAGAGGTTAAAAATAATACCTTCTTCTTTTGCATGATGAACTTCTTCTACTCTGGCAGGAAGTTCTTCTTCACTTCTTCTATATACAATATGAACCTCACTTCCAAGACGAAGTGCTGTTCTTGCAGCATCCATTGCAACATTACCACCACCAACAACAGCGACTTTTTTGCCTATTTTAATTGGCGTTGGGTTGTTATCACTGAATGCTTTCATTAAATTGCTTCTGGTTAAATACTCATTAGCACTGAATACTCCATTTGCTGTTTCACCTGGAATTCCCATGAATTTAGGGAGTCCTGCACCGGAACCAATAAATACAGCAGAAAAGCCCTCTTCTTCTACTAATTCATCAATTGTAACCGATTTACCAACAACAACATTGGTTTCAATTTTTACACCAAGTGCTTTTACATTTTCAATTTCTTTTTTTACTACTTTATCTTTTGGTAAACGGAATTCCGGTATACCATATACTAAAACACCGCCTGCTTCATGTAATGCTTCAAATATAGTAACTTCATATCCCATTTTTGCAAGATCACCTGCACATGTTAATCCTGCAGGGCCAGAACCGATAACCGCTACTTTTTTACCTTTTTTCTCTGTTGCTCCTGCTGGCTTAATGTTGTTTTCGCTTGCCCAATCTGCTGCAAAACGCTCTAACTTACCTATAGAAACTGCTTCTCCTTTAATACCACGGATACATTTACCTTCGCACTGTGATTCCTGAGGACATACACGTCCGCATATTGCTGGAAGTGAAGATGATTCTGAAATTACCTGATAAGCACTTTCAATATCACCATCTTTTATTTTTTCAATAAAGCCCGGAATATTAATTGCAACTGGACAGCCTTTGATACACTGTGCATTTTTACAATTAATACATCTGCTTGCTTCATTCATTGCTTCTTCTTTATTATAACCAAGACAAACCTCTTCGAAATTGGTTGCTCTTTCTTTT
>CAZAQH010000134.1:0-3037 GCA_964487395.1 uncultured Lachnospiraceae bacterium | reverse complement strand
TGCGGCTAGAGCTAAAAAAAGTAATACATGTAATGTTACAGTAGAGTATTTTGATCTACTTCAGATGTTAAATGGCAACAGGGGATGGGTTTCACTTCCGGATGACGTAAATATTTGGGAAGGTACAGAGTTGGCAGGAATTATTGGACTCGGTGCCAGAATCAAAATTGAACAAACTGTTGATGATAAAACCAAACCGATTTACGTGGAAAAAGAATGTGTTATCAAGACTACAACCGGAGCAGTTTCAGAAGAAGTAACTCCGGCTGAAAAAGAAAAAACAGTTTCTACAGATACATATTCTTATGGAAAAGGATGGACTGACCGTTCAGAGGAAAGTGCAAAACAACACGCAACAAATGAAGCAAACAAAAAAGCACAGGAGTTGAGAAATGCAGGATATACAGTTACTGTTTCAGCTCCAATTAGAACAAGAAAAAATTTCTTGGGAAAATATAGTTATTACTGTAATGTAACGTATTCTAAAGAAGCAGTTAGAAAGACAAATGAAAACATAACTCTTAAAAAAGAATACTTCGATCCAGATGCATATGATTTCTCAGCAACACAGTATGGTACAAAGACTGTTTATAAAGATGGTGACAAATTAGTAGATGAAAAGGACGAGGCAATCCAACAGAAATTAACAGCTGCAAAAGAAGAACTTAACAAATACGAAGCAGCAAATGTAAGCATTCAAAATGCTGTTGATAAAGTTAAAAAAGCAAAAGAAGATGTTGAAGACGCTAAAAAGAAAGTAGAAGCATTAAAACTTGACGGAACTGCAGCACAAATAGCAGCAGCAAAAGAAGAACTTCAGAAAGCTAAAGATAAGTTGGGAAATGCTGAAGACAATCTTGACACAACTAAAAAAGCAGCAGAAAAGACAGACGAAGCTTACAAAAAAGCAGTAGAAGAATACGAAAGATTACTTGCAGCAGAGGCAGCAGCACCTGGTACACCGACAGGTCCGGCAACACCAGCAGGACCGGCAACACCGGCAACAGTTCCTACCGTAACTATTCCGGGAACACCAGTTGCACTTGCAGCAGCACCGGCTCAGACAGCAGGAGCACCAGCAGGACAGGTAGCACAGAACGTAGATGCAGATGCTAATGAAGTTGATGCAGTGATTGGTGATGGAGAGACTCCACTTGCACCATCAGCAGACAAGAATGCACAGGAAGAAAAAGAGATTGAAGAAGCCGATGTTCCTCTTGCTCCTGGCAACACTGGAATGAACAGCATTCTTTCATGGTTATGGGTAGTTATCCTTGGTCTGGTTGTTATTACAGGCGGTATGATTACATACAAACAGTTTAAAAAACGTAACGCAGCAAAATAATAAACAATAAACATTAAGTGACTTATTGAAAAGACTGCTATAAGAATATATCTTATAGCAGTCTTTTTGCAGACAATATCTTCAGATGTCAGAAAATAGTATAGCAGTATCCTTGCAAAACGCGATATAATAAGATGGTGGGGAGAAGGTCTGACACTATGATTTGTAACGCGACAAGGAGGGACTACCAATGAAGATTCAAGATTTTTGTGATATGAACAAGTTCGAAGAGATTATGAATAACTGGGCTATCAGTACAGGCCTTGCAACAGTAGCAGTTGGAGCAGATGGAAAATATATCAGTGAATGTTATAATTTCACCGATTTCTGCATTAAGCTTACCAGAGGCAGTAAAATTGGATGTGAGAGATGCGAAAAGTGTGATCAGGAAGGCGAAGGCTTATACAACTGCCATGCAGGACTTGTTGATTTTGGTATTCCCATTACATTAAAAGATGGAACAGAACTTGGAAGCGTTATTGGTGGACAGGTACTCCCAGAACATCCTAATGAAGAAGAATTTCGTAAAAAAGCAAAAGAAATGGGAATTAATGAGGATGCTTACATAGAGGCACTTCATAAGGTAAATATTAGAACTCGCGATGAAATAGAGGCATCTGCTAATATGCTTTGCGATGTTATTACGATGTATGTTCGTTCCTGCTATGAAGAAAAAAGAACGAAGAAATGCTTAAACGACTGAAAAGTGGAATTGCAGAGGCGGCAGAAGAGATTGAAGCAGCTAATCACAATACCAAAGAAATCGTAGGCTACAGTAGCAGACAGACCATGCTTGCACTGAATGCTTCCATTGAGGCAGCAAGAGCAGGAGAAGCCGGAAAAGGCTTTACAGTCGTAGCTTCACAGGTAAGCGAACTTGCAAGAGGCATGAAAGAAGTCAGTACAGATATTACAGTGAGCCTCGATAAGTTGACAAAGACCATACATAAATTGAACGAAGAATAAATTAATGTGTCATTTATTAGCAGGATAGAGCCATCTCTATCCTGTTTTTTGTTGTCAAAACAAATAAATTTAAATTTTTTTATTTTTATGAAACCTTTTTGTGACCTATAACGTGTAATATATGTAAGGCGATGAGAGGAGAAGTTAATTTATGAAAAAAACAATAGCCATTATTCTTTTAGCAGCTACGGTATTAACAGCATGCGGGAAATCGACGGAAAGCGATGATGCAGTATCGAATCGAGGGAAGTCCGGTACTGCAACAGAGCAGGAGGCATCAGAAAACATGAAACAGGCAGGTGCTACAACAGTAAGTGACCTTCTGGAAAAATATGATTCGCAGGATGAGTCACAGATGCGATGCCACTTTATAATGTAGCTCCGGATGAGACCTTTGATTTTACATTCAAAGCAAATGCAGATGATATTCCGTATACAGACCTTGGAGTCATTACCGTGCATTCTGACAGCGCATGCGAAGAAGAGAGTATTATTTATACGTATTTCGATTACGAATCGTCAGAAGATGGCTGCGTAGCAACAGTGTCACCTATTGCACCGGTTATGGAGACGGAAAGCGAACAGGAACAGTATATAGAGAATGACATATCGACCTGGGGAAATGCACCATGTTATTACATCGCGATTCACTATGACATGGAATCAACAGATTTGATGACTGCGATATAGAGTCAGGATTTTTAGGCTATCAGGATGCTAAGACCG
>CAZAQH010000133.1:0-3041 GCA_964487395.1 uncultured Lachnospiraceae bacterium | reverse complement strand
CTAACTCAGGACTTGATAAAGATGCATTTTTACAGCTGTTAGTTGCACAGATGAAGTATCAGGATCCATTACAGCCAACATCAAATACAGAGTATGTATCTCAGCTTGCAACTTTTTCCCAGTTGGAAGAAGTGCAGAATGTAAGTACAACTGTAGATATGCAGAGAGCTTCAGGACTGGTTGGTAAATATGTATTCATGAAAACAACTGATGCGTCAGGTAATACAACTTTCCCGGAAGGTCAGGTTGATTATGTAGTATATCAGAATGGTAAAGCATTTTTATCAATCAACGAAACCTTATATGATTTGGCTGATTTGGATACAGTAGCAGATCCGGAGTACTTATTAGCATCCAGACTGAATACAAGTTTTTCAGAAACTTTAAACAAACTGCCTAATCCAGATACTTTAAACAGTGAATCTAATTTAACAGATGTAAAACAGATTATTGAAGTTTACAATAATATGACAAGTTACCAGAAGACCTTTATTTCAGCAGATGACCAGAAACTGTATGATAAATTCGTAGAAAAATATGAAGAACTGGCACCGGATGAAGAGAAAGACACAACAGAACCAACAGAACCAACAGAACCAACAGAATAATAACAGTTAACCGATTAAAACCGGAGGAAACGAAATGAAAATTCAAAACCAATCATTCCTTTCCATAGAACAACTGCAGGATACCTATTTAAACGAAGGTAACAAAAAGCAGGTCACTTCTTCCGGCAATGCACTTTCTTTTCAGGAAGTACTAGAGAAAAGAAGCAATGAGTATTCACAGGGAAGTGAGCTTAAGTTTTCCAAACATGCGTCCAGCCGTCTTATGACAAGACAGATTGAACTATCAGATAATCAGGTTGCACGTTTAGAGGATGGAATGCAGAAAGCAAATGAAAAAGGAATTAAAGATTCATTGATGATTATGGACGAACTTGCATTTATCGTAAATGTACCAAGTAAGACCGTTATTACAGCAATGGACCAAACAGAAAATTCAGAAAATATTTTTACAAATATTGATGGTGCCGTAATCGTATAGCCGGACCTTTTAAGGAGGCTTTCGTTCCCGAATGACAGAAGGAACATATACAGCACAAACAGACTAGGAGGTCATTTCATTATGATGAGATCAATGTACTCCGGTGTAGCCGGACTAAAAACCCATCAGACAAAGATGGACGTAATCGGTAATAATATTGCCAATGTTAATACCGTAGCTTACAAATCACAATCCGTAACATTTAGTGAATTAATGTACCAAACCACACAGTCAGCAAGTGGTGCGAACACTGTAACAGGTACCGCAGGTACCAATGCAAGACAGATCGGTCTTGGTGTAAAAGCGGGTGCTATTAATACCGCTATCACATCAGAAGGTGCTTCACAGACAACCAATAACCCATTTGATATTCGTATTACAGGAGATTCTTTCTTCGTAGTAAGCAATGGTTCCGATAACTTCTTTACAAGAGACGGTTCCTTTTACGTAGATGGTGCAGGTAACCTTGCTATGACCAGTAATGGTTATAACGTTATGGGCTGGCAGGTAGACCCTGATACACAGGATATTAAAATGGATACCGTTTCCGCACTCCGTATTATGAGCCCGGAAAATATGACATATCCACCGGAAGCAACAACAAGAGCATATGTATCCGGTATTATTGATAAGAATGACAGTAATGTTACAAGCGCATCAGGTAAAAGCATGAATCTGATGTTCTACGATAAACTCGGATACAGTTACACTGCTAAGATGATTATTAAAGATACAGATGTAGATGGTAACTATACGGTTCAGCTTGGCTCTATAGTAGACTCAGACAATAATCCACTTAATACCGATAACATTAGTTTGGGCAATGGAATTGAAGTTCAGAAACAAACAGTTGTTGGCCTGACAGATGCTTATGAGTGGCAGGGTGACAATTTAGTGAAAAAAGCAGTTGGAACAACGCCTGCTGAGACAATTTTCACTCGTGGTACAACTCCAATTCCGGAGGCTACCTGGGATGCTATTGCTACAGCTTACGGAATGGAAAATGAAACTGAGTTTAAGTCATTGAAATTTACAGGTAAAGAAGAACAGACAGCAACAGATGGTACAGTAACCACGGTTACAGGAGATGTAACAATGGAACAGGTGCTAAATAATGCTACAGGAGTTACAGGATTTAACAATACATTAAATGCGAGAGATTTAATTGGAATTGACGCCGCTGGCTCAGGTAATACCATGAATGGAATGACTGCAAGTAAGATTACACAGGCAGGTACTGTTTCCTTGACATATAATAGTACAACTGGTAAGTTTTCCGGAATTGGCGGAGAAGGAATTAATGACATTACACTTAGTCTTTCAAATTTAGAACCGGCAGGACGTTTTGAAGATATCACAATAAATTTCGCTACAACTACGATGTTTAACAACGGAAGAACTTCCACAATCGCTGCAACTAATGGTGATACCAATAAAATCGGAAGTGGTAGAAAATTAGGAAAGATGTCTGGAGTTGCGATTCAGGATGACGGTAGAATTTATGCTTCTTATGACAATGGACAATCCAAACTGTTAGGACAGATTGCAGTTGCAGAATTTGCCAATGCATCCGGTCTTGAAAAAGAAGGAGATAACCTCTACAAAGCAAGCCAGAACTCAGGCGATTTTGATGGAATAGGAATTGGCGTTAAGTCAAACGGCGGTTACATGACAACCGGTGTTCTTGAAATGAGTAACGTAGACCTTTCGGCAGAGTTTACCGAAATGATTACCACACAGCGAGGTTTCCAGGCAAACAGCCGTATTATTACAGTTTCCGATACATTACTTGAGGAACTTGTAAATCTGAAACGATAAGTAATATAATTACATAAAGAGTGTAAGGCAGGGAAGTGTAACTTCCCTGCTTTTGCACATTTTAACTGGCAGGAGGGAAACAGATGATAGAAATTACCAAATTAAATGGAAATAAAACCCTTATTAATCCGGAGCTGATAGAAACGATTGAATCTACGCCGGATACAATAATTTCA
>CAZAQH010000132.1:0-3214 GCA_964487395.1 uncultured Lachnospiraceae bacterium | reverse complement strand
TTGTCCATTATACATATTTTTTAATTACAAGTCTACTATTTTGTCCCTTTTTTTGTTATGCTTGGTAAGTACCCGATGACGGCTGCTAAAACCGTCTGATTGGACAAAAGGCAGGGAGGACAGACATGAATCAAAGTGACCAGACAAATAAAATACCGGGAACTTCCAAAGAAGAGGAAATAAAAACACTCGCTCGAATTCTAAAAATTGCGGAAGATAATCTTGAGAAAACCAAAACATCGGTGCAGGATATTGCAAAAGAACTGCACGGATTGCAGGAAGTATATGATGTAAGCGATAAAGAAGGTCTGGCACAGTGGTTTAATACGGATGCCAGATTAAAGCAGGCAAGCCAGGAACTTATGCGTATGGAACGAAGCAGAAGAAAGCCCTATTTTGGCAGAATTGATTTTACGGATTCTAATCAGGGAAAAAAGGAATGCTATTATATCGGCAAATCCGTTATCGCAAAAGACGCAGCCAAACCGCTTGTTATTGACTGGCGTGCTCCAATTGCTTCTGTTTACTATGAGAAATCATTGGGGGAATGTACGTATTCCGTAAAAGGTGAGGGTGCATTTGAGATAGACCTTTCAAGAAAACGTACTTATGAGATAGAAGACGATGAACTAAAAGATTTTTATGATACTGATGTAGTCGCAAATGATGAATTGCTTACAAAGTATCTTGCCAGAAATAAGAAAGCTGTTTTAAGTGAAATCATTGCAACTATTCAGCAGGAACAGAATGAAATTATAAGAATGAAACCACAGCATAATGTTATTGTTCAGGGTGGAGCCGGTTCCGGAAAAACGACTGTGGCAATGCATCGTATTTCCTATATTTTGTACAACTACGATTTGGAATTTCAACCAAAGGATTTTTATATCATAGGAAGTAATAAGATTTTATTAAACTACATTACAGGTATTTTGCCGGATCTTGATGTTTACGGTGCTTCACAGATGACAATGGAACAGCTTTTCATTCGGCTATTGTATGAAGACTGGGACAGTCAAAAATACAGCGTCAAAAGTCTGAATAAAAATGACAAAACGGTAGCTATTAAAGGACGCTTTTCATGGTTTCATGATTTAGTAGATTTTTGCAAACGATATGAATGGAATGTGATTCCAAGAGAAGATGTAGTAATAGAGCGGACGAAACATTTACTTATGAGCAGAGAAACTATTGAAAAACTGCTTACACAATTTTCTTATTTATCACGTGCGGATAAACTGGATAAATTGACGGAACATCTGTTAGCGCAACTTGAAAATGAGATATATGGAAGACATTATTCCTATCCGGCAGAAGAACAAAAAAGACTTCTTCGGTACTACCAGACTTATTTTGGAAAACGAGAATGGAAAGGCTCTATTTTTAAACTTTACGATGAGTTTTTATGTGAGCAGACAGCGAAAGGAAATGATATTCCAATACCGGAATCTGAATTTGATATATACGATTTGGCGGCACTTGCTTATTTATATAAACGGATTAAAGAAACAGAGGTCATTCAGGAAGCCAGTCATGTTGTAATTGATGAGGCTCAGGATTTTGGCATGATGGTTTATGGTTCTTTAAAATACTGCCTTAGCAAATGCACCTACACCATCATGGGAGATGTATCTCAGAACATTTATTTTGATTGTGGACTGACGGACTGGGAAGAATTAAGAAGTCTTATGCTGCCGGGAGAGTTTGACTATTTTGGTCTACTTAAAAAAAGCTATCGTAATACGGTAGAGATATCAAATTTTGCTACGAATATTTTACAACACGGCAATTTTCCGATTTATCCAATTGAGCCTATTATTCGTCATGGAAAAGAAGTAAGGACAACAGAATGTAAGAACGAAGAGCAACTTCTTCTTGAAACAGAAAAGACAATTAAAGACTGGCAAAAAGATGGATACGAGACCATTGCAGTCATTTGCAGAGATGAAGCAGAAGCAGACAGCGTATCTAAGAAATTAAGTCAAAAAATAGAACTTCGCGAATTTAATTCCGAGACAGAAGAATTTGGAAGCGGTGTCATGGTGCTTCCTATTGAATATTCAAAAGGTCTAGAATTTGATGTTGTATTACTCTTTAATGCAGACGACAAAAATTATCCGCAGGAGGATGGTTTTACTAAGCTTTTGTATGTTGCAACAACAAGAGCACTTCATGAACTGGTTGTATTATATTCCGGCAATCTATCTGAATTAATCGCAAAGCCGGTTCCAAAAGAGAAAAAAATGCAGTCACTTGCGCTGCAGCAAAAGCCGGTTGCAAGATTAAAAATAGAAGAAACTCCAAAAACAAAAAAAGAAATTGAGTTAGAGCGGGCACAGGAAGGACATCATGAGATGGCACTTCGTGACCGAATCGGTCCCAAACGAATTGTGGTCAAAACAGCAAGTGAAAACAAGGCATCACAACAAGTAAATGTGAAAGCCACAATAGGTCGAAAAGTAGATTACTATTCATCTTCTATTGGTGCCACATTTGCAGGTAAGGCAGTTGCCAAAAAGAGTGCTTTGGCTAAAACAGAACATTCAGAATTTGGTGAAATGCCGGACAATACCAGCTTAAAACCACTGGGGCGCACAAACAGTAATATGTCTATCCGATGGATGACGAGTAATAATAATTGTGTGGAACTGACAAGCGCTTATGGTCTGCTACGGATTACACCTATTTCAACTAATACAGTGCGTGTGAATTTTGCAAAAGGAGCATTTGATAAGATTGCAGAAATTCCGGATGAAATCAGAACGACCATAGCCCCCAGATGGCGATGTCGGGAGACAAGAGACCTGGTTGAGATTACATGTGATAAATTGATTGTTCGCATAGATAAAAAAACAAGTGCGGTTTCTTTCTATACGTCAAAAGAAAAACTGCTTTTAAGTGAAAGTGCAAAGATGCCAAGACAAGTAGCAGATGTTCCCAAGAATCAAAATTGGACCTATTTTGACTGGGGAAAAAAGGAAATATTAAAAGCCAGAGGCATTGGTGATGGAGAATGGCTTGAACTAAGCAATACTGCAAGATATATTTCCCATGGAGTAAAATTTAATAAGCCAGCCTGTATCCTGTCAAATAATGGATATCAGATACTGGTACCAACAGGTAAGCTGACCATGTGCTGTACTATTCCGATGTACGGACCATACCTATACACCGAAGGCGAAAAACAGATTGATTATTTCTTCCGAAGTGCATT
>CAZAQH010000131.1:0-3242 GCA_964487395.1 uncultured Lachnospiraceae bacterium | reverse complement strand
GAAAGCATAAAGGACAGACGACCATAAGCAAACGAGGTCGAAGTAAGCTACGAGCGGTACTGTTCAATGCTGCAATTCCACTGATATCTAAGAACCCGGAGTTCCATGCCCTGCATGAGTATTATACGACCAGAGCAAATAATCCACTGAAAAAGAAGCAATCCGTGATAGCCATCAGCTGTAAGCTGATACGAATCTTTTATACTATTTTGACCAAAGGTGTGTCGTATGATGCACAAAAGATGATGTCTGATATACACAGACAGCCAGCGATAGCATAAGAGGATAACTGTAGAATTCAGGAAGACGTCCACCCTAAGGTGCTGAATGAAACAGAAAAAGAAACAAAACATAGAGAGCCGAAGTCAGAATTTTCACCATCAGAGCAAAGACTCAGCGAAGGAGCATCATGACGCCCCTTTATGGATAAGCAGAACGAAGGAATTCAGGACCCTGAGGTATAGGTGATCCCGTATGACATGGGAGGTTGGGCTGCCATAAGGATTTGGGAATAAAGAAAGGCCGATCATAACAAAATAAGACGACGTCTTATTAAGTGAACCCCAAATATCCATATATCCATGATTATAGGCCATGGGGAATGACATTAACTAAGAAAGCTATTCTATAAAAAAAGAAAAAGTAAGAAAAAGCGAGTTAACAAGAGAAAAAATAAGATTAATATGGGAGGTTGCAAATTATGAAAAATAATACGAAAAAAATAACTCTGTCTGCAATGTTTATGGCATTAGGACTTATTCTTCCTTTTTTAACGGGACAGATTCAGCAGTTTGGCAATATGATGCTTCCGATGCACTTTCCGGTATTCTTATGTGCTTTGATTTGCGGATGGCAATATGGACTTGCAGTAGGATTTATATTACCTTTTTTACGATATGCATTGTTTGGTATGCCGATGATTTACCCTATGGGTATTGCAATGGCATTTGAACTTGCAACCTATGCGTTTGTAGCAGGATATTTATACGGACATTCACGTTGGAAATGTATTGTGTCTTTATATCGTTCCATGATTATAGCAATGATATCAGGACGTCTTGTATGGGGACTTGTAGAAGTTATTTTATTGGGAATGGGCGGTAAGGCATTTACCTGGCAGATGTTTTTAGCAGGTGCATTCTTAAATGCAATTCCGGGGATTATTTTACAACTTGTTTTGATTCCAGCCATTATGGTGGCACTCAATAAAGCAGGACTTGTACATTTCCAGAAAGAACATAAAAAAGAAATACAGAAAGAGAGTAAGTGCAAAAATGCCAAATATTAGAATAGCAGCGGACAGTACTTGTGATTTATCAGATGAATTAATAGAAAGATATCAGATTACTATAATTCCTCTTAATATTGTATTAGATGATAAAAGTTATTTAGATGGAGTTGAGATTACACCCGACGAAATTTATACATGGTCGGACAAGTATAAAAAGACACCAAAGACATCAGCCATTACACCGGAGACTGCTATTGAAAAAATCAAAGGATTTGTAGATAATGGCGATGATATTATCTTTTTTGGTATTTCAAGTGAAATGTCCACAACATGTAATGTTATGAAACTGGTTGGAGAAGAACTGTCTACCAAGAGACTTTTTGTGATTGATTCAAAGAATCTGTCAACCGGGATTGGCCTGCAGGTATTAAGAGCAGCCCAAATGGTGACAGAAGGAAAAAAAGCAGAAGATATTGTAAAAGAGATAGAAGCAGCAAGAGAACAAGTGTCAGCAAGCTTTGTAGTAGATACACTCACATACCTTGCAAGAGGAGGTCGCTGTACACAAGTGACGGCATTGCTTGCCAATACACTACACTTAAAACCGAGAATCGAAGTTCATAATGGTGAGATGGGTGTGGGTAAAAAATACAGAGGAAATATTGAAAAGGTTATTCACCATTATGTAAAAGATTTAACGGAAGAACTTTTACAGGCTGATTCAACAAGAGTATTTATTACACATTCCGGATGTAGCGATGAAGTAATTCAAAAAGTCTATGAAGAAGTAAAACAGTTAAATTATTTTAAAGAGATTTTGATTACACGTGCTGGAGGAGTGATTTCAAGCCATTGCGGACCCAACACATTAGGTGTTCTTTATTACAAACAAATAATGAAATGAATGATACAAATACACTTCCTAACGGGAGTGTATTTTTTTGGTAAATTAATGTAATATAATCTTGATTTCTACTTAAAAGTATTCTATAGTAATAAAAGGTAGAAACATAAAATAGATTATTTAGTATACAAAACTACGTAATAAAACAATTTAGGAGAATGAAAATGAGACCATTTATTATTTCTGTTGACACAACATCCGATTTACCAGATGAGTATATGAAAGAGCATGGATTACAGATTCATCCCTTACATTACCTGATTGATGACAAAGAATATGGAAAAGAAATGGGTGAATTATCACCACATGATTTTTATCAGATAATGAAAGATGGTAAGATGCCAACTACCAATGCTACCAATATAGATTATGATATTAGATTATTTGAACAGGCTGTTGAAGAAGGTTATGATATTATTCATCTTCCATTTTCTTCAGCAATGAGTGCAAGTTGTAGTAATGCCATACTTGCTGCCAATCAGGTAATAGAGAGACATCCGGAAGCGAGAATTTCAGTGATGGATTCCCTTACAGCGACGAGTGGACTTGGCGTGCTGGTTAGAAAAGCAGTAGCCATGAAAGAAAATGGGAAAACCTTTGATGAAGTAGAAAACTGGATTAAAGAAGTTTCACCTAATATGATTTGTCATTTCACTTTGCCGGACTTATTTCATATGTGGAGAGGTGGAAGACTTAAAAAATCAACTGCTATTATCGGAACAGCATTAAAAATTCAACCAATACTTCATGTGGACGAAAAAGGTGGATTATCTCCAATTAAAAAAGTAAGAGGAAGACAGGCAGCCATTAACGGGCTGGCAGATGGGCTGGAGCCACTTATGGCAAAGAATAAGCTACCTGATATGGTATGTATTACCCATGGTGATTGTCTGGAAGAAGCCAAGCTTGTAGGAAAAAGAGTAGAAGAAAAATATGGAATTCATGAAATATATTACAGTTATTTAAGTCCTACACTCGGAGCACATTCCGGTCCGGACACACTCACGATTGGTTATATTGGCGATAATAGATAAGATAAAAAGAGACAACATTTGTAATTTTTTTTACAGATGTTGTCTCTTTTGTGTAAAAAAGTTGACAATTTAT
>CAZAQH010000130.1:301-3315 GCA_964487395.1 uncultured Lachnospiraceae bacterium | reverse complement strand
CAACCTCCCAGTCCAAGCAATTTCCCTATTACTCTTTTATCCAGTCTAAAAGCATCTTTTGATAATGTTATGTTTTTGGTATGTAATAAGTAATAAAGAGCAAGTATTGCTGTAACAATCTGACCAATTACTGTTGCAACAGCAGCACCCATCATGCCCCATTTACAAACAAAAATAAAAATAGGGTCTAATATAATATTAATTACCGCACCTAAAAGCGTAGATATCATTGCAAACTTAGGACTTCCATCTGAACGGATAACCGGATTCATTGCCTGACCAAACATATAGAAGGGAATTCCAAGTGATATCCAAAAGAAATATTCTTTCGCACAATGATACGTTTCTTCATTAACCGTTCCGCCAAACATTTCAATAAATTGGCTACTGAATACCAAATAAAGAATACACAAAACAATACTACTGACAACACTTAAAACAACTGCATTTCCCATGCTTTTTGCAGCATCCTCTTTTTCACCTTTCCCAAGACTTAAGCTGGTAAACGCACAACTGCCATCTCCAATCATAACTGCAATTGCAAGTGCAATCACCGTAAGCGGAAATACAACGGTATTTGCTGCATTGCCATAAGAACCCAAATAATCAGCATTTGCAATAAATATCTGATCTACAATATTATAAAGTGCTCCTACCAGTAATGAAATAATGCAAGGAATTGAATATTTTTTCATTAATTTTGTTATCTTTTCTTCTCCTAAATAGGACTGATTTGTTTCTTCCATTTTCTTTTACCTCTGTCAAATTATTTTGGAGACTTTGAGAAAGCTGCCACAACCAAAAAAAGCGCAAATCCATTATCTGGATTTACGCTTCTGCCACTCGATATATATATTATAAATAGAAAAATAACATAATGCAATGTAAAAAAGTTCTCAATTTACTGTAGTCTCTTATTGGTTATTTTGTATATCCATTATTTTTTCTCTTGTAAATGCTAACAACTGTGCACGTTCATGATTGGTGAGCCATTCGGATAACCTTGCTGCTACAACCGGAAGCATCCATTGCTCTATCTCCTGATCCGTAATACCCGTAATTTTCTTATACTCAGCATAATATGTTTTCTTTATTTTTTTCATGAACATATGCACTATTTTATTCATAAAACTACTTACATGTTCCATTTCTCCATACTTTAGCATAAGGAGCGTTCTGGCAACATCGGCACATGGATTACCTGTACAAGCAGTCATCCAGTCAATCACTACCGGACTATCCTGTTGCAGCATCACATTTCCCGGATGATAGTCAAAATGACAAAGGCTGGTTCCCTCTGGAAGTGTTGCAATATACTTTGTAATAATTGCTTTCTCGGAATCAGAAAGTTCCTCTGCATACGTTACGTCATTACTAAGCTTGTCTTTTACAGAATACGCTACATCCACTTCTGTGCTATGCATTTTAGCATGAATAGAAGCAAGCATTTTAGAATAAAAATGTAAGCGATATAGTTTTCCAAACATTACCTTAATTAAATCTCTACCAATAATCTGTTCATAAACAATACCGTAACGACCTTCATAGCTAACCATTTCATAGGCTTTTGGTATACTTGTCAGCTTTGACTGAATTGCTTTTGTATTTTCATATTCTCTAAAGATAATTGTAGTAGGCAGTCCTTCGCGAAACAGCTTAAGAATTCTTCCCTGCTCGTACTGATATATTGCAGCAGTATTCCCCTGCCCAATCATTTTAAAATTGCTTATATTATATAATTCTTTGATTTCGTTTTTATCCATCTGTATACCTCTTCTTCCTCTTTTTCATATCTTAACTGACTTCACAAAGCAGCACAATACTTTATCGGTAAGAGGTCCTGAATGCTTTGCAAGAGGTATCTTTTTATGTATAAGGTGCCAATACACTTTATGGTAAAAATGGAAAACGGGGTTCTGCCTTTTGTGTCAATGCTTTAAATTCTTCATTTACGGGACGCTGTTTCATAAATCGAAGTTGCAACACAATGATAATGAGTAGCACAACGGAACATAATAATCCGCCCTCAAGACCGTATGCCCCACCTGTCCATATAGTATCCTTATCACGAATTACTTTAATAAGCGATGCTGCTTCTGCCTTACCACTGACGGATACGCCAAAAATATTTCCCTGAAAGAAATTCCAGAATATATGAAAACCAATTGCCGCTGCTATATTGTCATAACGAATCACAAAAATACCAAATATAATACCCACTAACGCAGTATTAATCATTGCAATCAAAGAGAAATTAGCATTGGCTAAATGCAGGGATGCAAACAAAAACGATGAAAATAAGATTGCTGCCACTACGCCCCATCTGATTAATATGGTCTGTTGTAAAAATCCTCGACATAGTATTTCCTCTGAAATACCAACTACTATATAATACAAAAAATAGATTAATATGATTGGCATAAATCCAATTTGAACAACATGATAATCGCCAATCAAATAACTAATAACGGCAAGAATCGCTATACTGATAACGCCAATCAGTGAACCTACTATAAATTGACGCCAGCTGTTTTTAACAGAATCAATGCCCATGACACGCACGGAACAACCATTAATCTTTGTAAATACAAAAATAAGTGCTAAAACGGTTGGAAGTTCAATCACGATATATAATAATAATTCTACCGATTCTGTGATCTGTATTTGAAAAGCATTAATAAGTAATCCAAGAATTAACTGCATCACCATGTTAGCCGCAAAATAGGTGAGAAAGCAAAGAACTATCTGCCATCCTGCACGTAAATGATTATCTTTTCCTGTAAATATTTTGTTCATAGTCACGCCCCTGATTAAATGATATTTAATACTTCATAAATTTTCCGGTTTATGTAGTATAAATTACCATTTATTTTATCCTATCTGCCTTTTGAGGTCAATCAGTACATAGATAACATGTCAATGGAACCAGTGCATTGTACTTTCTTTTTCACCCTTTTTTACTATATCGAAAATCACAATATGATGCTCCATCTGCAATTGTCATGGTACGTTCC
>CAZAQH010000130.1:0-291 GCA_964487395.1 uncultured Lachnospiraceae bacterium | reverse complement strand
CAATACAAAGTCAAATCGGCATAGATAATGTGCAAGTTCAAAGCAGTTCTCATCTGTGCAAAGTTTACAAATACCGCATTGGTGATAATCATAGCCCAAATCATATGTATCCGTCTTTTCTAAAATAGTAACAATCCAATCATTCTCGTATTTATTCAAATGTGATTCTTCCGACCATTTCTTCCTGCCTGAAAGTTTTTTGGCATCCAGATAGGATTCTGCGGTTCCAAGTGTCTTACGAAACAACTGATTCTCATACAAGCCATCTTTAAATATTTCATAGCAATCTTC
>CAZAQH010000129.1:0-3336 GCA_964487395.1 uncultured Lachnospiraceae bacterium | reverse complement strand
AGTCAATTTGGATTTTTCAGCAATTTTCATCATTCTATATTTCCCGTTCCATATCCGTTCGTAAAGACTGCAAATGGTATATCATCTGCTGCACCTGTTCCTTAATATCTGCAACACGTTGCTGCATTTCTTTGATTCTTGACTGGATGAGTAAATCCACAAGAAAATTATCAAAAACCAAATCCATGAATTTGGATAATCCATCAAAATCCAGGCGATAACTTGCATTCATCTGAACATCTGCCAATTCTCTCTGAAATGCCTCCAATTCCTGTTCTGCCTGTTCCATGCATCTTTGTGCTGCTCCCATTTTAGAATGCTTGATAAAACCACTAATAAGACCTCCGCCAAGCATATCCCATACACCCATGCCTCTTGCCATTGACAGATTCGATTGTGCTTCACTCAAGGCATTTAATGCTCTATTGCCTGCATATATTGCTTCATCTATTTCTCTTATATTTTCTTCTCTTGTCATTTATTTGCACCTCTATGTATCGCAGTTTTAAATTCATACTTTAATATATTAGATAATAACACATTTTTCTATACACTGTAAATTTATATTAACCCCCAAAAGATAAGCAACTTTGAATCAATACCAGGAAATTTTTACTTTATACTCTCTTTCCCCGTATTTTAGTTCATAATAAACGACTTGAATTTCATTATTACCGGGGACTATCTATATATTCTCCATTTCCCCGTATTTTAGTTCTAAATATATGACTTTGAACCTCATTATTACCGGGGATTTTCCCCATAGTCCTAATTTCCCCGTATTGCATTCTCTAACATAGTTACTTCCCTCTAATATTACAGGGAAATGTTCTCTTTCTCCCTCATTCCCCCGTATCAAGTGCAAAGAGTATGGACAGTCAGCAAAAGCCCCACAAAACACTATTTGGCGGGGCTTTGATTCACTTATATTCTCTTATTCTTCTTTAAATGTCCCACAAGCAGTTTCGCCACAATCACTGGCACCACAGCCTTTGATTTCGACTTTGTCGGCAAGACATTTATAATTGCTGTTATACACACATTTACTTGCTTCGCAGTCAATACTTATAATTTTGCTTGGATGTTCTAATGCACTGGTGTATGAATCATCACGTTTTTCTGCGAAACTTTCACAACATGTTTCATCACAGTCACATGCGTGCTTTCCTCCTACCATAATATCACCTTTGCAGCAGTATTCACTTTTGTTATAAGTACAACTTTCTGCGTTACATTTTAATTCTGCCATTTGGGCCACCTCCGTTTTTATCCAATATATCGGTTTAAAAATACCGATATTGGGTTTATTAGTAGTATGACCCTTTTTTTGTTATCTAAACATATTTCTTTATTTTGCTGTTTCTTCCGTTACCATTTCTTTTCTAATTTCTTTTGTACGGATTTCCTTGCAAATCTGATCTATGAATTCCTGTAATGGCTTCTGTCCTTCATCTCCTGCGAAACGGCTTCTAACGGATACAAGTCCATCTTCCTCTTCCTGCTGTCCTACGATAAGCATGTATGGGAGTTTATCCATTCTGGCTTCACGAATCTTGTAGCCAATCTTTTCAGAACGATTATCAACCGTTACATCAATATCATTTTTCTTAAGTTCTGCTTCTACCTTCTGTGCATAGTCCATGTATTTTTCAGAAATAGGAAGTACACGTACCTGCTCTGGGCAAAGCCAGGTTGGGAATTTACCTGCATATTTTTCAATTAACCATGCAAGTGTTCTCTCGTAGCATCCCATTGAAGTTCTATGGATGATATATGGACGTTTCTTTTCACCATTCTGGTCTACATAGTACATATCAAAGTTTTCAGCAATCGCACAGTCAAGCTGAATGGTAATCATAGTATCTTCTTTACCATATACGTTCTTGGCCTGGATATCAATCTTAGGGCCATAGAAAGCTGCTTCTCCATCTTCTTCTGTAAATGGAACATTCTTTTCCACTAAAATAGTACGTAATAATTCCTGTGTAGAATTCCAGTAATTTTCATCTCCAAGATATTTCTCTGTATTCTTAGGATCCCATTTAGACAGACGATACGTTACATCCTCCTGTAATCCCAAAGTGGTTAAAATATAATATGCCAGGTCAAAACATCTCTGTAATTCTTCATCTGTCTGGTCTGGACGAATTACCAAGTGTCCTTCTGTAATCGTGAACTGACGTACACGGGTAAGTCCATGCATTTCTCCTGAATCTTCACAGCGGAATAAAGTAGAAGTCTCACTCATACGATATGGTAAATCTCTATAAGATTTCTGTGTATTCTTATATACATAATACTGGAATGGGCATGTCATAGGGCGAAGTGCAAATACTTCTTTATCCTTATCCTCATCTCCAAGTACAAACATTCCATCTTTATAATGATCCCAATGTCCTGAAATCTTATACAAGTCACTTTTTGCCATAAGTGGAGTTCTTGTTCTTACATATCCCCAATCTTTATCCTCTAAATCTTCAATCCATCTCTGGAGCTTCATAATCATTTTTGTGCCCTTAGGTGGGAAAATAGGAAGTCCCTGTCCGATAACATCAACTGTATTGAACAGTTCCATCTCACGGCCTAATTTATTATGGTCACGTTTTTTAATATCTTCTAAATGAACAAGGTATGCTTCCAGTTCTTCTTTCTTTGCAAAAGCAGTTCCATAGATTCTCTGTAACTGTGCTTTGTTGGAATCGCCTCTCCAATATGCCATAGAAGAAGAAATAAGTTTAAATGCCTTGATATTTTTGGTGCTCATTAAATGAGGTCCTGCACAAAGGTCTGTAAACTCTCCCTGGCTGTAAAAAGAAATCTCTGCATCTTCCGGTAAATCCCGAATCAGTTCTACCTTATATGGTTCACCTTTTTCTTCCATGAATTTAATTGCTTCATTTCTAGGAAGGGTAAATTTTTCAAGTTTATTGCCTTCTTTGATAATTTTTTTCATCTCTGCTTCTAACTTATCAAGGTCTTCTCTTGAAAAAGGTTCTGCCTCAAAATCATAATAGAATCCTTCGTCAATAGAAGGTCCGATTGTAAGCTTAGCATTTGGATAAAGTCTTTTTACTGCTTCTGCCAATACATGTGATGTTGTGTGGCGAATTGTTCTAAGTCCTTCTGCATCATTAGCAGTTAAAATATTTACAGTAGCATCTTTATCTACTACCGTTCTTAAATCTACAACCTTTCCGTCTACCTCACCTGCACATGCAACTCTTGCAAGTCCTTCACTTAAATCAGCTGCAATCTCAATTACTGACATAGCTTGTGCATATTCCTTAACGGAACCATCTTTTAACGTAATTTTCATCTTTTTATCCTCACTTTTTT
>CAZAQH010000128.1:0-3514 GCA_964487395.1 uncultured Lachnospiraceae bacterium | reverse complement strand
AAGAGTAATCGCAGTACAAGAAAAAAAGAGCATGGGAATTTCAGATTTAATTTTAGTAGCCGTTTTACTTGCAGCAGGAGCGGTACTGAAATATTTTGTAGGGGCATTTGTGAATATTGGAGGAATGAAACCAAACTTTATTATTGCAATGTATTGTCTTGCAATTCTTTTAATCAAACCAAGATTATATGAAAGTGCAATTATTGGTCTTTTAGCAGGAGCAATATGTCAGCTCTTTCCGGGAACACCATATCTTAATTTTATCAGTGAGCTGCTTGGAGCAGTGACTATGGCAGTACTTTTGAAGCTTCCGCTTCAGACTAAGAAGATTAATTTACAACCAATTGTAACAGCATTTTTTAGTACAGTAGTAAGTGGCTCCATGTATGTGGTATGCCTGTTTGTATTTACAAGAGCAGATATTTCGGCTATGGCAGCATATGTACCGATTATATTTTTTACAGCAGTTTTTAATGCAGTAATTGTAAATGTGCTTTATATTCCACTTCGTGCAGCACTTAAAAAATAAACAGCAAACAGTTTGGAGCAAACAAATGATTGAAATAAACAAATTTACTTTTAAATATCAAAATGGCAACAAGACAGCAGTAAATGACATCAATTTAAAAATAGAAGATGGTGGATTTGTTGGAATAATAGGAAACAGTGGTGCGGGAAAAACAACATTAACCTATGCTATAAACGGAGTAATTCCACATCATTTCAAAGGTGATTTCTATGGAGAGGTTTTAATTAACGGACTGGATACGGTAGACAATAAGCCGGAAATATTATCGGCGATTGTCGGCAGTGTCTTTCAGGATGTTGATGCACAAATGGTAGCATCTGTGGTAGAAGATGAGCTGCTCTTTGGACTTGAAAATTTTTCAGTGCCAAAAGAAGAGATTGAAAAAAGAATGACAGATGCGCTGGAAAAAGTTGGAATAAGAGAACTTAGACACAGAACAATCAGTTCCTTAAGTGGCGGGCAGAAACAGAAGGTAGCAGTCGCTGCAATTATTGCACTGAGACCACAGATTATTGTATTGGATGAGCCTACCGGAGAACTGGATCCATCAAGCAGCCGTCAGTTGTTCGAAATCCTAAGGGAGTTAAATCGCGAATTTGGAATTACCATTGTAGTGGTTGAGCAAAAAATCATGCTGCTTTGCGAATACTGTAAACAACTTGGAGTAATGGAAAAAGGTAGACTGGCATGTTTTGGTACGGTTGGCGAGGTTATGCAGAATAGCGCGGAGCAAATGCAGAATATGGGTATTAATGTACCACGTATTGTAACCTTATATAATGCATTGGCAGAAAAGAATTTGTATCGTGGAAACATACCGGTAAATGTTGAAGCAGCTAAAAAGATGGTAGAGGAGGCATTAGTATGATTGAACTTAAAAATGTTTCCTATGGATATGAGGATTCCTCAGTTATAAAAAATATTTCCATTACGATTCAAAAGGGTGAGTTTGTTGCAATTATAGGTGCAAATGGAGCAGGTAAATCAACTGTTTCCAAGTTAATAAGAGGATTGTTATGTCCGTCAGAAGGTAGTGTTTTTATTAATGGAACCGATACGAAAAAAGAAAAAGCAAGTTCGTTTGCTTCGCAGATTGGCTTTTTATTTCAAAATCCGGATAGACAAATATGTAAAAATACAGTAAGAGAAGAACTGTTTTTTTCACTGGAATGTGCAGATATTGATAAAGAACAACAAAAGGAAATGTTAGCAAAAACGTTACAAAGTCTTGATTTAAATGAAGAAGATGCCCCCTTTATGATGAGTAGAGGAGAACGTCAGAAAGTGGCATTAGCATCAGTATTGGTGAATGAACCGGAGATATTGATTTTAGACGAGCCAACTACAGGACTTGATTACAAAGAGTGTATTCAGATTATGGAATTTGTGAAGAGATTAAATGAAAAAGGCATTACGGTAATTATGGTAACACATGATATGGAGATTGTTCTGGATTATGCGAAACGTGCTCTTTTAATGAATAGAGGAGAACTGGTTGCAGACGGCAATCCAAAGGATATTTTTTACGAAAAAGAGACTATGAAAAAAGCATCAATTCTTCCACCGCAAATTGTGGAACTTTCTATGTGTGTCGGAGACAAAATTGGCAGAGTATACAGTGCCGAAGAAATGACAGAAAAAATTATGCAGCGAAAGGAAGTATCCAGATTATGAAAGGATTTTTAGATTACATTCCCGGAGATTCAATTATACATAAATTAGATCCAAGGACTAAGATTTTACTTGCATTCATGATTTGTGTAGGATGCTTTGTAAGTGACAGTATTTTATTTTTGCTTGGATTGCTTATTATTGATCTGTTAATTGGAGCATTGGGTGGTATTTTTAATAAAGCATTAAAACTTTTAAAAGGACTTCTTAAAATCTCTATATTTTTATTTGTGCTGCAAGTTTTATTTATAAGACATGGAAATGCATTATTTACGCTTCTATTTGGATTTGCAATTACCGATGATGGTGTTATAACAGCGGTTAGAGTAGTGTTACGTTTGATTGGTGCCACCCTTCCGTTGGCATTAATGTTAACACTTACGAAAATGAATGACTTGTCAAATGCATTAGTTGGAAAATGTCACATTCCATATAAATATGCATTTGCAATTACCTCGGCCATCCGATTTATTCCGGCATTTTCGGGGGATATGCAGGCGATAATGGAAGCACAGACAGCAAGAGGCGTAGAATTTGACACAAGAAATTTTGCAAAAAAAATAAAACTGGTGATTCCGTTATGTGTTCCCTTACTGGTTTCCTCTGTACAGAAAATTGATAGTGTGGCGATTGCAGCAGAACTGCGGGGATTTCATTTAAGAAATAAAAATAGTTGTTATAAATTAACAAAATTTGAAATAAGGGATTACAGCACTTTATTACTGGGTGTGTTTGTGGTCGTATTAGCATTTTATCTGTAAACAAGTACCACAATCATTGACAGAGGTTAGTGATTGTGGTATTTTTCAGTTACTTGAAGGAATAAAGGAGAAAAGTAAATGAAAACAATTATTATCTATCATTCGCAGACAGGATTTACAAAACGATATGCAGAATGGATTGCATAGGAAGTTCATGCAGAATGCGTGCCATTTGAGCAAATAAAGAAATACAGTTTGGAGGATTACGATACCATTGTATTTGGGGGATGGGCATGTGCAGGCGGAATCAGTAAGCTTGCTTGGTTTAAATCCAATATGTCTAAATGGGATGGTAAAAAATTAGTAGCTTTTTGTGTTGGTGGAAGTCCAATGGAAAATCCGGAAGTGGAACAGGCACTTAATCACAACTTTAATGAAGAAGAACAGAAGAAGGTCAGAGTGTTTTATTGCCCAGGTGGTATGAATTACGAAAAGATGTCATCTGACTCTAAACTGTTAATGAAAATGTTTGTGGCATCTTTAAAAGCGAAGAAAAATCCGAGAGAAGAAGATAAAATAATGATTAAGATGATTTCAGCTTCTTATGATATTT
>CAZAQH010000127.1:1934-3637 GCA_964487395.1 uncultured Lachnospiraceae bacterium | reverse complement strand
ATAGTATTCTAATATAGGGAATTATATTTTGGGATAAAAGAATGGTGAAAGAGGGAATAATCATGAAAAAAATATTTAAAATTGCAGAAATATTTACTGCAATCATTTTTGGTGTGCTTTTAGTAATTGGTGGAATTATTGTCGGAATTCAGACAGAACAAAAAAATGTTACTAAAAGTATACAGGCCGAGACCGTTACAAAAATTGCTGTCGTTAATCTTGATGAAGGAATAAAGACAGAAAACAAACAAATCTTTTATGCTGAGAGATTAATGGACTTTTCCAATGAAAATCTTATTGCATCCACATTAGAGGAAGCAAGGACTGGAATTGAAAATGGAAGTTATGCAGGATATGTTATCATTCCGGCAAATTTCTCGAAAGATGCCACAAGTCTAAATACCAATCCACAGAAATCCACACTTACATGCACTTAATCCCAACCTGAGAGAAGACGTCAGTGTCTTAACGCTGACAGCAATCAGGGATTTTGAGCTGTCATTAAATACCAATATGTCCTATATGTATGTGGAAGCCATTTTAAATGAATTCCATGATGTACAGGATTCCGCCGTTACTATCATGAACAATGATAATACAGATCTGGCGAATTTAAACAGCATTGACCCACAAAAATTATTGACAGCATTAGACTATACCCCATTGCAACAGGTAGAAAATAATATTGAACCAATGGATTTAAGCAGCGAATATTCCGCCAATCAGGAATTAGTAACTTCTATGCATGGTGCATATCAGAAATTCTGCGATGATGGTAAAGCAGCATTTGATCTTATTAAACAAGACGAGACAGCAGTGAATGATCAAATCACACTTCTTAATTCGACAATGCAGTCAGTAGATATTACTAAAAATAATGAGGATGTAGTCGTATATCAGGCAGGTGTCGATGAAATAAAAACCGGATTGAGCAATTACAGTGAAAATATGGCAGAGGGTAAGAATGATTTAAGAGAAAAATTGGGACTTCCCCGTATAGAGGAAGGAGTAAGCATTACACCGGCATCCCCTGTTAATTCAGATGTACAGACATTAATAGACGAAAGGTTTAATAATGCTTTATCCAGTGTTAATAGTGATTATAATTCTGAATTATCGGATAAAACGAACGATTTGATATCCAGTCTAGATGATGCAAAAACGGCGCTCAGTAACGGAACACTTACAGAAGATGATATTGAAACTATAAAACAACAAGTAAATGAATTACCAGCAGCACCAACTTCTACCGGTAGCAATACACTTAATATGAGTCCGGTTTTTTCTGCAATTATGACAGATGTAGATGCATTACCGACGATGGATTTTGCACAGATTGAGACAATATTTGATAATAAGGTAATCAATCCACTCAAGACAGAAATACAGGCAGAAGCAGATAAAATCAGTACAGAGACCGGAAATACGACCACAGCGATGAGTACATACATGAACAATTTTGGAGCGTTTAATCCATATAATTATTATGATGCAGAAGCAATCAATTCAAAGCTTAACGAATTCGGTGGAAACGTATCAAAGATTCAGGAAAAAAGTACAGAGACACATTCTGCATATTTAGATTATGTAAGGGATGTCTATACTACGACGAATGAAAATGTCACAACACTTCAGACCAATATTAATGATGCATACAAAGGAACAGTTGAAAATGTAGATGCACGCATTACACAGGCCAAGGA
>CAZAQH010000127.1:0-1834 GCA_964487395.1 uncultured Lachnospiraceae bacterium | reverse complement strand
AGGCCAAGGATGACAGCCAGCTTCAGACTAATTTTTCATTATTTGAAGATATCACAACAGCAAAACAAATATATTTAGTGTGTGTAGTTCTCTGGTTATTAGGCTTTGGATACTTATCAATCAGAAAATATATAACTAATCGAGAGATGAAAAGTGCATAATTTTTAGAGGATAAAACATGGCTGAAACAAAACTTAATTTTGATGAAGAAATATTGCAAAACAAAGGGAATACATATTCATCGCTTACAGAGTTAAATAAAGTTCCGCTATTTACAATTGATTTTAAAGAGACAGTAGCATATGTCAATCAAAAAGAAATACAAAATCAACAATATGTGATGTCACAAATCTTTGTGAATAAAATGAAAGAGGAACAGATGGATTCCGTAATTGTTCAAATGATGTTTCAACAAGATACGCAAAGAACAATAAAAAAAGAACAAGTAATGACAGAGCAAACAGATACATGGCTCTATCCGTTTACAGGATGTGCTTTCGGAATATTTTTCGCTGTATTGATTGGATATTGCAAAAAAAGAAATAGAAGGTTGAAAAAAATAAAGATAGAAGATATGTATGAATAAAGGAGCATTATCATGGGAGAAATGTCAGAAAAAGAAGAGTTAGTGTTGGATGCGTACTATTTGATGTATATGATTATGAGGATTATTTGGAGGGTGGAGAAGAGTTATTCCAGAAAAATGATATAATAGCCCCTTTTTTTTGAAATGCAGACAACGGAAGAAATTGTAGACTATTTAGAACATTTAAAAAATAGTTATTTGCAAAAAAAAAAAAAGACAACAAAACTTGTAAATAAAAAGACAAATTTGTTGTTTATGATTGCAACAGTATTATTTTTCTTATCAACTGTGGGGCTAGGCATTTATGGAGGCATTCAATTTTTTAAAACCATTCCTTATTTAACAGCGGTTAACAGAGCAGATAATGCATATATAGAAAATGATAAGATCGCTTTAATTGATGCATTAAAATCAATATCAGTCGAAGAGATGGATGTTCATCAGAAATATATACTTGCCAAGGCTTATCTACAAAGTGAAAGTCTTACAGATGAGCAAAAAACAAATATTCTTGAAAAAATATCATTAAAAACAAATATTAAAGAACTTGAATATTGGATTTACATATGTAGATTAGAAGCAAAACAGGCAGAAGAAAAAGCGATGCAGTTATCAGATGATGAATTGTTACTATATGCGTATATGTTGGATAAATCTCAAACAGAAAGCAATACAACAATATCAGGTGAAGAAAAAGAACAAAGTTTGAAAGATATTCAATCTAAAATTGATGAATTGACAAAAAAATATGATATAGAAAAAGAAACAGAAACGAAAGATGCAGATATTTTGCTGGGAGGAGAATAAAATGTCGGAAATTAGCGTAGATGAAGTAATGGTAGAAGGTGATGCAGCAGTTATAGATACCGCCAATGAAGCATTGTGTGCAAAAGAAATATCACCAACGGATGATGAATCAACCATCCAGGTCAATTCCATACTTAAAAATTCCTATAATAAACAAAAAGATAGTTTGTCTGATTATGGTACTACGTTAGATGAAGATGTAGCAAATATCAGAAGTCTAAATTTGGAATTCGTTGAGTTTGATTTATTGATAAATACGATTAATACACAAGATGATGGAATGTGTATTACAGGGTGAAGAAAAATGGACAATAAAAAAAGAGAAGAAGCATTAAAACAGAGAATAGTTAAAATAGAAGAAGAACAACAAGAAATAAAAAAATATATGAGAGAATTTCATAATTCATAGGCCTTGATTTTACTGATGTTTCAGAGCATATA
>CAZAQH010000126.1:0-3848 GCA_964487395.1 uncultured Lachnospiraceae bacterium | reverse complement strand
CAAAATATATAAATTTTTCAAGGTGCTAAAGTGGGGCTTTTGACCCCAATATCATTTTATTGAATTATTTTCTATTAAAAACCCGTTCTTTTTATTCATCATTTTTTTATAATCCACATTGACGCACGTGTTAATACGTGTTATTATATTTTTGTCGAAAAGATATACTAATGAAAACACAAGAGCTTTTAAAAATATTAAAAAGAGGCAATTGTACAGTTCTTAGACACGGTAGTAATCATGATATCTGGACTAGTTCAATAACTGGAAAACAGTTTGCAGTTCCAAGACATAAAGCAGAAATTCCAATTGGTACACTAAATAACATTTTAAAAGATGCTGGGCTTAAATGATATTCCTGCCCAATTCATCAATGATAGGAGGTTTCATATGGCAAAATATGTATATCCAGCTATTTTTACGGAAGAAGAAAATAATCAATACTCTGTAGTATTTCCAGATTTAGAAGGGTGTTATACATGTGGCAATTCGCTTGAAGATGCAATGGAAATGGCCGAAGATGCTCTCGCACTTGTACTTTATGGATATGAAGTAGATAAAAAGGTTATTCCAGTGCCCTCAAAATCGACTGCACTTTCTATTTCATCAGGTGAATTTATCAATTTAGTAAAATGTGATACGATGGTTTATCGCAAAATGTATAATTCAAAAGCTGTAAAAAAGACTCTAACACTTCCCGAATGGCTTAATGAAGAAGCTTCTGCTATGGGAATTAACTTCTCTCATGTACTTCAAGAAGCCCTTATGATAAAAATTGGGAAGGCATAAAGTAATATGCCTTCCCATTACTTTCCATTCTATGCTTCGCTATACCCTATTGCAGAAAGTACCTTATCAAGTGTTCTGGCGTTCATACCGGAGAACTCCTCTGATATGTGTGGCTGTTCATTGTCCGTGATACATCTTCCTAACTGTTCCACCTCAAGTCTATAATTATGAAGTACACTGACTGTTTTTATTTCTTCTTTTCCATCCACACAAAGAGTATAGGTGAGTTCACCCTCTTGGTTGAACTCTGTATCGGATTTTATATATCCTTTTGAACCATGGATATATAATCGGTCAAATCTGTGATTCATTTCTGTTTCAAAATTCATACCACAAGTAAACGAAGCTCTCACTCCATTCCCAAAGTTCATAATAACTGTTGTGAGTAAATCTACCTGTTCATCTGAAAATTCAGCAACACCCTGAATCATTGCCGGTTCTTTTCCTAACATTCTTAAAATCATACTTGTACAATAGCAACCAAGGTCATACGTAGCACCACCAAAACAAGATTTCTGCATACGAATATTGCTCTGCTTGTAGCTTGAAGTCAAAAAAGCACTCTCAATATAGGATATTTCACCAATGGATTTGCTATCTATTTCCTGTTTTAATGCATCTATATAAGGTGTATGAAGATATGCAAACGCCTCCATCAAAATGACTCCCTTTTTTCTTGCAGCTTCAAATAATTCTGCTACCTGTTTTGCAGTAGGAGCGAGTGGTTTTTCACATAAGACATTTTTCCCTGCTTCAATTGCTTTCATTACCCATTCATAATGTAATTGATTAGGAAGTGGTATATATACGGCACAAACTTCTTCATCCTGTAATAAGGATTCATAATCGGTATAGGCCTTCATAAATCCGAATTCGTTTTTAAATTCGTTCACTTTTTCTGGATTTCTACCTGCGATTGCGTAAAGCTCACAGTTTTTTGCCTGCACCATACCTGGAATGGTACATCCCTTAGCAATATTTGCAGTTCCTAATACACCCCATTTTATCTTTTCCATCTCCTGCTCTCCTGCCTTTCCTAAACCATCAATTTGTAAATTGCTTCTACATCCTTTTGTTCGAGTGTCACAAAGCCGCCTATTTTTCCACCTTCATCTCCCTTGCCAAAGCAGCAGGTGTATGCAAGTTTCTCAATATCTTCCTCTTTAGCACCAAGTTCCTCAAAGTTCTTCGGCATACCAATGGATTGCAGGAAGCTTCTAAGTGCTTCAATTCCTGCCTTGGCAGTAACCTCCGGATGTGCAAAATCCATCTGACATCCCCATACTCGAACCGCAATCTGTGCAAATCTCATAACATCATGAGACATATTATAAGTAAAGACTGCAGGCATCGTTACCGCAAGACCTGCACCATGAGCACAATCATACAATGCAGATAATTCATGTTCTATCTGATGGCTGGTCCAGTCCTGAGAACGACCAACCCCAACTATATTATTGTGTGCAACCATTCCAGCCCACATAATATTGGCTCTGGCTTCATAATCCTTAAGATTAGTCATAACCTTTGGAGCCTCTGTCTTCATGGTCAGAATGAGTGATTCAATCAGACGATCTGTAACTTCAACATCCTGAGAGTTTGTAAGGTAACGTTCATATAAATGTGCCACGATATCTGTAATACCACATGCTGTCTGGTATGCGGGAAGTGTTGTTGTAAGCACCGGATTTAAAATAGAAAATTTAGGACGGATTGCATCTCCTGACGCACCCCTCTTAATCATTCCATCCTCATTCGTAATAACAGAATCAGGTGAACCCTCAGAGCCAGCCGCCGCGATGGTAAGAATTGTCCCTACCGGAAGTGCCTCTTCTATTCTCTTTCCCTGATAAAAATCCCAGAAATCTCCGTCATATACGACACCCGCTGCAATTGCCTTAGAAGAATCTATTGTACTTCCACCACCAACTGCAAGAATAAAATTGACCTTCTCTTTTTTACAAAGTTCAATTCCTTCATATACAAGACCACTTCTTGGATTTGGCATAACACCACCAAGCTCCACAAATTCAATATCAGATTTCTTCAGAGACTCTTTTACTCTCTCTAATAATCCGGAACGAATGACGGAACCACCACCATAATGAATCAATACCTTACTGCCACCAATTTTTCTAATCAAATCCCCACAATCGCTTTCACGGTCTTTACCGAATGCAAAAAATGTAGGTGAATAAAAATCAAAATTTTCCATTGTTAATCTCCTTGTTATTTAGTATTATATTAATATCATACAACTTGAAGTTAACTTTAACTCAAGCATTTTTTGGAGGAATTATGTCTTATACTATTACGGAGCTTTCCAAGATGTTTAACCTGCCAGCATCCACAATTCGCTACTATGAAAAAATTGGAATAATTGAAAATGTGGAGCATATCAATTCATATCGCAGAATCTATAATGAATCTCATGTAGAACGCTTAAATGCAATAGAATGCTTTAAGAAGGCTCTGCTTCCTTTAGATGAAATCAAGGCCTTTTTCACATATGAAAAAGATATGGTAGCCAATTCCGAGAAAATATTAGACATGATGAAAAATCGAGAAGAAAAAGCTTTAGAAACCATGAAAGATTTAGAAGCAGGACTAACACTTCTGCAGGAAAAAATTCGTTACTACAGCCTGGTTAATGAAGCCATCAAAAATGATTCTCCATTACCAAGCTGGAATGATATATAATATCAATAAATCGGAGTCTGTAAGATTGTATTACAGACAGTGTGCGTTGATTTTATCCTTTATTGGGGTAAAAGTATTGATAGATTTATGTTTGTGAAATTAAATTGTAGACAGTAAGAATTGATTTTACTTTTTACGTGGGTAATTACTATGATAGTTTCCTGCTTTTGAGAATTTAATGCAGACGGTGCAGTATTATTTCTCCCTTCATGTGGGTAAGCGCAACAATAAATTCTTGTTTAGAAGATTAAAATGCAGACAGCAAAGGCTGATTTTATGCTTTATGTTGGTAATTGTATTATTAAATTCCAGTTTGTAAATCAGAAAAACATCAAAAGAAGTTGCAAGAGGGGGAAAGT
>CAZAQH010000125.1:0-4094 GCA_964487395.1 uncultured Lachnospiraceae bacterium | reverse complement strand
CTTCATATCCTTCTGCACCAAACATCTGTCTGAATGCAAGACGACCGATACGGCCAAAACCATTAATTGCTACTCTTACTGCCATTTTTATTCCTCCTAAAAAGTGAATTGATTTATTTTTTTTTGACAACATAAGAATATTATGATTGTCAAAATTTTATCAGCACTGTTATTTTAACCAATTTATATTTAAAATTCAAGACGTAAATGAAAAATATTTGGAAAACAAGTCCTTTTTCCAAACTTTCTTAAGAAATCACTAAATAAAATCCATTCTCTTTGCTTTTTTTGGTTATTTCCTATATACTCAAAACAGTCTTTTTATAATATGTACAGTCATAAAGACAAATATTCAATAAAAAAAGGAGAATTATCATGCCAATTCTGTCTGATTATCATTTACACTCTTCTTTTTCCGGAGACTCTGATGCTCCCATGGAAGAAATTATACAATCCGCAATAAAAAAAGGATTAAAATATATCTGCCTTACGGAGCATATGGATTTTCAATATCCTTATAGACCGGATATGCCGGATAAAATGTTTGAAATTAATACGGATTCCTATTTATATGATTTACTTCGCTACAAGAAAAAATATGAATCCCAGATTCAAATCTGCTTTGGTATTGAATTAGGCCTTCAGGAATGTGCCCTGCGTGACAATGTGATTTATGCAAAGTCCCATGATTTTGACTTCATTATTGCCTCTACTCATGTCTGCAATGGTGTCGATCCTTTTTATCCAGAATTTTATGAAGGCAGACCCGAAGAAGAAGCATACCGCGAATACTTTACTTCTATATTAAATAACGTCAAGAAATTCAATAACTTTGATGTTTATGGACATTTAGATTATGTAGTACGCTACGGTCCAAACAAAGATTTGAATTACCGCTACGAAACTTACAAAGATATCTTTGATGAAATCTTACGATATTTAATCGAAAATGAAAAAGGAATTGAATTAAATACCGGTGGAATAAAAAAAGGATTAACTGATGTACATCCCTGCACCGCTATTTTAAAACGCTACAAAGAATTGGGTGGTGAAGTCATTACAATTGGCTCGGATGCACACACCGCCGACCACGTTGGTGACTATTTTAACCGTGCCGAAGAAATCTTAAAAGATTGTGGTTTCCGCTACTACTCCGTATTTGACGGACGAGTTGCTGAATACATGAAATTATAATACGCATACAAAAAAAGACCGGTTCCGGTCTTTTTTTATTACTGTATCGTTCCACCACCTACAATATAATCATTTTCATAAAATACAACAGCCTGTCCCGGAGTAATTGCACGAACCGGTTCATCAAATATGCACTCAATGGTGTCAGTATCAATTCTATTAAGTGTTGCCATTGCGCCTTTATGTGCATAACGTATTTTTGCCATAACTCTCATTTTATCCGGAATACCTGCTACAGACATAAAGTTAAGCTGTCTACATAAAAGTCTATCCGAAAAAACATCCTCATTTTCACCGATCACAACTTCATCCGTTTCAGGACGAATCTCTGTTACAAATACATGGTGCCCCATAGCAAGATTTAAGCCCCTTCGTTGTCCGATTGTATAATGAGTAATGCCTTTATGTCGTCCCAAAACAATTCCATCTTTTGTCACAAAGTTTCCCGCTCCCGGAACGCATCCGCCTGTTTCACGTTCAATAAAAGACGCATAATCATGATCTGGGATAAAGCAGATTTCCTGACTATCCGGTTTATGGGCAACGGATATATTCATTTCTCCTGCGATTTCACGAATCTGGTCTTTGGTATAATCTCCAACCGGCATCAGTGTATGCGATAACTGTTCTTGTGTTAAGTTATAAAGTGCATAGGTCTGGTCTTTTGCTGCCGTTACGGAAGTCTTAAGTGTATAACGACCATTTGCAAGTTGCATAATTCTGGCATAATGACCGGTTGCAATATAGTCTGCACCAATTTCCATGCTTCGTTTTAACAATGACTCCCACTTCACATAGCGATTGCAGGCAATACAGGGATTGGGAGTTCTGCCGCATAGATACTCACGGACAAAATAATCCATTACCTTATCTTTAAATTCATTTTTAAAATTCATAACATAATATGGAATGTCAAGCTGCTGGGCTACACGTCTGGCATCGTCTACGGCAGACAATCCACAACAGCCACCATTTTCTTCCTGCATGGCCTGTTCTTCATCCTGCCATATCTGCATCGTCACTCCGATAACATCATAGCCCTGCTCTTTTAATAAATATGCTGCTACAGAGGAATCCACTCCTCCAGACATTCCTACTACTACTTTTTTTCCCATATGAATTAGTATTCTTCCTTTTCTTCTTCCCCATCGTGAATATCCGATTTCGGTTTTTTAAGACCTTCTATCACGATATGGTTCTTTTCTGCGTAATCCCAAAGGGCAGCATGAATTGCCTCCTCTGCTAACAAAGAACAATGTACTTTAACTGGGGGCAATCCGTCAAGTGCTTCCATAACAGCTTTGTTTGTAATTTCCATTGCCTCACTAATACTTTTTCCTTTTACAAGTTCCGTTGCCATGCTGCTTGTTGCTACTGCAGCACCACAGCCAAAGGTCTTAAATTTACAATCCTTAATAATCTGATTTTCATCAATATCAAGATAAATACGCATGATATCGCCACATTTAGCATTGCCAACTGTACCTACACCACTGGCATTTTCTATTTCACCAACATTTCTTGGATGTTCAAAATGGTCCATTACCTTTTCACTATACATACTTTTCTCACCTTCCCTGTTTCTTTATAAAATCTTCATAGAGTGGAGACATATTTCGTAGATATGTTACCATTTCTTCTATAATAGAAACAACATAATCCATTTCTTCCTGTGTATTTTCTTCACTTAGTGTAAGTCGAAGCGAACCGTGTGCTTTTTCATGTGGCAGACCAATTGCCAAAAGTACATGTGACGGGTCTAATGATCCCGATGTACATGCAGAACCACTGGAAGCACAGATACCAGCCATATCAAGTTTAATAAGCAGTGACTCTCCCTCTACAAATTCAAAGCTGAAATTCACGTTATTCGGAAGCCGTTTTGTTCTGTCACCATTTAAATTACAATATGGAATCCTGGTTTCAATCTGTTTAATCAGATAATCGCGAAGTGCTATCTCTTTTTCCGTTTTCTCTGTCATTTTATCCACTGCTCTTTTTGCCGCCGTAGCAAGTCCAACAATGCCAGGTACGTTTTCAGTTCCTGCTCTTCTAGCACGCTCCTGTGCACCACCATGTACAAAAGACCGAATCTTTACACCGGTTCTAATATACAAAAATCCAATGCCTTTTGGTCCGTTTAACTTATGACCACTGGCACTTAACATATCAATATGGTATTCATCTACATTGATAGGCAATTGTCCATAAGCCTGTACTGCATCTGTATGAAAAAGAATTCCATTATCATGTGCAATCTGTCCAATTTCCCGAATTGGCTGTATGGTACCTATTTCATTATTCGCAAACATAATTGAAATTAAAATCGTGTCCGAACGAATGGCATTTTTTACATCCTGAGGACTAACCAATCCATTTTCGTCTACATCAAGATACGTAATTTCAAATCCCTGTTTCTGTAAATATTCGCAGGTATGCAAAATAGCATGATGCTCTATTTTTGATGTAATAATGTGTTTTCCCTTTTGACTATATGCCTGCGCTGTTGCCTTTAACGCCCAGTTGTCTGCTTCCGAACCGCCTGCCGTAAAATAAATTTCATTTGTGTTAGCGTGAAGCGTAGCTGCAATCGTCTCCCGACACGTTGTTATTTCCTTCTTACTTGCAGCGCCAAGTGAATAAATCGAACTTGGATTACCATAATTTTGGGTAAAATATGGCAGCATTGCTTCTACTACCTCCGGTGCTGTTTTCGTCGTTGCTGCGTTATCTAAATAAATCATTTTATTCATTATTCTACACTTCCTTTCAATTCCTAGTAAACTAATCAGAATTAATTAATTTCAATATATCACTACCGTCATATTCTGTCAACAAGATACATCTTGAGTTTTCGTAGTTTTATCCACAAACCCCTTGTTTCACTAGTAATGCAATGA
>CAZAQH010000124.1:1461-4122 GCA_964487395.1 uncultured Lachnospiraceae bacterium | reverse complement strand
GCTGAGTATGGACTGTGTGGTGAATATGGAGTTGTCTCATAGAAATACTCGTCTTCTTTTTCTAAAGAGCCATATACTTCGTCTGTAGAAACATGTAAAAACTTCTTGCCTTCTTTAAATGTTCCATCCGGCAATTCCCATGCTGTTTTAGCACAATTAAGCATAACAAGCGTCCCATATACATTAGTCTGAACAAAGACTTCCGGATTACGGATACTGCGGTCTACATGACTTTCCGCTGCAAAATGCACTACGCGGTCTATATCATTTTCTTCAAAAATCTTCATAATAGCAGGTTTATCACAAATGTCTGCTCTTATAAATGTATAATTCTCTCTTTTGTCCACATCCTTTAAATTCTCCAGATTACCTGCATAGGTCAGGGCATCTACATTGATAATGCGGATATCCTTATCATATTTTTTAAACATATAGTGAATATAATTAGAACCAATAAAACCAGCTCCTCCAGTTACCAAATATGTTCTCATTTAACTTCCTCCGTAGTTTCGTTATAAATACATACTGTGATTATCATATCATAAAATGCTTGATTTGGGTATAATTCCATCAAAAAAAGACTACAATTGCAGTCTTTTTTTGAGTTTCCTATTTAATATCCAAGATAACTTAAATTCATATCGGTATTGCCGCCAATTCCCTTAACACTACCCTTGGAAGTATACTGCCATAAATCAATCTTTCCGCTGTAGGTTGGTGCGGTATTGTACTGTGCAAGCCAGATTTTATATGAACTTAATGCTCCCGCATTCATTTTCTTTGTAAGCCAGGTCTTATTTGCATATACTCCCGCTGTATATCCACTGTTACGGATTGTCTGGCAATATGCATTAATAACATTGGTACGTGTTCCGGAATCAAGTCCATCCGCACGTCCGCCACTGCTCTCCACATCCAAAAATACCGGATACGAAATATTGTAATTACGGATAAGTCCAATTGTCATAGATGCTTCTTCTACTGCTTCGACTTCATCAACCGCCTGCGTGAAGAAATAAATTCCTACCTTAAGACCTGCTTTTGTTGCGCCTGCAATATTCGTCTTAAACTTTGGATCTTCAATCAATGCTCCTGTTGTAGAGCCACGATATCCACATCTGATAATTACATATGAAATACCGGAATTTTTAACTGCATTCCAGTCAATATTTCCATTCCATTTCGAAACGTCAATTCCCAGTGAGCCTGAGCCTTTAATAAGTGCTCCGTCACTGCCAAAATTATATTTTGCTCCCTGAATAACCTGTTCACCAGTTACTTTGTTGCCATCTGCATTAAAGAAATAAGTGTGACCGTCTAAATCCTGCCAGCCGGTATACTTATAACCGGATACGTTTGAAACCTTCTTGTAAAAAGTATCATACTTATAATAATCCGCATATTTTGCTTCTACATACTTTCCAGATCTATCTTTAATATACATCTGATTGCCAGACTTATCTTTAAGTAGTGAAGTCGTATTGGTCATTGCCGGAACCTTCGTTGGGGTCGGTGTTAACGTTGGCGTTGGCGTCAATGTTGGAGTCGGTGTTACGCTCGGTGTCGGTGTTATGCTTGGTGATGGTGTCGGCGTATCCGTCGGTGTTGGCGTCGGTGTAGCTGTTGGAGTATCCGTTGGTGTCTCATTTCCCGATGCTGTCATTTTAATAAATGGTGCACCGGCACTTTTACTTGGATCTGCTACATTTGATTTACCAACTGACTCATAACTTTCCGATGTACCAGTCGCAGTCTTTGTCGATTCTACCCATGTAACTGTATCTGTCAAGGCTCCTTCAATTGTATTAGCTGCCGCAGTATCTTCAACCTTTGCATTAACCTGGCTTTCATTCTTTACTTCATCTGCTACATCAATTTTCTTATAATCAATTTTTTCTTTAACGGTAACACTCTGTGCTTTTGTCTCAATAGCTATCTCGTTATTGCCCGGTATCTCGACCATTGCTACTGTTACATCACCCGGTGTCATATTTTTAAGATAAATAATTCCGTCTTTATCATCGTCTTCTTTTGTGTATGTTTTGCCGTCGGCATCTTTAATTTCTACCTGGAAATTAACATTTGATACAAGTTTTTTACTCTTTTTATTAATAAACTTAATCTTTAAATCTTTTTGTACTGAAGTCAATAACATGGAAACGGATACAGTTCCGCTCTCGGTTTCTTCTTTTTCTTCGTATGTCTCTATCGTAGATTCTTCTTCTGAAATTTCTGCCATATTTCTGCTTGCGTCTGCTACGGCAAGAAGTGTATCTTCACCAACAATACCAAGCAATTCCATTTCTTCTCCGATAGGTGCCATAGCAGCAATCTGACTTTCTGCCGCCTTAGCCGAAGAATAAACGCTAAGTGTTACAATCGCTACCACAAGCACGAGTGCTCCTGTGGCTGCAACCAATTTGTCCATCGTCCCCATATGACTGAGCGAATAGGCAATTCTATCAAAAATATTGGCTTCTTCCTGTGGTTTTCTTCTTTTCTTTTTATGTACAGGCTTTGCTGCCACCTTCGCGGATGACTTTTTAACAGGCTTAGCCGCTACCTTTTTACTCGATTTCTTTTTTGAAGCTGCTGCTTTTTTAGATACAGCTTTCTTTTTCTTGGAAACTGGTTTTTTAGAGGGACTCTTCTTGCGAACCG
>CAZAQH010000124.1:0-1361 GCA_964487395.1 uncultured Lachnospiraceae bacterium | reverse complement strand
GTCCTGTTTCCATCATGAACTGCTCTTCACGGATAGATTCTGCTTCTTCCCGTTCCAGCTTTTCCTCTATGTCAAGCTTCGACCAATTGGCTGTATCGTCCAAATCAATCATATCAAAATCATCTTTTTTCATAAAAACAAAAACTCCTTCCACCAGTTCACACAACTATGTTACATAATATTTTTATGTTAATCATTTGGATTCATTATAACATCAACTAATTCTATCGACAACCCCCTACAAAATTTCTTAAGTTTTCCACTTTTTTACATAAAAACGGACCTTTTCAGCTAAAGGTCCGTTGTGTTCTACTCTTTTATATTTCCGATTTGGCTCTTTCCAGTGCCTGAATAACTCTGTCGCACCAAACATCAAATGCCCTATCCTCTATCTGGCATTCCGGATGCGAAAGCACATAATCTATCGTCTGTTTAACGCCCTGGTCAAATCGCAATGTTGCCCTAAATTCAGGAACTGCCTTCTTCAACTTAGTATTATCAAATACCACGGAATTGGATTTATCTCCCAATAAGCTGCCATAATAATCATAATTACTTACCGTTGCCAGGAAATCAGATGCAACGTAATATGGTTTGAAAGCAACTCCAAGACAATCCGCAATTGTCTTATAAATCTGATTCCAGGTCAATGTCTCATCGGATGTAATCTGAAAAACTTCACCAATTGCATGAATGTTACCCATCAGTCCGACAAAACCCTTGGCAAAATCACTGTTGTGCGTCATCGTCCAAAGAGAAGTTCCATCCCCATGAATGATTACCGGCTTGCCTTCCATCATTCGTTTAATAACCTGGAAAGAGCCATTTTGTCCATGTACACCAAGTGGCACACTTCTCTCATCATACGTATGACTTGGTCTTATTATCGTGACTGGGAAATTATGTTCACGATACATTTTCATTAAAAATGCTTCACATTCAATCTTATCTCTTGAATACTGCCAATAAGGATTAGCAAGTGGTGTTCCTTCTGTAATTATATAATTTGATGGCAGTTTTTGATAAGCAGATGCCGAGCTGATATACATAAACTGCTTTGTCTTATCACAAAATAACCGGTAGTCTCTCTCCACCTGAGAAGGTACAAATCCTATGAAATCACAGACTACATCAAATGTCATGTCCTTTATTTTTTCTGCTACTGCCTGTTCATCATTTATGTCAACCGTAATGGTCGTTACTCCCCTTGGTAAATTACTGTTGCGATTCCCTCTATTAATAATATATAAGTCCCAGTTCTTTTCTATTAGCAGCCTTGTAATGGCCATACTGATAGTACCTGTTCCACCAATAAATAATGCTTTCATTGCAATCTCCTTTCGCATATAACAATTATCTGT
>CAZAQH010000123.1:0-4310 GCA_964487395.1 uncultured Lachnospiraceae bacterium | reverse complement strand
CCTTGTCAACATTTATAGAATTTATGTTGATTCAGTCGAACGTGAATAGCAAAATTGAGGGAGAAGGACAAGATATTAATACAATACGTGAGTGGTTTGGAGAATCTTTGAAAGAGATTTTTGAGGGTAGACCGCAAACATTAATATTTGAAGGATATAGTTGGTATATTATTTCTCAATAAATTCATGCTTTAAATGTCACTTGCCAGGAAAAGTTCTTCTTTGTCAGAACTTTCCCTGGCAATTAATGTTTAAAAATGCATGAATTATATTAATTTTAACTTTATGAATTTCATTTTCTTTTTTTGTAACCATTTTGCTTTTTCATTTGTATTATTAGTGAAGGCCTTTAAAGAACTTGAGAGGAGAGCGCATGAGACAACCGGTTCAAGAGCTGATTGAACGATATCAACGCAACATTTACGGTATTGCATTCAATGTGTGTAAAAATGCAGAAGATGCGGAAGATGTTGTTCAAGATACATTCATTCAGTATTACACAACAAAAAAAGTATTTGAAAATGAACAGCATATACGTGCATGGCTGATAAGGGTGGCAATCAATAAAGCGAAGAACATGAATCGTACTTTTTGGAGGCAGAATAAAATGTCCTTGGAAGATTATATGGAGACATTAGTATTCGAGACTCCGGTGGCAGAAGAACTATTTGAAACAGTCATGAAACTGCCGGAAAAGTATCGTATTATTATTCATTTATTTTATTATGAAGATTATACTACCCAGGAAATTGCAGATATTTTAAAAATATCGTTAAGCAATGTAAAAGTTAGACTTTCACGTGGAAGAATGCTATTAAAAGAAGTATTACAGGAGGAGTGGGAAGATGACAAATAAAGAAAAATATAAACAAGCATTTTCTGTTTTACACACCTCTGACAACTTTATATTGGAGGTGGAAAAAATGGCTAGTATCAATAGAAAACATCAAATGAGAACACTGGTTGCATCTTTAATTGTCTGCTTGATCATTATGACCGGCGGCGGAACAGCTTATGCTATGGATATTGGTGGAATTCAATACAAGGTTCAAATGTGGATTCATGGAGAACAAACGGATGTAGATGTGGACTTCAAAGGTGATGGAACGTACAGTTATAGCTATGAAGACCAAAGCGGAAAAGTGTCGGAACGCAGTGGTGGTGGAATTGCACTTGAGAAAGATGGAACTGAAAGACCATTAACAAATGAAGAATTGATGGAAGAACTTTCTGAGCCGTCTCCTGAAGTGGAGTACAAAGAAGATGGCTCTGCATGGATTTATTATTGCGATCAAAAAATCGACATAACGGATAAATTCAAAGATGGTATTTGCTATGCAAGATTAGAGGGGGAGGATGGTCCTTTATATATGACGATTAAGTATAAAAAAGGGTTCAGCGTTAGTCCGCATAAATATGATGATCCATCGACATTTGAGTAGATAACAAATTATATTATCTTGAAATCACGCTACTTTTAAGGCTTCTGGGGTTTTCCCCAGGAGCCTTTTTTGTCGTGTATTGCATTGAGATTATAGGAATAAAATGATAATATAACGATATCAATTTAAAAATAGGAAAATCGACCAATCGATGTTTGTGGAGGTTTTACATTGAAATACATTAAAGCAGCAAGAAAAAATATTGAAGAAATATATGAGTTAGTAAGAGATACCATCACAACGATTTATCCTAAATACTATCCTCAAGAAGTGGTAAACTTTTTTTGTGATCTTCATAGCCGAGCAAACATTCTTAAAGATATTGATAATGGTACCGTTGGAGTATTGGAGAAAGATGGACAGATAATAGGAACAGGTAGTTATAGTGCTAATCATATTACACGAGTGTATGTGAATCCTCGTTTTCAAGGACAAGGATATGGCAGTTATATTATGCAAATGCTAGAGAATGAAATTGCTTTACAACACGAATATGTTTGCTTGGATGCATCACTTCCATCAAGTCATATGTATGAAAAAAGAGGATATATAACGAAAAAACATGCAAAGTGGATATGTGAGAATGATGTTGTATTAGTTTATGAGATAATGCAGAAAAAACTTAATGGTGGAAATTTACCGGCACAAACGGAATGAGGCAGCACCTTGAGGCTGTCAAAAAAACATATCCAGACTATACGATGGAGATTATCCGCCAATTTGAGGATGGAGAAACCGTTATTTCGGAATTTATTATGAGAGGAACACACAAAGGCGAATTTCTTGGAATAACACCGACAAATAAGGTTATAGAAATGACAGGTGCAGTAAATACCTTCGATGCTTTTTGGACAAACGGGTTGATTAAACCAGTATAAATGAAACTCCCAGTTTGTGAGATTGTATTACAGACAGTGAAGGTTGCTTTTGCCTTTTACGTGAGTAAAAATGTAGATAGAATCCCATCTGTGAGATTAAATTGCAGACAGTGAGAATGGAATTTGCTTTTTACGTGGGTAATTACTATGATTGTTTCCTGCTTTTGAGAATTCAATGCAGACGGTGAAGTATTATTTCGCCTTTCATGTGGGTAAGTGCAACAATAAATACTTCTTTTGAAGAATAAAATGCAGACAGCCGAGGCTGATTTTGATGTCTTTGGAGTGCGAATATCGAAAATACGATTCATTGGACATGTATGATTATTTGATGAAATAATGAAATGGAAGGCAGATAAACCTTCTATTTTTTGCTTTTTTGCAACCAATTACCATATTTTTACGTCTATCTTTATAAGAGAGTAAAAATATCAGGAATGGAGAGCAAAATTATGAAGAAAAAAATAATATCAGTTGGTTTAGCGGTTATATTAATTATTAGTATGGTAGCTTGTGGAAAAGCAGATGACAACACAAGTTCAAAGACAGATATACAATTGGAACAATCTAAGGAGAACGAGGCACATTCAGAAACAGAAGAAAGAAAGGAAATTGCGGGTATAGTCGATTTTAAAGTAACCAGCACAGATTTTGCCATTGAACTGTTCAAAGCCTGTTATTCGCCAGATGAAAATGTAATGATTTCACCGTTATCGGTACAGGCGGCACTATCAATGACCGCAAATGGAGCTGATGGAGAGACACTTAGCCAGATGGAGCAAATACTGGCAAATGGAGCGGATATAGAGGCATTAAACAAGGATTTAAGTACATATATCAATGGACTTCCATCTTCAGAGGATGCAAAGGTATCTATTGGAAATTCCATATGGTTTCTCGATGATAAAAAGGTGAATGTGAATCCGGATTTTTTAAATAAAAATAATGAAACATACAAAGCAGAAATTTATAAGGGTGCTTTTGATGAAAAGACACTAAAGGATATCAACAACTGGGTAGATAATAAAACAGATGGCATGATATCGTCCATTCTGGATAGATTGCCTGAGGATGCGATTATGTACTTAATTAACGCAGTTGCACTGGATGCTAAATGGGAAAATCAGTATCATGATTATGAGGTGCAAGAGGAGCCCTTTACAACGGAAGACGGAGTGGAAAGTCAGGTACAGATGATGCATTCTGAGGAAAACAGATATATAGAGGATAAACTGGCAACAGGATTTTGTAAGCCGTATAAAGAAGGCTATACATTTGTTGCACTATTACCCAATGAAGGAGTGACGGTGGAGGAATATATTAATTCCCTAAATGCAGAAGAATTTAGGAAAATGTTAGAGGATGAGCAGGATATAAAAGTTTATGCTACACTACCTAAATTCACCTCCAAATATCAAATAGAAATGAAGGATATCCTGCAGACAGCCGGAATGACAGATGCTTTTGACAGTGAAAAGGCAGATTTCACAAGGCTAGGGACAAGCGATGAAGGTAATATCTTTATTAGTCGTGTACTACATAAAACATACATTACAGTAGATGAAAATGGCACCAAAGCAGGAGCAGTGACTGCGGTCGAGATGATGTGTGAAAGTGCAATGATGGAGGAAGATTACAGAAAAGTAGTATTGGACAGACCTTTTTGCTATGCTATTATTGATAATGAAATGTTGTTTAGCACATTAAACGATGCTCCGTTCTTCACATTAAATGGAGTCGATATAGCATAACCAGCAGTGAATAAGTCGCTTTATCTGATGTCGTATCTGCAAAATAAAACATCCTCACTCAAATAAAGTGAGTGAGGATTTGAAGTCAGCCAAGCTCGCAGTCATTGACAGCCTGCATGGTGATGTCTGTTGTAATAATATCAGACTTCTTGCTGTCACCAATGAGCATGCTGGCATTGCAGTATTTCATCGATGGATTCATTGTCTTTCAAAAGACTTGCAGTAGGCAAATCTGCTTC
>CAZAQH010000122.1:0-4569 GCA_964487395.1 uncultured Lachnospiraceae bacterium | reverse complement strand
TTCTTTTTCAATATCAAGCAGTACTCCTCTTGAAACATTTTTTCTAAGTTGTATCAGATAATCAGCATATTCGCAGGCAAATCTTCGCATATGTGCTCTATCTCCCCTTGTAATCCCGGAATCAAATACATTCTCACTGATATAAAGCATGATTTCTTCCTGATTGACCGTCTCATCCTGTTCAACAGCTAAATGCATCAATTGGAATAATAAGTAATTGGTATTCATGGATATGACTTCTTTTGTCATACCATTCCCTTCCATCTCCTGATAAAGTTCATCTACACTTTTATTTATTTCCGTTCGATCATTTTGTTCCACTGCTGTAATCAAATGATCCAAGCTGTTCTTACATAGATAAACCTTGTTTTCACTGGCCTGGATTTCTTCTTCATATAAATATATATCTTTTTTTACTCGAAATCCCTGAAAGGACCGAAGCACACAGGCGGCACTATAGGAATGACAAATTCTGGAAATAGAATCAATTCCTTTACCAACTAAAAGAATAATCGGAATATCTACATCTTTTGAAATTTCTCTTCTGAAATACTCTAAGAACTGTTCGGGACTTTGCTCTCTATCTTCAGACATATAATCACAGTAAACAAAACCGATTTCATATTCCTCTTCAAAACCCGGCATATCTTTAAAGCAATGATCTATATCTTCTTTTAAAAACATCTGACAGTTATAAAATACTTTTTCCTTTAAGGAAATAATTTCATCATCTGACATCTCTTCCAGTCTTGCTATATCATCCAGACAAATATGAATATAACGGATTCTTTCCGATGTATGCAGATGTTTTTTTACATAATCTAAGTGTTCATCTGTGAATTTTCCACGTAAAAGCACCGAAAGGTTTTGTACCATACGTGCTCTCATCATTTTCTTTTCTTCAAGTGCTTCTTTTTCGGTAACGCTTTTCTTTTGTACAACTCCTCTTACAATCTCAATAAGGTTATCTTTTTGTACCGGCTTTAAAATATAATCCATGCAGGCATAACGAATTGCAGTCTGTGCATATGTAAAATCATTATATCCACTTAATATAATAAAATATGCATCGGAAATATTCTCATCCCTGATTCTTGCAAGTAATTCTAATCCTGTCATAATGGGCATTTTAATATCTGCGATAATCAAGTCGACTTTATTGTCCTTTAAATAATCAAATGCTTCCTGTCCATTGGATGCTGTTTTTACTATCTCACAATCTTCTACGTCCCAGTCTATTAAAACCGTAAGTCCCTGTAAAATAAAAGGTTCATCATCTACTAGCAATACTTTCATTTTCATAAAAAGGTCTCCTTACCATCAACTTTTATTGAGTGTCTCCGTTGGTATTCTAATTGACACAAATGTTCCAATCCCCTTTTCACTTTCCAGTTCAAATATTGTTCGATTATCTGTTAACATCTTAAGTCTGAGACACGCATTAATCATTCCAACATGTTCATGTTCGCGCAATGTATCGATTGTGCATTCTCTCATTTGTTTTAAAGCCTTTTCTACGGCTTCTTCTTCCATTCCCCCACCGGTATCTTCAATTTCCAAACATAAATATCCATCATTTTCAAAGACCCTAATATCAATCCAGCATGGAACCGCCTTTTTTTCTACTCCATGTACACATGCATTTTCTACAAATGTAACAAGTGTAAGTTTGGGAATTAAATAGTTCTCGCATCCAGGTGCCACCTCACATCGATATGTCAGGCGATTGCCAAACCGATACTTCTGTAACTCCAGATATGCTTCAATAAAGTTCATTTCCCCTTTAATTTCCACGAAATCGCTTGTCCAGTTAACATTCTGTCTTTCCAGAACTGCCAGTCTTTCTATCATAGAAGCTGTTTCGTTCTCTTTTTTAAGAATACAATGCATACGAATGCTCTCTAATACATTGAATAAAAAATGAGGATTAATCTGGCTATGTAGTGCTAACAATTCTGCTTTTTGTCTTGCAATATCACTTTCCTGATGTTCCAAACGGTCCTTATATACGGTTTTAATCAGCTCCTGAGATCTGCGCACCATAATATTATAGTTTTTCATCAGATTACCAATTTCGTCTTTACCCTGAATATGTTCTATTTCCTTAAGGCTCTCTGCTTCAACCTCATCAAATGCCCGACTTAAAGTTCTTAAACGTTTCGTAAAAGATTTATTAATAATGGTCACTAGAACAAATGGTAACAAAATATTAATAGAAACCATAAGTAATATAAGTGGAAACTGCTTTCTCAAAACAGAAAAAACTGTATTTTCCGGTTTTAAAACAAGAATCCGCATATCCTGTCCGTATATGCTCCATGGCAGTTCATAACCGATTTTCTCTTTACCAGTCAGTCTTTCAAAATCTTGTGTATAATTGGAATGTCCATCACTTGCAAAAATGATTCTGTCCCCATTACACACATATACAGGCATACTATAATTCATATTGATAATCTGATGTATTAATGCGCTGTAATCAAGGTCTAATTTAATTATTTTTTCTATATTGGATTTTTTTTGAAAGTTCAAATCACCAATAATAGAAATTTTACGTTTAAAAGGTGCAGTTGGTTCCTTCTCTCCCACATAATAAAAACTCGCCGATAAGTATCGTCCCGATTCCTTATATTCCTTATACCACTCTTCTTCTCTGATATTTGCAATTTGAGCAATATGTCCACCATTTACAATCGTATTATTGTCTGTATACATGACAATACCGGAATTACTGGTACTAAATGATGTTTCATAAAAAGACCCACCAATAAATTCGTGACTGGCTATAAAATAATCAAGATCCGATGTATACCGTTTTTCCAGGAAATCACTCATTGCTTTATTCATATAGACATTCGTAATCATATTAGTAGCATCATCTACTGCATTTGTCAGATTATATTGCACCGCTTCTGCAATATTTTTCATTTCGTATTTTTGTTCCTGTCTTTCTTCATTCGTAATAATATATAAAATAATACTGTCTGTAAGAACAATTGGAATAATAACACAGCATATGTATAGAAGCATCAGTTTCTTTTTTACATTAAAATCATTCATGGTATCTTCTAATTTATTCCATAATCTGCGCATCATTTCACCTCCAGTTCCTTTCAATAATACCACAAAAAAGAGCAGAATCAAATCATTCTGCTCTTTCCAAGTATTTCTTTATTTTTAATCGGAACTAATTACATCATTCCGCCCATACCACCGGCTCCTGCTGGCATTGCTGGTGCTTCTTCTTTAATATTAGCTACAACAGATTCTGTTGTTAAAAGAGTAGCTGCAACACTTGTTGCATTCTGGAGTGCACTTCTTGTAACCTTGGCTGGATCAAGAATTCCGGCACTTACCATATCTACATATTCTTCTTTTAATGCATCAAATCCAACACCAACCTTAGATTCTTTTACTTTATTAATAATAACAGAACCTTCAAGACCAGCATTTGCTGCAATGTGGAACAATGGTGATTCCAATGCTTTTAATACGATTTGTGCTCCTGTCTTTTCATCTCCTGATAAAGAATCTGCTAATTTTTCAACATCTTTAGATGCATGAATATATGCAGAACCACCACCTGAAATAATACCTTCTTCAACAGCAGCTCTTGTAGCAGCTAAAGCATCTTCCATACGGAGTTTCTTTTCTTTCATTTCAGTTTCAGTTGCAGCACCAACTCTGATAACCGCTACACCACCTGAAAGTTTTGCAAGTCTTTCCTGCATTTTTTCTCTGTCGAAATCTGAAGTAGTTTCTTCAATCTGAGATTTAATTAAAGAAATTCTTCCATCGATTTCTTCTTTATTACCGTAACCTTCAACGATAACGGTATTTTCTTTCTGAACCTTAACAGATTTTGCACGTCCAAGCTGTTCCATTGTAGCTTCTTTTAAATCAAGACCAAGTTCTTCTGAAATAACCTGACCACCTGTTAAAATGGCAATATCCTCTAACATAGCTTTTCTTCTATCTCCATATCCTGGTGCTTTAACAGCTACAACATTGAATGTTCCACGAAGTTTGTTAACAATAAGAGTTGTAAGTGCTTCACCCTCTACATCCTCTGCGATAATTAAAAGTTTGGAACCGGACTGTACAATCTGCTCTAATACTGGAAGAATCTCCTGAATACTGGAAATCTTCTTATCTGTAATTAATATATATGGATTGTCAAGATTTGCTTCCATCTTATCCATATCAGTTGCCATATATGCAGAAATATATCCTCTGTCAAACTGCATACCTTCTACTAAATCAAGTTCTGTTTTCATAGTCTTTGATTCTTCAATTGTGATAACTCCATCGTTGGAAACCTTCTCCATTGCATCTGCAACAAGCTTACCAACCTCATCATCACCAGCAGAAATTGCTGCAACTCTGGCGATATGTTCTTTTCCGTTAATTTTTGAACTCATTTTTGAGATGGCTTCTACTGCTGTATCAGTTGCCTTCTTCATACCCTTTCTAAGGATAATTGGATTAGCTCCTGCCGCAAGATTCTTAATTCCTTCATGAATCATTGCCTGTGCAAGTACGGTTGCTGTCGTAGTACCATCACCTGCT
>CAZAQH010000121.1:0-4677 GCA_964487395.1 uncultured Lachnospiraceae bacterium | reverse complement strand
TCAATGCGGCTTTTCAATCATTCTTAAATTTAATATAGTTTAATTTGAAGAAAGAAAATGAAAATAAAAAACAGTTTTTAGAATTATTCTTGATACATTTTCATACAGAAAAATGGAATCTTACTGTATCATAACAATAAAAAAAGCCCGAAATCTCACATTTCTGCAAGATTTCGAGCTATGAATAGTTTAAAACTAAGTGTTTATATGGCACTTGTGAACCAGTTCAGGCTATTCGAACTCAATTTCTGGTGGTTCGTCTAAATGTTCGGAGACATACTTTCCGTTTTTCTTTCTCTGTCTGACGCATTCAGTTAGTAAATATTCTATCTGTCCATTGACAGAACGGAAGTCATCATCAGCCCATGCGGCAATGGCATCATAAAGTTTTCCGGACAATCGGAGCGGAACCTGTTTTTTGGGATCCATATTAATATAAACTTCCTGTGTTTACAATTGGCTGCGTATCATGATTACCACACAATACTACTAAAAGATTGGAAACCATGGCCGCTTTTCTCTCTTCATCCAATTCTACAATCTGTTTTTCACTTAATTTATCTAATGCCATTTCTACCATTCCAACAGCACCATCAACAATCATTTTTCTTGCATCAATAATAGCGGATGCCTGCTGTCTTTGTAACATTACAGCTGCAATTTCCTGTGCGTATGCAAGATAAGTAATTCTTGCCTCAATAATCTCAAGACCTGCTTCTACTACCTTCTGCTGGATTTCGTCACGAATTCTTGCTGCAACAATTTCACTGGAGCCTCGCAGACTTCCTTCATCTGCTATGCCATCTCCCGTTGTGTCTACATTAGGAGCTACATCATACGGATAACTTCTTACAATATTACGCAGTGCACTGTCACACTGTAGGGATAAATATTCCATATAATTATCAACATTAAATACTGCTTTTGCAGTGTCCGTTACTCTCCACATAACAGCAATTCCGATTTCAATTGGATTACCAAGACAATCATTAATCTTCTGACGATTATTATTTAATGTCATAATTTTTAATGATATCTTTTTGTTTACTATTTCCGTTGCCTGCATACCAGTCATGCCTGAGAGGGAAAGAACAGAACTTTTTGCCACATCTCCACTCTGGTTTAATTTTGTCTTTGCAGCCGGATTTACCGCACTACAGAACGGATTAACAAAATAAAATCCGTCTTCTCTAATGGTTCCGATATATTTACCAAAAAGTGTAAGTACCAATGCTTCCTGTGGCTTTAATATCTTAAGTCCTAAATAAGGAAGCCAGCCAATCGAAACCCAGATAATGGAAACCACTAAAAGTACCACACTTCCCTTTTCCGCAACCATCATACCACCCCAGATACAGCCCAAAATTGCTGCTATATATAAAAGGGTTGTAACAATTAACATTAACATACCATTTTTCTTATTATTCAATACTTTTTCCATTTCACAAATTCCTCCTTTGTGTTTATATCGCTATGATATCATTTTGATATCGCTTTGTCAACGGGAGAATTTGTGACGAAAAAAAGAAGCACTCTTTTGAATGCTCCTTTCGTTATGTTCTATTTTTCTGCACTTTCTACTGTGTGCTTTAAAAGTACGGATGTGGTAACTGTTCCAACGCCTCCTGGAACCGGACTTATTGCTTCTACGATTTCTTTTACGGAATCGTATTTTACATCTCCGCAAAGTTTTCCATCCTTCATATTAATTCCTACATCAATAACTACCTGTCCTTCTCTTACAAAGGATTCATCAATCATTTCTGCCACGCCTGCTGCCGCAAAAATATAATCCGCCTCAAGACATTCTTTTTTTAGGTCTGCCGTCTTTGTGTGGCATATGGTAACAGTTGCATTTTCTTTTAAAAGCATCATGGCAAGCGGTTTGCCAACGACCATGCTTCTTCCAACCACAACCGCTTTTTTCCCTTTCAGTTCCATGTTATAAAATGCTAACATTTCCATAACTGCCTGTGGGGTACAAGGTGCATGTCCTTTTGAATCCTGTGCAAATACATGAGCACTGTTTATACTTCCCATGCAGTCAACATCTTTATCTGCACTTACCAGTTCTTTTATTTTTTCTTCATTTAAGTGTCTGGGTAACGGACGAAACACCAAAATTCCATGTACTTCTTTGTTCTGATTTAATTCGATTATTTTTTCTTCCAGAGTCTCCTGCGTAACGTCCTCTTTAAAAACCACCTGTTTAACCAGTGCTCCAACCGCATCAAAGCGTTTCATAAGTCCGCGTTCATAGGAAAGGTCATCCTCACGTTCCCCAACTCTTACAACAGCTAATGTCGGGACAATATTCTTTTCGGCGAGCTCTTCCATTCTTACCTTCATATCTTCTGCAATCTGTTTTACTACCGGCATTCCTCTTAATTCCTGCATATTATTTCATTCCCTTCACAATTTCATCATACACTGCCTGACAGCGTTTACTTCCATCTGCGACAAGTGCTGTTGCCCGTTTATTCATTTCTTCTGCCTTATCACGATTTTTCATGGATTTCGTATTAATATAAATATTCATAACAGCACCCTTTAGTGCACACTCACATGCTCCTGCTGCCACTGCGACATCGGAAATAGCAAGTCTTGAACCAATAAGCATCAGTTCCTCTAATACCGGTACCAGTTCTGAAATATCCTCCAGAATATCCATAGGTGCATTTGCTGCATCAAGCAATGCTTTTTCCATGATATTGTCATAATCCGGCGTATCCTTTGGAAGGGAATATGCCTGCGACAATGGATAAAATGCATCTGCATCCTTTTTAATATCTTCTACCAATTGTTTTTGTTTATCACTAAGAAATGGCAGTAACGTATCAATTCTATCCTGATACTGCGCATACTTTTTCTTGCCTGTTGTTAAATTGGCTACCATACTGCAAAGTGCACTGGAAACTGCTCCTATTAAAGCACTTGCTCCTCCGCCTCCCGGTACTGGTTCTTTTGATGATAACGCATCTAAAAATTCCTGCATTTCCTTTTCCTTTCTTCTCTCCAACGATAACCAAATTTTACTTGATTAAACATCTACATCTGTCAAAATCTTATCAAAATCATTCTGGTATATTTTATCTTGAATAATACGATATTTTTCAAATTCACTTTCAGCAAATTGTTTAGCAATTTCTGCTGTTACTTTTCCTTTATCTTGCAAAACTACTTCCTCATTTAATTCTAAAAATACATCCAAACGCTTAGCCCAATCTTCCATTGTCATTGGGATATGGCGTCTTGCTTGACGTTCTGCATAATCAAGGTACATAGAAATAAATTGATTCAAATCTTGCATTTCTCCTTTTGATAAATAATTCTTAGCTATACTTACATCAGACTTAACAATTTTCCCATTGGGAGCATTTTTCCATGAAGTAAGTCCCATATATTCTTTTTTATGATTTGCTCTCTCCACGATCACTTCTGCCGCTGTGTGTTTATGTATGGCATAATGCAATTTGTTCTGCACCTTTGAGAAAAACTCCTTAGTTGTTACCGCTTCTAGGGAATAGTCCACCGCTGTCATATATATATCTGTTATCTTCTGATAAAATTTTCTTTCACTTGCTCTAATTTCACGTATTTCATCAAGTAAGTGTTCAAAATACTTTTCATCAAAGATTTGTCCATTTTCCAGTCTTTTTTTATCTAACACATATCCCTGAACTGCAAATGTTTTCAATACCTTAGTTGCCCATTGTCGAAATTGTGTTGCCCTAACCGAATTGATGCGATATCCTACAGAGATAATTGCATCGAGATTATAAAATTTAACCTGATAAATTTTACCATCAGAGGCAGTTGCCGAGGATTTCTCGGTAACTGTATTCTTGTCTAATTCACCTTCTTTAAAAATATTTTTTAAATGCAAACTTATATTATCTGTAGAACAATCAAATAATTGTGCCATAGATTTTTGCGTAAGCCATATATTTTCATCATGGATTCGCACCTCAATTCCCTCTTCACCTGCTTGCTTGGTGAATACAAGAAAATCAACTGTACTATTTCTAATTTGAATCTTTTTATTTTCCATTCAAAATCCTTTCTAATTCGCTATACTATAAATGAAAATTTAGTGGCTCAAAATTGAATAACAATAATATAAATCTCTCTAACCATATTTCTCGGCAACTTGGCACTATGACACAAAATCAAATAAACTGATTTGGTTGGATTCTGGAATGTCTCCAAACAGATTCATGGAATCCATCAGTTCGATAACGGTTTTTGATACTTTTGTACGCATACGGAAATCATCCTTTGAAAGGAATGGACCATCTTTGGCTGCTTCCACAATCGCGTCTGCCGCCTTTTCACCAAGTCCATCAATACTGCTTAATGATGGCATTAATTTGCCATCCATAATCTGAAACAGTCGGGACTGTGCTTTAAAAATATCAATTGGTTCAAACTCGTATCCCCTTGCATACATTTCCTGCACAATTCTCATATCCTTATAGGATGCCTGTTCTTTTTGTGTCAGAGTATCCATTCGCTTTTTATAATCGGCCATCATATTTTCCAAATGGCTTTGTCCCTGGCACATCAGTTCATAAGAAAATGCCGAAGCACGAATACTAAAATATGCTGCATAATAAGCAAGCGGATAATTAATCTTACAATATGCAATACGCCATGCCATCATAACATATGCTGCCG
>CAZAQH010000120.1:0-4714 GCA_964487395.1 uncultured Lachnospiraceae bacterium | reverse complement strand
AACCCGCATAAATGCTGGATTTGTAGGCTCCTGTGTATTATTCAAACTCAATCGTTGCCGGTGGCTTTCCGGTGCAGTCGTACATTACGCGGTTGACGCCTTTGACTTCGTTGACGATTCTGGTTGTTATTTTGCCGAGGACGTCCCAGGGGATTTCAGCGGATTCGGCGGTCATGAAGTCGCTGGTGGTGACTGCGCGAAGGGCGATGGCGTAGTCGTAGGTGCGTTCGTCACCCATGACGCCTACGGAGCGCATGTTGGTGAGGGCGGCAAAGTATTGACCGATGTTTTTGTCGAGACCGGCGTTGGCGATTTCTTCACGGTAGATGAAGTCGGCGTCTTGGACGATGCGGACTTTTTCAGCGGTGATGTCGCCGATGATGCGGATTCCGAGGCCTGGGCCCGGGAATGGCTGGCGGTATACGAGGTTAGCCGGGATGCCGAGTTCGAGGCCGGCTTTTCTTACTTCGTCTTTGAAAAGGAGGCGAAGGGGCTCGATGATTTCTTTAAAGTCTACGCAATCAGGAAGTCCGCCTACGTTGTGGTGGGACTTGATGGTTGCAGATTTGCCTAAGCCGCTTTCGATTACGTCCGGATAGATGGTTCCCTGTACAAGGAAGTCTACGGTGCCGATTTTTTTAGCTTCTTCTTCAAATACGCGGATAAATTCTTCGCCTATGATTTTACGTTTATGTTCAGGTTCGGTTACGCCGGCAAGTTTCTCATAGAAACGGTCCTGGGCGTTAACGCGGATGAAGTTTAATTTATAAGGGCCGGATGGTCCGAATACGGCTTCTACTTCGTCACCTTCGTTTTTACGAAGGAGTCCATGGTCAACGAATACGCAGGTAAGCTGGATACCAATGGCTTTTGAGAGAAGAACGGCTGCTACGGAGGAGTCTACACCGCCTGAAAGGGCACAGAGGACTTTTCCGGTTCCGATTTTCTCACGAAGGGATTTAATAGTGGTCTCTACAAAGGAGTCCATTTTCCAGTCGCATTTGCAGCCACAGATGTTGACTACAAAGTTATGAAGCATTTTGGTTCCTTCCTGGGTATGAACAACCTCTGGATGGAACTGAACAGCATAAAGGCCTTTTGCCGGATTTTCCATTGCTGCAACAGGGCATACTGGAGTATGGGCTGTTACGGTGAATCCTTCAGGTGCTTTTTCAATATAGTCTGTATGGCTCATCCAGCAGACGGTATTGTCTTTTACATCATGGAAGAAGGTCTTTTTAGTATCAACGTCTACGTCTGTTTTGCCGTATTCGCTGACTGGGGCTGTTGCTACTTTTCCGCCCAGCAGGTGCGCCATAAGCTGGGAACCATAGCAGATTCCAAGTACGGGAATGCCCATTTCAAAAAGTGCTTTTTCACAAAGTGGTGAATCATCTGCATAGACGCTGTTTGGTCCGCCGGTAAAGATGATTCCCTTTGGGTTCATTTCTTTTATTTGGTTTAAATCCATATTGTAAGGATGTACTTCGCAATATACGTTACATTCTCTGACTCTGCGGGCGATTAACTGGTTATATTGTCCGCCGAAGTCCAGTACTAAAATCATTTCTTTTTCCATGAATGTCTCTTACCTCTCTGTTTACATAAAATGTATTTATCTATATAGGTGTACTTTTTTCAAAATACACTTTTAATCTATCTAGATTATACGTAATTGTCCCATACATGTCAAAGTATTCTACTAAAATCTAGTACAATGCAAAAGCATCCCATTCTCAGAGTCGAATTGTACAATAAGGGGATTGTAACAATATCCAAGAGGGATGCTTTCGCTTTTATCAAATATCTATAAGGGGAGGTTATTTATTTCCCTTAATAGCGTTTATAATCTTACCATCCACGAAGTGAAGTAAGATTGCGGTGAGAATAGAGCCTGCATATACACAGATGAAAAACAGCACATTATTCTCAATTAAAGTTCCAAAAATTACAAGATACATATGATGAATCAGGAAAAGTTCGATCGATATTTTTCCAAGGAAATCGAGTACTTTGTTGCTGAATTTAAGCTTCATGCTGATGATTAAAAGCATGAGTACAAATGCAATTGCAGCCGGACACTGTGCGATTAATGACATGAATTTTTCAAAGTATCCCGGATAATCTACGTCTTCATAGTAGTATCCGTATCGACCCATCATATATAAGGAATTAAACCACAAAATAAAAAACACTGCAATACTTCCGATAAGAAATGCCGGGTATTTTTTCTTTACCATATTCACAATTTTGTCTTTAAATCTTGCAATCATAAGACCTATAAAGAAGGTCCATGTGGTATTATACCACCATTCTCCGTGGAACCAGCGACCTGCGCTGATGGTTTCGTAATCATGTCCCAGTAAAAGTGCAACTGCTACCATAATGAAGATATAAGCAGCCATTGCAAAACATGCTATGTTCTTATTTTTTATAAATTTAAAGAATATGTAGAATCCAACATATAAGAATACAATCTCTACGATGAACCATAAGTTATTATTTAATAAAAGCCATCCGGTAAATACAGCTACTAAATCAAGTGCAGATAATTTTTCTCCTGAAAAGATAAGGAAAAAAACTGCATATATAGTGTTTGCCATATAAAAAGGAACAAGTACACTTGATAAACGTTTTCTGAAAAAGTGATTCAGATAATCCGGTTTTTCTTTTAGGCTTGTGTAAAGTCCGTATCCCGAAAAGAAGAAAAAGATTGCAGTAAAAATTACACCAAAATCATTATAAATTCCAATCAAACCTTTACTGACATTACCAAACTCTGTAGCATTCTGTGCCAGATGATGAAGCATAATACCAACTGCCGCAAAGCCCTGTATTCCTTTTGTAACCTTCAGTGACAAAAAATCCTCATGAATTTCTCCTTTTTTTGCCTTTTTAACCCCTGCTACTAAAATCCCCAGTACGACAAACATAAATGCTGCCAAAAATACCTTTTCCAATTGTTCTTCCTCCCAAGTTAAATGATGTGTGTCCGCTTTTTATCCCTCTCAAGGATAATCTGCTTTATCTTGTACAGTACGATTGCAACGCACAGTGTACAAACCACTACCAATGCCAAATAAAGAAGCATGCCGTAACGTACTCGTATAAAATCCAAGGTCATAATAAACAGGTAATTAATCAATATAATCTCTAATGATATTTTTCCCAGGAATACAAGCATTTTATTATGAATACGAACCTTCATCATAGCAAGCAGCATAAGTACCATAAAGAAGAACACCATAGGAGTCTGCACGGAAAGACCTTTCAATTTATCGAGCACCATCAGGCTTTCTTCCGTTTCTGTCCAGTAAATTCCTTCATCGATTAAAATATGATTCCACCATAATAAAATGCTAAAACCGATGACACATACCGTAAAAATAGGAACGTAATACCTTTGAAGCCATTTGGTAATGTTTGTTTTGTTTTTAGCAAAGAGCATACCCACAAAGAAGAAAATTGTGGTGTTATACCACCATTCGCCCTGGAACCAGAACTCTGCACCATAATCAAGACCACTGTGTCCTAAAAAAAGACTTCCCGTAATGATTAATACAATGCAAATACCCATAATACTAAGGGCACGGTTCTCATTTTTAATCTTTTTAAATAGCATGTAAAAAATCAGATATAATATCATGATTTCAATTGCAAACCACATTTGACTGTTAATCAGTAAAATTCCAAAAAAGGCTGCAATCAACTGTAAAATCGTATATTGTCTTCCATATAACTGAGTCATAATCATATAGATATAATTACAGATAAAAAAGGGCACCAGTACTGTTAAGACTCTTTTTTGTATAAATCCTTTTAAATAATTGTCTTTAGCATGAAGGCTTGTCATCAGTCCATAACCTGAACAGAAAAAGAAAAAGCCAACCAGCAAAACCGGTGTATAAAAATAATGAGTAAAAAGATTATCTACACAGTCAAAATTCTGAAGCCACACAGAACAATGATGGAATATAATACATACTGCAAAAAATCCCTGTAATCCTTTGCTGATGGTCAGTGAAAAGTAATCTTCCACAAATTCTTTTTTAGGAGCCAGTTTACAGCCAACACCTAACAATATAAGTAAAGCTATTAAGCTTATAATAAAAGTAATATTTTCCATTTTCATATCCCCCTACAACATCATATAATTGGCTATATTAAGTCCAATTGATACCAGCAACATCAGTAACATGATAAAAAATAAAATAATCACCTTACTCCGCCTATGTCTTCGGGTTATTTCTTCATCAGAAAGTACAATGGAATTTTCAATTAATTCCTTTGCTTCCTCACTGCTTAGGACTTCATCCTTTTGCAAGCGTTCTCCTTTTATTAATTCTAATATGGAGACACCTAATACCTCTGCAAGGGGTTCTAACATGGAAATGTCAGGATAGCTCATTCCTCTTTCCCACTTTGATACCGCTTTGTCAGTTAAGCATATTTTATCCGCAAGCTGTTTCTGCGTCAGATTTTGTTCTTTTCTCAAGGTTGCAATAAACTCACCAATTCGCTCTTTATCCATTGCCATATCCTTTCGTAGTAATAGTACTTCTATTTTATCATAATTGGCAATCGACTGTTGGTAGAATCCCCATTTTTAGGCAAAAAAAGAGAGAGTACATTGACTCTCTCTGATTTTTAATCTAATAGTATTAACCCTTAACACCACCAAGAGCTACACCTGCGATGATGTATTTACTTAACA
>CAZAQH010000119.1:0-4750 GCA_964487395.1 uncultured Lachnospiraceae bacterium | reverse complement strand
TTTATATGTTGAATATCAACATCATATATCCCATTCTGATTTAATATTTTCTCTGCTGCTTCTGCGCCCGTCATTCCAGTCATACTTCTAACTCTTTGGTATTTGTTAAATGTTGAATTCACTTTAGCAGATGCCATAATAGAGAAAATAGCACCAATTAATACTAATATATAAGTCCAATCCATATAATATCCATAATATCCGTACATAAATATCACTCCTTCTTTATCTATCTGATTCTTTGGATACGCTAAACCGCTGACCAACTTCCATCTTATATCCTAAAAGGAACGCCGATACATCCATTTTCTTTTTTCCTTCTAATTGTACTTGCGCAACTTTTAATCCACCATCTGATGTTAAAACAGTAAAACTATCTTTATCTATAGATACAATCGTTCCCACTGCTTCCTTTTTCCATTCATTTTGCAGATTACAGCTCACTGCCTGCCATATTTTCATGGTCTTCCCATTATAGTAGGTATATGCACTTGGCCACGAATTTAATCCTCTTACCTTACGCGAAAGTGTTTGAGCATCCATTGAAAAATCGAGTAATCCCATTTCTTTTTTAAGCATTTTTGCATAACAGCTTTTATTCTCATCCTGCTTAACCGGGGTTATTTCTCCTTTTTCAATTAGCGGAAGTGCTTTCACAATTAATGATGCTCCGCATACAGCCAGTTTATCAAAAAGGCTTGCACCGGTATCTTCATCCGTAATGCTAACCTTCTCCTGTAATAAAATATCACCAGTATCCACTCCCTCATCCATTTGCATAATTGTAATACCGGTCTCTTTTTCTCCATCAAGAATTGACCATTGTATTGGAGCTGCTCCTCTGTATTTAGGTAATAGGGAAGCATGAATATTCACACATCCAAATTTAGGCATAGAAAGTATTTCTTTCGATAAAATCTGTCCAAAGGCCGCTACAACAAAAATATCTGCACCATATTTTCTCAATGTTTCTACTGCATTCTCTTCTTTGACTTTAACCGGCTGAAAAACCGGAATATTATTTTTTACAGCACATTCCTTGACCGGTGAACATTGTACTTCTTTCCCACGTCCCTTTTCTTTATCCGGCTGCGTTACAACTGCTACAACCTCATGTCCTGCATCTATAATTGCCTGTAATGCCAAAGATGCAAAATCAGGCGTCCCCATAAATACTACTTTCATTTATTCCTCATCCTCTTCCACATCATCTACGTTTTCTATTTCACCTTCTACCTTTTCCATATACATATGACCTTCAAGGTGATCCAGTTCATGACAAATGGCTCTTGCAAGTAATTCGGTTCCTTCTATCTCCATCTGTTCCATATCTTCATTGTAATAAACCGCTTTTACATAATTAGGTCTTGTTACAATACCGGTCTTACCTGGAAGACTAAGACAGCCTTCATATCCCGTCTGTTCTCCACTTGTTTCTATAATTCTTGGATTAATCATTACAAAGGGATCCTCTCCCGTTGCGTCTATTACAACTATTCTTTTTAAAATTCCCACCTGTGGAGCTGCAAGTCCTACACCGTTTGCTTCATACATGGTATCCAACATATCTTCGATTAACTCTCTTGTTCTTGGTGTAATCTCTTTTACTTCTTTACATTTTTTTTCAAGAACACTTTCTCCTGAAATTCTGATTGTACGTAATGCCATTTTTTCCGCCTTTCTAGTTTTCCTTCGTTTAATATGGGTTCATTGGATTAAAATCAAATTGAACCATGCTATCCTTTTGTTCCTCTACTAAATAAAGTTCTAATTTATTTTTTATTTGAATCAAGTAATTTTTGTTTTTGCTTTTTGCATAAAAAACATATCGATAATAATCATTTATTTTACTGATTCCCGCCGGTGCCGGTCCGATTAGCTGTATAAATTTATTCTCCGCTTTCTTTATGTGCATTACTAATTCTTTAGATAAATTACCAGCTGTTTCATCATTTTTTGAGCTGACCATAACTGCCATAATATGATATACCGGTGGATAAGAAGATAATTCTCTGTATGTTATTTCTTCCTCGTAAAATCCCTCATAGTCCTGATTAGCTGCATGTATTACACTATAATGCTCTGGCTGATATGTTTGAATCACTACTTCACCTTTTAGGTTTCCTCTTCCTGCCCTTCCGGCTGCCTGTGTCAACAGTTCAAAGGTTCGCTCTCCCGCCCTGTAATCATTAGCTGCTAAAGATAAATCTGCCGCAAGAATTCCAACCAGTGTAACATTCGGGAAATCATGTCCCTTTACAATCATTTGCGTTCCTACGAGAATGTCTGCTTCCCTGTCTGAAAAAGCCGATAGTATTTTTTCATAGCTGTCTTTCTTTTTCGTGGTATCTCCATCCATTCTAAGAACGGTTGCTTTGGGATAAATCTTTTTAATCTGTTCTTCAATCTGTTCTGTTCCGGCTCGAAATGATAATAAATATTTTGAACCACATTTTGGGCACACAGGCGGTCTGACTAATTCATATCCGCAGTAGTGGCAAATCAGCTTACCATTTTTATGCTCCGATAGGGATACATCACAGTGTGGACACTTCATAACATGTCCGCAGGCTCTACAGGAAATAAATCCCGCATAACCACGTCTGTTTAAAAACAACATTATCTGTTCTTTTTTCTCCAGTCTCTCACCAATTAATTCTTGAAGTTTACTACTGAAAATCGAACGGTTGCCTTCTTTTAATTCTTTCCTTAAATCTACGCTATAAACCTCTGGAAGATATCCTCCGGTTGCTCTTTTATTTAAATTAAAAAGTGTATATTCACCATTTTTTGCTTTGTAATAGGATTCAATGGAAGGTGTCGCCGATCCCAAAACCACACTGGCGCCATGCATTCTGGCTATTTCTATTGCCACTTCTCTTGCATGATATCTTGGCATTGTCTCACTTTTATAGCTATTCTCATGTTCTTCATCCATAACAATTAGACCAATATCAGGAAACGGTGTAAAAAGAGCGGAACGTGGACCAATAATTACGTCAATTTCTCCGTGTTTTGCCCGTTCAAACTGATCATATTTTTCCCCTTGTGACAAAGATGAATTCATAACAGAGACTCTATCTTTAAAATGCTTGTAAAAACGTAGCAGCGTCTGATACGTTAATGCAATTTCAGGAATTAATACGATGACCTGCTTTCCACTGCGTACTACTTCCTGTATCATTCGAATATAGACTTCCGTCTTTCCGCTTCCTGTCACTCCATGAATCAGATATGTTTTATGAATGCCATTCTTATATTCGTTTTTAAAGGTATCTATAATTTTCTGCTGTTCTTCATTTAGAAAATTGTCTTTCTGCTCAATTTGCTGTGCAAGCACTGGATTTCTAAAGTAGCTTTCCTGTAAAATCCGTATTGTTCCATTTTTCAAAAGACTATTGACCGTTGCCGCAGATACATTTAGTTTTTGAATGACCAACTGATAATCTAATACTTTTTCCTTTATCAGTTCTCTTACAAGTCTTTCCTTGGCCGTTTGATGTTTTTTGACACAGTCCTGCAATAAATCAGCTGTCTGTTCATAGTTCCATAAAAGTTCTATCGTCTTCTTTTCTTTTGGTTTATAGGTCTGCTTAACCGGCAAAACTGTTTTGAGTGCCGCAATCATCGTCGAACCATATTGTTCTCTGATAAAGCCGGCAAGTGCAATCATTTTTCCTTCAACTGCATTTTGTCCGAGTGCAACAGAATCTACCCATTTCAATTTATCACTTGGTACATCCGTATGCTCTGTTACCTCTATTACATATCCTGTAATCAGCTTATTACCTCTTCCAAATGGTACATTGACTTTAACACCCTGTTTACAGGATTCTATTAATGTCTCTGGTATACGATAAGAAAAGGGATGATCTACACTCTCATGCGAAATATCCACAATGATATTGGCATATTGTTGCATTCTGCGTCCTCCCTTTCGTTTTATCCTTCATAATTTCTAATTCATTTCTTCTAATACTTCTTTTATCAGTACTCTCTCATCCATTGGGTATTTTACGCCTTTGATTTCCTGATAATCCTCATGTCCCTTGCCCGCAAGTACGATGATATCTCCCGGCTGTCCATGTTCAATTGCATAACGGATTGCTTCTTTACGGTCACAAATTTCGATGTATGCTCCATTTGTTTTCTTCATCCCTACAATGATGTCATTGATAATATCCTGTGGCTCTTCAAATCTTGGATTATCCGAAGTAATAATAGTTAAATCCGCTAATTTTCCACTGACTTCTCCCATTTCATATCTTCGCATTTTGGAGCGGTTGCCTCCGCATCCAAATACGCATACAAGACGATGTGGATTATATTCCTTTAATGTACTAAGCAGGCTTTCCAGTGCCATTGCATTATGCGCATAATCAATCATCAGTGTAAATTCATCTGATACTTTTACAAGTTCTATTCTTCCTTTTACACTGGCATGCAAAAGAGCTTTTCTAATATCTTCTTTTTCAACCTGAAACTGGTTACAGATTGCAATTGCAGTCAACGCATTATAAACACTGAATCTGCCAGGCGTAGATGTCTCTACATCCATATCGATATTGCCATCCACATGAAATGCCACGCCGATATGTCCGTTGTGTCTTGTTAATTTAAGATTTTTGGCCTGATAATCTGCCTCTTTTTCCATACCATATGTAAGTATCTTGCAGGTATGGTCTTTGATTACGGTTTCACAGTGTGTATCATCGCCATTTACAATACCCACTTTACACTGTTTAAATAA
>CAZAQH010000118.1:0-4838 GCA_964487395.1 uncultured Lachnospiraceae bacterium | reverse complement strand
TAAAGGTGCTAAAGCTGATGAAGCTAAAGCAGCAGGAGCAGATTTCGTTGGAGCAGATGAATTGATTCCAAAGATTCAGAATGAAGGATGGTTTGAATTTGATGTTGTTGTTGCAACTCCAGACATGATGGGTGTTGTTGGACGTCTTGGTAAAGTACTTGGACCAAAAGGTTTAATGCCTAATCCAAAGGCTGGTACCGTAACAATGGACGTTACAAAAGCAATCAACGATATTAAAGCAGGTAAGATTGAATACAGACTTGATAAAGCTAACATTATTCATGTTCCTGTAGGAAAAGCTTCTTTCACAGAAGAAAAATTACTTGAAAACTTCAATGCATTAATGGATGCGATTGTAAAAGCAAAACCAAGTTCATTAAAAGGTCAGTACTTAAAGAGCATTTCTCTTGCATGTACAATGGGCCCTGGTGTAAAGGTTTCTACAGCTAAATTTTAATATTACGATTTTAAAGGCCTATCGCATTGCGGTGGGCCTTTTTTGCAAAGGAATGAAGAATAGTGAGCAATAAAAGGGGAAAACAGAAAAGAAAAAAGAAAAATAAAAGTTTACGACTTTTCATAATTTGCGTAGAAGTTTTTTGCCTTGTTCTGGCAGTTGGGTTTGGTTTTATCTTTTTTAAAGTTGATGAAAGAAGCCGTATTACGAAAAAATTGGAACAGGCAGGCATTACAGAAGAACTCTTAAAGGGAACAAATGTTAGTGAGATAGCGGAAAATCATAATGACATAGGGGAACAAAGCCGTTATGGAGCATTATTACAGGATGAAGAATTATGCAAAGAACAACATGTTTTTGCTAAAGATACTATTTCATCGGATGAAGTGATTCTTACATTTGCGGGAGATATTTCTTTTGCGGATGGGTATACGAATATGACTACGCTTGCCAGTAGAGAAGATAAAATCAGGGGATGCTTTGATAAAGATATGCTTGATGTCATGGAAAATGCAGATATTTTCATGGTTAACAATGAGTTCCCTTATACGAACCGTGGCACACCTACTCCGAATAAGACGTATACCTTCAGGTCCCAGCCGGAGAATGTCAAATATTTGTATGATATAGGTGTTGATATGGTATCAATTGCCAATAACCATGTATATGATTATGGCGAGGCTTCGCTACTTGATACACTTACTACTTTGCAGGATGCTGCAATGCCGTATGCAGGAGCGGGAGAAAATATAGATGAAGCCATAAAACCTGTTTACTTTGTGGCAAACGATACTAAAATTGCATACATTTGTGCGACACAGATAGAACGACTTGATTACCCGGATACGGTAGGAGCGACGAAGAATGCCCCCGGAGTATTCAGATGCTGGAATAATGACAGAATTTTAGAGGTTATTAAGGAAGCAAAAGAGAACAGCGATTATGTAATTACATATATTCACTGGGGGACGGAAATGCAGGTGGAACCGGACTGGGCACAGTTACAATTAGCAGAACAGCTACAGGAAGCCGGTGCTGATTTGATTATTGGCGATCACCCACACTGCCTGCAAAAAATATCTTATATAGAAGACACTCCCATTATATATAGTTTGGGTAATTTCTGGTTTAACAGCCGCTCACAGGATACGGGAGTCTTGGAAGTAGTCATTGACACAAGTACTTCTGCCAATACAAAAAGTGTCCGTTTTATTCCTGCCATGCAGGCTAATTGTAAGACGTCGCTCTTACAGGATAGTGAAAAACAAAGAGTGCTTAATTACATGCAGTCCATTTCAACGGATGTACAGTTTGATTCGGACGGATATGTAATGAAAAAATAGAAAAATTCCTTCTTGACAGTCGTAAGAGAAGTGTGATATTGTTTATAAGGTTGTTAAGACCATGCCGAAGACAGTAGGAGCAAAAAGTTACAAGTAACTTTTTGCGTAAAGAGTAATCGCCTACCGAGGAAAGGATATTTATAAGTTTCTTATGAATGTTACCCTTCTGCTTTGGCGGGAGGGTTTTTATATTGTACATTTATGTGCGATTCTCCTTATCGGCAATCAAAATCTAATAGGAGGTAACAAAATGGCAAAAGTCGAACTGAAAAAACCTGTCGTAGAAGAAATTTCAGCAGCAGTAAAAGATGCTCAGTCAGTTGTTCTTGTTGATTATCGCGGACTTACCGTTGAACAGGATACACAACTTCGTAAACAGCTTCGTGAAGCTGGAGTTACTTACAAGGTTTACAAAAACACAATGATGAATTTTGCATTCAAAGGCACTGACTTTGAAGCACTTGCACCATTCCTTGAAGGACCTAGTGCAGCAGCAATCTCTACTACAGATGCAACAGCACCTGCAAGAGTATTAGCAAAATTCGCAGCAACAGCAGATAAGCTTGAAATCAAGGCTGGCGTTGTTGAAGGAACATTATACGATGCTAACGGAATGAAAGCAATCGCAACAATTCCTTCAAGAGAAGAATTGCTTTCCAAATTGCTTGGAAGTATCCAGTCACCAATCACCAACTTTGCTCGTTGCATGAACCAGTTAGCAGAAAAAGGTGGAGCAGCAGGAGCACCAGCACCAGCTAAAGAGGAAGCACCTGTAGAAGCAGCACCAGTTGTTGAAGAAGCAGCAGTAGAAGTAGAAGCAGCACCAGCTGTTGAAGAAGCGGCTACAGAAGCTCCAGCAGTAGAAGAAACACCAGCAGCAGAATAACAGTAACTAATAATAAATTATTGTGGAGGAATTGACCTCCGAGAGAAAGGAGTCATATAAAATGGCAAAATTATCAACTCAGGAACTTATTGACGCTATCAAAGAGTTATCCGTTTTAGAATTAAATGATTTAGTAAAAGCATGTGAAGAAGAATTTGGAGTATCCGCAGCAGCAGGTGTTGTTGTTGCAGCAGCAGGCGCTGGAGCAGGTGCAGCAGCAGGCGAAGAGAAGACAGAATTCGACGTTGAATTAACAGAAGTTGGACCAAACAAAGTTAAAGTTATCAAAGTTGTTCGTGAAGCAACAGGACTTGGCTTAAAAGAAGCTAAAGACTTAGTTGACGCAGCACCTAAGATGATCAAAGAAGCAGCTGCTAAAGCAGAAGCTGATGACATCAAAGCAAAATTAGAAGCAGAAGGCGCTAAAGTAACACTTAAGTAGTTCGAAGCTATCAAAGCAGTATTGGTGAAAACCAATACTGCTTTTTTGAATTGGAATTTTTTTCAAAAACCTGCGACAATGCCCTTGACATTCTTTTAACACTTGTAGTAGAATGGACAGTGCACTATTGTGGTGTGGTATGCTAATTTGAACTCAATAAACCATTAGGTTTGAGTCATTGATTCATAAGCAGTCTAGCATAATGATCTATGTGAATGGATTATTTTGCTAACATAAAAATATAAGAACGGGGTGAAATGTCAATGGAAAAGAACAGAATACGTCCTTCTTTAAACAGTAAAAAGATGCGTATGAGTTATTCACGACAAAAAGAGGTTTTGGAGATGCCCAACTTGATAGAAGTCCAGAAGGATTCCTATAAGTGGTTTTTGGAAGAAGGCTTAAAAGAAGTCTTTGACGATATTTCTCCGATAGCAGATTACAGTGGTCATCTGAGCCTGGAATTTGTAGACTTTGAGTTATGTGAAAGTGATGTAAAGTATTCTATTGAGAAGTGTAAAGAAAGAGATGCAACATATGCAGCTCCCTTAAAAGTAAAGGTACGCCTCTACAATAAGGAAAAGGAAGAGATAAGTGAACATGAGATTTTCATGGGTGACCTTCCTTTAATGACACAGACAGGTACTTTCGTAATTAATGGTGCAGAACGTGTAATCGTAAGCCAGTTGGTTCGTTCCCCCAGTATCTATTATGCAATCTCGCATGACAAAATTGGTAAAGAATTGTATTCTTGTACAGTTATCCCAAATCGTGGTGCATGGCTGGAATATGAAACGGACTCCAATGATGTATTTTACGTACGTGTAGACAGAACAAGAAAGGTTCCAATTACAGTTCTTATTCGTGCACTTGGTGTTGGTACCAATGACGAAATCAGAGAATTATTTGGTGATGAACCAAAGATTGAAGCCAGTTTTGCAAAAGACGTTTCTGAGAATTATCAGGAAGGTCTGTTAGAGTTATACAAAAAAATCCGTCCGGGTGAGCCTTTAAGTGTTGAAAGCGCAGAGAGTTTAATTACTGCTATGTTCTTTGATCCAAGAAGATATGATCTTGCCAAAGTCGGAAGATATAAATTCAATAAAAAGTTAATGCTTCGTAATCGTATCAGACATCATGTTTTGGCAGAAGATGTTGTAGATACTACTACAGGAGAAATTCTTGCAGCACAGGGAACAAAGGTTACACCTGAAATAGCAGATGCTATTCAGAATGCAGCTATTCCTTATGTATGGATTCAGACAGAAGAAAAGAACGTTAAAGTTCTTTCTAATATGATGGTTGATATTACAAGTTTTGTTGATTGCAATCCAAAAGAACTTGGTGTTACAGAACTTGTATATTATCCAGTTCTTGCTCAGATTTTGGAAGAGCATGCTGATAATGCAGAAGAACTCGCAGAGGCAATTAAGAAAAATATTCACGAGTTAATTCCAAAGCATATTACAAAAGAAGATATTCTTGCTTCCATTAACTACAATATTCATTTAGAGTATGGCATTGGTAATGCTGATGATATCGACCATTTAGGTAACAGACGTATCAGAGCCGTAGGTGAATTATTACAGAACCAGTATCGTATTGGTTTATCCAGACTTGAAAGAGTTGTTCGTGAAAGAATGACAACACATGATACCGAAGATGTTTCCCCACAGGCACTTATTAATATCAAGCCTGTTCAGGCAGCTG
>CAZAQH010000117.1:0-4921 GCA_964487395.1 uncultured Lachnospiraceae bacterium | reverse complement strand
TTAAAAGCAAAAAAGCCTGTAACATCAAGGCTTGTGGCGTTTTGCAAACGCCTATTTAGACTATAATAAGTGAGGAACGAAACTATGATGAATCCGGCAGCAATTATGCAGATAAAAGGTATGTGGGATGAATTTACAAGACAACATCCTAAATTTCCGATGTTTTTAACGGCACTTATGAAAAAAGGGTTAAAAGAAGATGACATTTTGGAAATAAAGATTACAAAAAGTAATGGTGAAACAATGGAAACCAATCTCAAAATCACACAGAAGGATTTAGAACTGTTTGAGGCAATAAAACAAATGAAATCTTGATTTTATTGCGATAATCCATTAGACTAAAACGATAGGAAAGAACAAAGGAGCATTAATATGAGTAAAATTATTTTAACGGGTGACCGACCAACCGGAAGATTGCACGTTGGACATTATGTTGGATCATTAAAAAGAAGAGTGGAATTACAGAATTCCGGAGAATATGATAAGATTTTTATTATGATTGCCGATGCGCAGGCATTAACAGATAATGCGGATAACCCAGAAAAAGTAAGACAAAACATCATAGAGGTTGCTCTTGATTATATGGCATGCGGGCTTGATCCTGCAAAATCTACTTTGTTTATTCAGTCGCAGGTTGCAGAACTTTGCGAATTATCTTTTTACTATATGAATCTTGTAACAGTATCAAGATTACAGCGTAATCCTACTGTTAAATCAGAGATTCAAATGCGTAATTTTGAAGCAAGTATTCCGGTTGGATTTTTCACATATCCAATCAGTCAGGCTTCTGATATTACTGCATTTAAAGCAACAACTGTTCCGGTTGGCGAAGACCAGATGCCAATGCTGGAACAGACAAAAGAAATCGTTCACAAATTCAATGCAGTATACGGAGAGACTTTAGTAGAACCGAATATCTTACTGCCTGATAATAAAGTATGTTTAAGATTACCTGGTATTGATGGTAAAGCTAAAATGAGTAAATCATTGGGTAATTGTATTTATTTATCAGAAGAACCGGAAGATATTAAGAAAAAAGTTATGAGTATGTTCACGGATCCGGATCATTTAAGAATTGAAGACCCCGGGAAATTAGAAGGCAATACCGTATTTACTTACTTAGATGCATTTAGCAAACCGGAACAGTTTGAACGTTATCTGCCTGAATATAAGAATTTGGATGAATTGAAGGAACATTACACAAGAGGTGGTCTTGGTGATGTTAAGGTTAAAAAGTTCTTAAATAATGTATTACAGGAAGAATTAGAACCAATTCGTACCAGAAGAAAAGAACTTCAAAAGGATATTCCTTATATTTATGAAGTGTTAAAGAAGGGCAGTGATGCAGCAAGAGAAGCTGCCGCAGAGACTCTTTCAGAAGTAAGAAGTGCTATGAAGATTAATTATTTTACAGATACAGAACTGATTCATTCACAGGTCGAGAAATTTTCAGAATAAGACAGACAGCGGTTGAACATCAACCGCTGTTTTTATTTTTTGTAGTAGTATTGTTCGATACTCTGTATTAGGAGATACAAAAACATAGAAATGATACACAGAATAATAATAGACATAATCAACAAATCAAGCTGGAATACCTGAGAACCATAAATAATAAGGTATCCAAGACCATTTTTCGCGGCAAGAAATTCACCAATAATAACACCCACAAGACACAATCCTATATTAACTTTCATATTACTTAAGATAATTGGAATCGAGGAAGGAATAATCACCTTAAATATAGTATCTTTTTTAACTCCACCTAACGTATAAATTAATTTGATTTTTTCTTTATCTACCTGTTTAAAACCTGAATATAGATTAATGACAGAACCAAAGATTGCGACAGAAATTCCGGCGACAATTATGGTTTTCATTCCGGTCCCAAGCCATACAATTAGTAATGGTGCCAGTGCAGATTTTGGCAGAGAATTCAATATTACAAGATAAGGTTCTGCGATTTCTGAAATATGATTTGAAGATAATAAAAGGATTGCGATGATAATAGTGATTCCGTTTACAATCAAAAAACTTACAATGGTTTCCAATAAGGTAATACCAATATGATAAAAGATTTCAAAGTTGGCACACATTTTGCAGAATAATTGTACTACTTTAATCGGTGAACTAAAAAAGAAGGAATCAATTATTTTAAAGTCAGATAATAATTCCCAGGTTACAAGGAAGAAAATCAATATAAATATTCTAATAAACCGAATCATAATTTTGTGGTAATGATAATGTTTTATATAATCAAGCTGGTCTTGACTGCTTGATATTTTTTCTGTGTCAGGCAATTTGCTTTGCTTCATGATTCAGCTCCTTCCAAATTTCATTGAAATAAGATTGATATTCAGGAGCATTTCGATAGGCGAGTGGAGAGGTGTCATCAGGTGAAATTGTAAGTTGAATGTTAAATTCGCTTTGTATTGTAGAAGGCCGGCTTGAGAATACAAGAATACGGTCTGCCATGCTGATTGCTTCAGAGAGATTATGGGTCACAAGAATTGCCGTTTTGTTATTTTCTTTTATGATTTTCCCAATATCAGAAGAAACCATTAGTCTGGTTTGATAGTCAAGTGCCGAAAAAGGTTCGTCGAGAAGTAGAATTTCGGGGTCCAGTGCAAGCGTTCGAATTAAAGCGGCTCTCTGCTTCATGCCACCGGATAATTCACTGGGACGTTTATACATAAAAGCGGATAATCCATAGTTTTCTAATAATTCATGAATTCGTTGCTTGTTTTTTGATGTTAATTTTTTCTGAATCTCAAGTCCGAGTATTACGTTTTCATAGATATTTCGCCATTCAAAAAGATGGTCATGTTGAAGCATATAACCAATTGATGGCGTTTCTGAATTTGCTTCATAAAAAGAAATAGTGCCATTTTGAGGCTTTAAAAGACCAATAATTAAATTTAACAGTGTAGATTTACCACATCCGCTTGGACAGACAATGGAAAGGAATTCTCCTTTTTTCACGGAAAAAGATATATTATCAAGTGCATGAATTTCTCCTTCCAAAGAATGGTAGGAGAAAAAAACATTGTTTAATTTCAACATAGACATATGTTTTTCACCAAATTATTTTATATCTTATCATATGTAACTCTACTTTATATGTGAATTTCTTTCATCTATCTTTAGTAGAAATGTTGTTTCAAAAATTGCATTAGTATTCAAATTATGGTATTATCAAATTCAGATTTAATTACTTGAGTTGGAGGTAGGAACATGGCACAGCTTTGGGGTGGAAGATTTACAAAAGAGACCATGCAGGATGTTTTTCGGTTTAATGAATCGATTTCATTTGATAAACGATTATTTGATAAAGATATAGAGGGCAGCATTGCCCATGTTGTGATGCTAGAAAAGCAGGGCATATTAACAGAAGAAGAAAAAAACAGCATAATAGTGGGGCTTACACAGATAAAAGAAGAGGTTTTTCATAACCAGCTTCAGATTACAGAGGAATATGAGGATATTCATAGTTTTGTGGAGGCTAATCTTATTAAAAAAATAGGAGATGCCGGCAAGAAAATGCATACCGGAAGAAGCCGTAATGATCAGGTTGCATTGGACATGAAGCTTTATGTCAGAGAACAGATTATTGAAATAGACAAAAAATTATATGACTTATTAATGGTTTTATACCGTATTATGGATGAAAATACCGAGACTTATATGCCAGGCTTTACACATATGCAAAAAGCACAGCCCATTACCCTTGCACATCATATGGGTGCTTATTTTGAAATGTTTAAACGAGACAGAAGCCGTATGCATGATATTTATAAACGTATGAATTACTGTCCACTTGGAAGTGGCGCACTTGCAGGAACTACATATCCACTTGATCGTGAATACAGCGCTTCTTTACTTGGATTTGAAGGAGCAACCTTAAACAGTATGGATTCTGTATCGGATAGAGATTATGTAATTGAACTCTTATCCGCTTTATCTACGGTTATGATGCATTTGAGCAGATTCAGTGAAGAAATTATTGCATGGAACAGCAATGAATATCGTTTTGTAGAAATAGATGATGCATATTCCACCGGAAGCAGTATTATGCCACAAAAGAAAAATCCGGATATTGCTGAACTGGTACGTGGCAAGACAGGACGTGTATATGGTGCGTTAATGTCAATCCTTACCACGATGAAAGGAATTCCGCTTGCGTACAATAAGGACATGCAGGAGGATAAAGAAGTAACCTTTGATGCAATTGATACCGTAAAGGATTGTATTCATTTGTTTACCGGAATGATGGACACGATTAAATTCCGCAATGATGTAATGGAAAGCAGCGCAAAATTGGGCTTTACCAATGCAACGGATGCAGCTGATTATCTTGTTAAAAAAGGAATTCCATTCAGGGATGCACATTCGATTATCGGGAAAATGGTTTTGTACTGTATCGATAAGAACATTAGTATTGATGAACTTTCCATAGAGGAATTAAAGGAATTAAGTCCTGTTTTTGAACAGGATGTATATGAAGCAGTAAGCATTAAAACCTGCGTGGAAAAGAGACTTACCAAAGGTGCTCCGGGACCGCAGCAGATGAAAGAAGTATTAAAACTTTACAAAGCATATTTAGATGATGTAAAATAAATAAATTTTTGAATGACTTGAGGAGGATATGAAAAAATGAGTGACAAATTAAAAGTAGGTATTTTAGGTGGAACGGGTATGGTTGGACAGAGATTTATTTCCCTTTTGGAAAATCATCCATGGTTTGAGGTTACTACCATTGCAGCAAGTCCACGTTCAGCAGGCAAAACGTATGAAGAGGCAGTAGGTGACAGATGGAAAATGACAACACCAATGCCGGAAAATGTTAAAAAGCTTGTTGTTATGAATGTTAATGAAGTGGAAAAAGTATCAAAAGAAGTTGATTTTGTTTTTAGTGCGGTAG
>CAZAQH010000116.1:0-4962 GCA_964487395.1 uncultured Lachnospiraceae bacterium | reverse complement strand
ATATAATGAAATTAAAGTGGGGTTTTGTCATTATTTGGCATGTTTTAAAAAGGGGATTATAGCATGATAAGAAAAATATTAGTTGTTGATGACAACGAAATGAATAGAAAGCTTCTTTGTAAAATATTAAGTAACGAGTATGCTGTTTTAGAAGCATGTAATGGAAAAGAAGCACTGAAAACATTAAAATACACACATGATGAATTATCCGCAGTTTTACTGGATATCATTATGCCGGAAATAGATGGTTATGAAGTATTACGACTAATGAGTGAGGACGACAATCTTTCGCAGATTCCTGTTATTGTAACGACAGGAAGTACGGAAGAAGGTGCAGAAGTAAAAGTTCTTTCGCTTGGAGCAAAGGACTATGTCGTCAAGCCATATAATCCAACCGTAATAAAACATCGGTTATATAACACAATCAGGCTTAGAGAAACAGCAGCATTTATTAATGCATCGCGTAAAGACAAATTAACAGGGCTATATAATAGAGAAGGTTTTTTTGAAAAAGCAGAAGAACTTATCAACTTGCATGAAGCAGGTTATTATGTGATGGCTTGTTTTGATATCGATAATTTTAAAGTAATAAATGATCAATACGGAATTGAAAAAGGGGACGAAGTATTAAAATACCTTGCAGAAATTTTTGAAGAAGGATTTGGCAGGGTCGGAGGAGTCTGTTGTCGAATTATGGCAGATAACTTCGCAGTACTTTATCCTCGTTTTTTTATGGAATCCGAAGAAATAGAAGAAATCAGAAATAAAGCAACACTGCTGGATGGTTCCATTATACCAATTACATTTAGTATTGGTAGATATCCGGTGGATGATAAGACAGTGTCAGTCAGTGCAATGTATGACAGAGCATCTATAGCAGAGATGTCTGTAAAAAGCCGTTTCGATATTCACATTGCCCAATACGAAGAATCTATGCGTGAGCACATTTTACGCGAGCAGGAAATCATTAATGATATGAAGTCTGCGTTGCAAGCCCAACAATTTGAAGTATGGTTTCAGCCACAGTACAATCATTCAACAAGTGCACTTATTGGAGCAGAAGCATTAGTACGCTGGAGACATCCTCAGAAAGGCCTAATTTCTCCTGGCCTGTTTATTCCTGTTTTTGAAAAAAATGGATTTATTTATGAATTAGATAAATACGTTTGGGAACAGACATGTATTTATCTGAAAAAATGGAAAGAGAGCGGAAGGTTTAGTCTTCCGATATCAGTAAACATTTCTAGATATGATATTTTTAAAAGTGACCTTGTCGATGTGTTAGTAGGTCTTATTGAAAAATATCAGATTCCGGTAGATTTACTACGTCTTGAAATTACAGAATCAGCATTTTCCCAGTCAACCGGTCAGATTATCAGAATCACCAAACAATTGATGGATTATGGCTTTACCTTGGAAATAGATGATTTCGGAAGTGGATATTCATCACTTAATACATTAAAAGATGTGCAGGCAGATATATTAAAACTGGATATGCGGTTTTTGGAAAGTACAGAAAATTCAGCCAGAGGCGGTAATATTTTAGAATCTATTGTTCGAATGGCAAAATGGCTTGGTATGGCTGTTATTGCAGAAGGAGTAGAAGAAAGAGAACAGGCAGATTATCTGCAGTCCATAGGATGTCATTATATTCAGGGCTATTATTATGCAAAGCCAATGCCTGCTGCTGAATTTGAAAAACAGGCTTTTGAAATTATAAAAGAAGAAAAACTTATCACCTTAGAAACAGTAGAGACACTTAACAACAACGTTTTCTGGGATCCCAAATCTATGGATACGCTGGTCTTTAATACCTATGTAGGTGGAGCTAATGTTTTTGAATACTATAAAGGCGAAGTAGAAATTTTAAGAGCAAATACGAAATACGCAAAGATTCTTGGTGGAAAAAAATATACAACCGAAGAAGCAATGAAGATATCCTGGAAAGGGCACATTGTCGAAAATGACAGACTTAAGATAAGAAATGCTATAAAACAGGCAATAGAAACAGGAGACGAGATAACCTGCGAAGCAGCTTTTATAAATTTGCTGGGAGATAACAAAACGACATATTTAAAAGCCATCATGCGCGTAATTGCGCATGTTGGAGAACGTCATTTATTTTACTGCATGATAGAAAATCTTACAAAGCAGAAAGAAGCTGAGAAAAAAACAATTGAAACAACAGAACAATTAAAATTCTTAAATGAAACAGCACATGATATTTTGACACAAATTGATGTTGAAAAGGCAATAGAAAGTGTATTATCCGGAACAATGAAATATTTTGGTGCAAACAGAGCATATGTTATAGAACTGGATTATACCAATAAAGTATTTAACAACACATATGAAGTGTGTGCAACAGGAATAGAAAGTGAAAAAGATAACCTACAGAAGATTCCGTTTTCTGCTACACCATTTTGGCTGTCAGCTTTTGATAAAGAAAAATATATCTGTATAGAGAATGTGGATGATCTCAAAAAAGACAGAGAAGAAGAAAAACAGATATTAAAAGAACAGGGAATACAATCCTTGATTGCAGTTCCGTTTAAAAGAGAAGAAAAACTACTTGGATTTATTGGAGTAGATGACCCATCCAGAAGGCATTCACATACAGAACAGCTAAAAGTAATAGGAGATTATATATCTGCAATTTTAATGCGTCGAAACTTAAATTCAAAAATTGACAGCGATAAAATCTCACTTTTAAATCTGATGAATGATACTCCGGGAGGATTCTCCCGCATCAGACTGTATACAGACAATACAGCAAAAACAGTGTTTGTAAACAATCGCTTTTGTGAATTGCGTGGTATGAAACAGGAAGAAGTGATGAGACAGGAAAGTGTGGATGCGTTATCAGGTGTTCATCCGGATGATATTAAAAAAGTCAAAAATGAAGTAAGAGAAATGGTTGCAACGGGAGAATCCCGCAGACTAAAATACAGACTTAGGCACAGTAATGGTGGATATATCTGGTTCAAGGCATATGGAAGAATAAGTGCAGATGAATCAGGAGAAGTATACATCAATGTATATTATAAAGAACTACCGGAAGCGTTAAACATTTAATTTTAGAAAGGGAACGGAATGGATATCACAATACTTGAAGATTATGGAATTGATTACAAAAAAGGTCTGGCAAGATGTATGGGCGATGCGGAGTTTTACGAGAAGCTTTTATCAATGTTTTTAAATGATGATTCGTTTGAACGTTCAAAAAAAGCATATGAAGAAAAAGATTATCACAAGATGTTTCAGTGTACACATGAATTAAAAGGGGCTTGTGGCAATGCGGATATGAAAGATTTATATCAGGCAGTTTGTCCATTGGTGGAATTGTTACGTAATGACAGTGGCTCAGAGGATGAAATCAAAAATAGTTTTGACAAAGTAGAAGCGGCGTACGATAAAGCAAAAGAAGGAATTTTCATGGCAATTTGTTAATAGTGAAAGTGTGTTTTGGGGGAAACAATAATGAAAAAGGCAATATCTAAATACATTATTTGTTTTATCTTGTGTATACTTTGTGTGTTGGTTTCTATTCCGGAAAAAGCAGCTGCACAGGACAAACAGACAATAAAGGTAGGATTCTTTGCATTTGATGGATATCATATGCAGGAAGATGACGGAACAAAATCAGAATATGGATATGATATGCTCCAGCATTTAGCAGGATATACGAATTGGGACTATGAATACATTGGGTATGATAAGAGCTGGAGTGAAATGCTGGAAATGTTGGAATCCGGAGAAATAGATATGCTTACCAGTGCCCAAAAAACAAAGGACAGATTGAAGGAATTTGATTTTTCAGAGGAAGCTATTGGTACATCGTCTGGAATTCTAACAGTTAGAGCTGGTGATGATACTTACACGCTTGAGGATTATGAAAACTGGACCGGAATAAAAGTTGGCATGATTGAAGGTAACAGCCGAAATAATAGTTTTTCAAAATTTGCACGGGAAAAGGGATTTTCTTATATTCCGGCTTACTACGAAGATACAGAAGAAATGCTTAATGACCTTAAAGTTGAAAAAAAACTGGATGCTGTACTAACCAGCAATCTTCGTTCCATAGATGGAGAATGGATATTGGCAGAATTTGATCCATCCCCCTTTTATATCATGGTAAAAAAAGGAAATGACAGTCTTTTACAGGAAATAAATGATGCAATAGACGAATTGGATAAAAATGAATCGGGACTTCGAGAACAGTTAATGAATAAATATTATTCTCCTGCCAGTGGAGAACAGATATCATTTACCGCGGAGGAAAGAGCTTACATAGAGAATATGAAAGATCAAACCTTTGTTGCAGTGGTTAATCCTGACAGGGCACCATATTCTTACATTGTGAATGATAAGCAGTATGGAATTACATATGATATTTCAAAAGAAATAATTAAGAGAAGTAAGTTAAATATAGTAATTGCAGATACCGATAACAGTTCACAGTACCATAACATGATAGAAGAAGGAATAGCAGATATACAATTTGATGCAGAGTATAATTATTCAGATGCAGAATTTAACGGATATCGCCTGACGGTTCCTTATATTGATATTGAGATAGCCAGATTATATAAGAAAAACACAAAAGATTTTTCATCCGTGGCACTACTTAGAAATGGGGACATTTCTACCCGTAACAGAGATTTAATACTAAACAACAGCGAAAGTGTTGTTTAGTATGACACAATAGAAGAGATTGTCCAGGCAGTTCTCTCAGGTCAACAGAATGTGGCATATGTTAACAGTGGTACAGCAGAATATGCAGTACAAAACGAGATAACAAACCGCCTGATTGCAGAAAAAATTTATGGATATAGTCATCAATATGCAGTCGCAGTAAATGCCAATCAGGATAGACTGTTGTATTCTATTTTAAATAAAGCAGTAAGCAGTATTCAGAAGAAAGATCTGGATATGATTAATCAAAAACATACAAATTACGAA
>CAZAQH010000115.1:0-5026 GCA_964487395.1 uncultured Lachnospiraceae bacterium | reverse complement strand
GTGCTAAAGAATAATGGGGTTAGTTTAAACTTAGTTTAGACCCCAACATCATAATTATAAATATATTAATTAATAATACTTTGGTACTAATATTTTTAAAAGATGATACGATATTATATCTATATAAATACGCAAAAATAAATCAGTGGGGGATTTTAAGTGAGCAAAAGAAAAAAAAGATTAAAAGTACCATACTAATAATGTGTCTTTTCTTTGTACTTATTGTTTGTGCTTTTATTATTGAAATAGTATTGACCGATAATTTTAATAAGACCGAAAGAACACTTTTTGGAGATGGTGAACTTTGCAATGTTGCAATCAATCCAAGAGGCGGGACTACCGATTCCTGGGCTAAAATCATAGATGGCAGGGAAGATTACGTTGGTGTAATCTATGAGGGAATCATTACGAACAGTGGTCAATATGATATGTCTAAATGGACACTTCGAATTAATATTGAAGATGATGTTTATATTAACAATGCATGGTGTGGAAAAGTCGAAATTCATCAAATGAATGAAGGAAAAGAATTAGTACAGGTAATTGATCTTCGTGATTACAGCGAACCGGAAATATTATTAAATCATCAGTTAGCAGATACTGATTTACTGATTCCTTTACATAAGGGTGATTACATTGTTTATATTCCAAATCAGGAAGTTGATGAATTCCCAATTTTGGGAACAGGTCTTGATGGTGGTAATCAGGGTAATGTTTCAATCGGATTAATTCTATATTATGAAAAAGGACAGGAAATCAATTTATCGAATATAGATTTCAAATATTATTTACATAAACAATTAAAACAAGATCCTTTTTTTACAATTACATTGATATGCGGCATAATTTGGTCCCTTTCTGTTATTGTTTTTGTAGCAGTCGAATTAAATACTTGCTAAAATGCGTAAACGTATGAAAAACGATGAGTTGATTATAAGCGAGGCATTTGGCGTTTTTTCCAAATTTTTCGATGCCAAAGATGAACTTACAAAAGGTCATTCCCTTCGCGTTGCACAATATTCCAAACAGGTTGCAGAAAAAATGGGTATGTCGGAATATGAATGTACGCATATTTATTATATCGCCCTGATGCATGATTGTGGAAAAGTCTGGGTTCCGTATTCTATACTTAAAAAACCCGGGAAACTGACAGATGAAGAATACGATATTATGAAGACTCACCCATTAAATGGGGCAGAAATGCTTGAAAGTTTCAATTCTATTAAAGGAATAAGAGATGGTGCACTGTATCATCATGAACGTTTTGATGGTAAAGGCTATCCAACAGGTAAAAGTGGCAAGGATATTCCATTTATTGGACGTTTAATCTGTGTAGCCGATTCCTTTGATGCCATGAATAGTGATCGATGCTATAGAGCGAGAATGTCAAAAGAGATTATATTAGAAGAATTACACAATAATTCAGGCAAACAATTTGACCCTGACATAATAGATGCTTTATTGGAACTTATTTCTGAGGGAAAAGTAGTTTTCACTGCAAATAATTAAAATGAGATTGTTGCAGTGGATTATAAACGCTTGCCTAAAGGTGTATTTTGTTCTATACTATCATTAGTTTATATCTTAGGTTTTATTTCGAAACCAAAGCAGGAGGTATTGCAATGATAGAAGCAACCAGTTGCGGCGGTGTGGTTATTTTTCGTGGGAAAATACTTCTCTTATATAAAAATTTCAAGAACAAATATGAGGGATGGGTATTGCCAAAAGGAACTGTAGAACAAGGGGAAGAATTTAAAGATACAGCTCTTCGAGAGGTGCTTGAGGAATCCGGTGCACAGGCATCTATTATTAAGTATGTCGGAAAGAGTGAATATACATTTAATGTACCTGAAGATACTGTTGAAAAAGAAGTACATTGGTATCTTATGATGGCAGATAGTTATTACAGCAAACCACAACGCGAAGAATTTTTTGTTGATTCCGGATTTTATAAATATCATGAGGCTTATCATTTATTAAAGTTTTCAAATGAAAAGCAGATTTTAGAAAAAGCCTATAATGAATATTTAGAATTAAAAAAGAATAATCTATGGGGAAGCAAAAAATATTATTAATTACAATTAGAAGGCGTCTTTTAACGCCTTTTTTTTGGATAATGAGATGGGAATGGATTTATGATAAAATTTTATAAAAATTTGTATATTTCGGATTCCATTCATCATGTAAACAGAATAAAATGGAAGCTAAGAACAGGAACCGGACAATTAAATATTTATCTGGTCACTATTTCTAATTCCAGTGATCAATTGGAATGTTTTCATAATTCATTATTAAAACAGCCAATTTATCACAAACTAAATATACGGGTGGTTGGAATTGCATCCGGATATGATGAAGCAATCGCTATGATTCAATTGATTTTAAATGATGTATTAACAAAAACAGGAAATGCGGATATGAAAACGTATCTTTTAAATCATTTTTCCGAGTCGGAGTAATGTATGATTAGTATAATCCTGACAATTTTAAAAATAATAGGAATTATCTTATTGTGTATATTGGGTTTCGTTATTTTTATGGTACTTTGTGTTTTGTTTGTTCCTATTCGATATTCATTTTACGCAAATTATGATAAAAAAATTAATGCTAAAGCCAGATTATCGTGGTTTTTGCATATTATTTCATTTTCTTTTGTGTATAAAGGTGAAGAACCCATTGTTAACTTAAAAATATTTGGCATTCCACTTACCTTTTTTAAAAATATAAAAAATAAAGCAAGTAGTTCAAAACAAAAACATACAGTTTCGCAAGATAAACAGCAAGAAGCGAGCAATATAGATACGGATACCACAAATGTTATAACAGATATCCCCTCATCAAAAGAAAATGAATCCATTGAGACATCAAGATTATCAATGCCAGCCGTTGTCCCACAAGAGAATGAAAAAAAAGGACACGCAAAGCCTAAACATAAGAAAAAATCAATTCTCTTGAAAATCAAAGATTGTATACTGAAAATAAAAAAGAAATTTTTACAATTCTTAAACAAACTGAAAAATATAAGAGAAAATATTTCTTATTATATAGAATTATTAAGTAACGACAACACCAAGGCGGCTTTTGCAACGTGTAAACATCGTTTTAAAAAATTGTTTCATCACGTTATACCAAAGAAATTTCAGATACACATAAGTTATGGGTTAGAAGATCCCGCCACAACAGCTAAGATATTAGCAGTTCACAGTATATTTTATGCATATATTGGTAATTATATTTTTTTACATCCTGATTTTGAGGAACAAAAGTTATGTATTAATGCAAAGGGTAATGGTAGAATTACATCAGGTATATTGGGTTATCATATTTTAAGAGTATTTTTTGATAAAAACTGTAGAAATTTTATAAGCAGACTAAAAAAGGAGAGTTCAAATGAGTGATAATAATTTTGGAATGGTTATGGAATCATTGTTAAAGAGCGTTGATACGGTATTATCTACAAAAACAGTAGTTGGAGAAGCAAAGCAGGTAGGTGATACTATAATACTTCCACTTGTTGATGTTTCATTTGGTATCGGAGCCGGTGCCAGCATTAATGACAAAAAAAATGGTGCAGGCGGAGGAATCAGCGGAAAAATGACTCCAAGTGCAGTTTTAGTTATCAAGGATGGTCATACCAAACTTGTAAATATTAAAAATCAGGATACATTAACAAAGGTACTTGATATGGTACCGGATATCATTGATAAGTTTACAACTCCAAAGGATGATATCATGGAAGATGATAAAGCAAAGGATATTGCTTTTCCGGAAGATAAATAAAGTCTTTTCAGGATTTTTCTGCATATAAGATATAGTAAGAGATAAATAAGCAGGAAAATCAGATGCGTCAGGCAATTGGTTTTATTTTTTTTTGGATTTCTGTCGGTATGTTACTTATGCTTCTGATCGAAAATAAAGTGATTGGAATTATTGTAGTTACGATAATGATGATTATAGGATATAATTTGTATTGTAAAAAATAATTGTATCCAGATAGTAAAGAGGATGCCATGGACACAAATTATGATGAAAATTTGGAATCTCTTTCAGAAGAAGAGTTAAATAAACTGCTTCGTTTTTTATTTGAGGAAAGAATTCGAATTCAGGAAGAACAAAAGAAACAGCAGGAACTTTATGAGAAGTTTTTAAAAGAACGTTTTACATTCATGGATGAGATGAAAGCACTTAATAAAAAAGTGTTACAAGAGCGAAAACGATTAAAAGAAGAAACGATTTTTTTTGATAAATAGCTTGAAATTTTGCAAAATGGTTTTTGTCAGTTAGATATGGACCGCAAACAGTTTGAACGTGAAAAAAGGTCATACAGGCAACAGAACCTGCGTTATTTTGAGACAGGCAATTTTGAAGGCATAGGATTTTTTAAAGGTGTTACAAGTCAACTGGGATTAAAAAAGAGATATAAAGACTTAATGAAAATATTTCATCCCGACAATGTATGTGGTGATATGGATACCGTAAAAAGGATTAATGAGCAGTATGAGCAGTTATCCAAAAAGATTGCCGAATAGCAGAATAATAGCAGTATTGATATATAAGAATATTAAAAAAACTCATCCTTTTGGATGAGTTTTCTTTAATTGAATATTAAGCTCTTTCAACTTTACCGGATTTCAGACAACTTGTACAAACATGCATCTTTTTAGCTGCTCCGTTTATCTTACATTTTACGCTTCTAACATTTGAATTCCAAATATGATTGGATCTTCTATGAGAATGGCTGACGTTATTACCGAAATGTACGCCTTTACCGCAGATATCACATTTTGCCATACTAACACCTCCTAAAACGATATTGGTCTTTACGACTCACAACATTAGTATAATAGCAGAACAAATTGCTAATTGCAAGCAAAAATTAGATAAATCAAACAAATTTATATGCTTTTCCATTTTTAGTGTTTCATTTTTAGAGTAAAGAGGTTATAATATAAGAAATTTTGTTTACTAGAAGGAGGTACGATATGAAGGGATCTTCTATGAATACGCACATGGGTAATATTACAAT
>CAZAQH010000114.1:0-5092 GCA_964487395.1 uncultured Lachnospiraceae bacterium | reverse complement strand
ATCTTTAATGGAAATATAGAACCGTGCAAATTTTTCTAAGTATCAAGGTTTTGCCAAAATGTATTTACGAATTGATGTTTTTTTGATAAAATATAGTTTCGTATAATAATAAAGAAGTAACGTCTTTTACAAGCGAACGGATTTAGAATTATAACTGATAACCTTTATATGTACAAATGAGGATTTTATTATGTATTACATTGTGGTAAATCCCGCTTCACAGTCGGGACGTGGAAAACGTTATTGGAATAAAATACAACCTATTCTTTCTGAACGAAATATTCCCTATCAGGTATTTTTCTCAGAATACCATGGTCATGTCACAGAAATTATAGATGAATTAACTTATGAGTCACATAATACTCAGGATGATATTAACCTGATTGTTTTGGGTGGAGACGGTACCATTAACGAAGCTCTTCAGGGAATTCATTGCTTTGACAGAGTTAATCTCAGTTACATTCCTACCGGTTCAAGTAATGACCTTGCACGTGATATACAAATTTCGCGCAAACCCGTAGAAGCTCTTCTTCATTTATTAGAACATCCTATTACATATCAAATGGATATTGGCACGGTACACTGGGAGAATTCTCTTGTAAGAGATGGACAGATGACAATTCCCGACCGTCGTTTTATTGTGAGCTGTGGAATTGGTTATGATGCTGCCATTTGTCAGGAAGCATTAGTTTCCACAATCAAAGATTTTTTTAACCATTGCGGTCTTGGCAAACTTACTTATCTTGGTATTGCATTAAAACAGTTAATTCGTACCCGCTATATTACCGGCGAGTTGACAATAAACGACAGCGAAACTATAATACCACTTCAGAAGCTAATATTTGTCGCTGGAATGAATCATAGATACGAAGGTGGCGGATTTAAATTTGCACCTGACGCAAATGATCAGGATGGCATCTTAGACATCTGCATGGCATCTAAGGTTTCTAAAATGAAAATCTTGCGTTGTCTGCCTACTGCTTTTAAAGGAAATCATTATCAATATGACGGCATTGACGGCTATAAAGCAAACTGCTATACTGTACGCACTTCAATTCCTCTATGGGTACATACCGATGGAGAAGTAGAGACAAAAGCAGATTTTATTTCTGTGAAGTGTAATGCTGCTCAAATTCGTTTTACTTATTAGAAACATTTATCACAACATTATATGCACATAAATACGTGCAAGAGGATATTTATTATGAAAAAATTTTTTTTGAAATATTACCATGCACTGCCATTGATTATATATGGCATAATATACATGTCATGGTTTAATCATTTAGAACGCCTTACCGGCAGAAACTACACTGTCATTCATATGGCAATTGATGATAAAATACCTTTCTGTGAGATATTTATCATTCCTTACTTTTTATGGTTTGCCTATATTGCATGGATTGTTGTATACCTATTCTTCAAGAACAAAGAGGATTATTACAGATCTTGTACTTTTTTATTTACCGGGATGACCGTTTTCCTTTTAGTTTCAACGTTCTTCCCTAATATTCATTACCTTCGTCCTATTTATATGACAAGGACAAATATCTTCACAGAATTAGTTTCCTATTTATACAGTATTGATACCTCAACTAATCTGTGGCCCAGTATTCATGTTTATAATTCACTAGGTGTCTTTTTTGCAGTTATGCACAACAAGCATTTAAGCAGCAAGAAATCAGTTAAATGGGGATCCTTTATTTTAAGTACACTAATTATTTTATCAACCATGTTCTTAAAGCAGCATTCCATGTTTGACGTTATGACCGCATTTATTATGGCTGCCGTTGTCTATACATTAGTTTACAGATATGATGTGATTATGTCGATTCGTCAATCTTACATTACGTCACGAAAAAAAAGAAAATCTCGCAATTATGTAAGTTTTAAATTTAGATAACAAATATTAATTCAAAAAAATGTTCTGTCTTTTTAGACAGAACATTTTTTTAGTTAAATTTAAAGAAACGCTGACAAAGTTTGTATCCCTCTACCGAAATTTTTCTTCCGCCTTTTCCGGGAAGATTCATGGAGTTACCCAGCAAACCAAGGCGAAGCTTCCAAAATACATAATTATCTTTATTCTTAAGATATTCCCATAATTCTTTTTTCTTTTCCAGATTCTCATCTGTTTCCGAGCGAATCAGCATAATCGAAGAAACCGTTGTAATAATATCAAGATAATTCAGCATGTAAGCTTTTAATTTCTTATTGTTGAATATTTTACCTTTATTTTCGACGATATAATCCATCATTCTTTTATTAACACGAATCTGCTGGTCAATTCTTGATATCATTACCTTTTCATTTACAGACTGATCTTCTCTTCCAATATAATAACGATAGAAGTTCTCATCCATATAATACATTTTTTTGACATATGGAAGTGGTTCAAATACAAAAAGATTATCTACATAAAAAGTGTGTTCCGGCAAATGCAGATTACATTCTCTTAACAGTTTTGTACGGAATATAACGGAATGCATTAAAATATATTGGCCTTTATGGAAATGTCCAACTTCGTTCCATGTAAACAACTGATCATGTGGAATTGCATGTGAAAAACGCATCACTTTTTTATTCTTCGCGCCTTCTTTTTCGTATACAAAGTTACTGATCATCATATCCAGCACTTCATTGCTTCCCGTTAATTCCCTAAGTTTTTCGAGAATAGCCTTGTATGCGCTTTCTTTAACCCAGTCATCACTGTCTACTACTTTAAAAAATAATCCTGTCGCATTATCAATGCCGGTATTAACAGCGGACCCATGTCCTCCGTTTTCTTTATTAATTGCCTTTACAATCGTAGGATATTTGTTCTGATATTCCTGTGCGATTTCTGCGGTTCTGTCATGTGAACCATCATTAACCACTAATATCTCAACATCTTCTCCACCTGTAAGTAAAGATTCAATACACTTACTCATATAGCTTTCTGAATTATAGCAGGGAATAGCTACTGATAATAATTTCATAAAAACCTCCCTTATGATATAAACTTATCATTTCCTAATTTAATATTTAAGTATTTGACATATGCTGCAAACGCTGCCGGAATCGGATATCTTTCTTCCGTCTCTTTCGGATGTACAAAAATCATTTCTGATTCATTATCCTTATTACTGCTTAATTCATCTACTCTGATCGCATATCCTGTCATATGCCACTCTTTATGGCTGAAGATATGCTTTGCATTATCAAGTGCCTGTATTCGTATTGCACGCATACCCATATTATTTAAACGCTTTAAAACTTCTTTTTCCTTCAAATTACCTTCAAGTATCGGAAGTTCATACATACCTGCCAATAATCCTTTTGACGCACGTTTATGGATGGCAACTTTCTCACCATCCTTAATAATTAATACTGTTTTGTATTCAATCGTTCTTTCTTTTTTAGCTGCTTTTTTCGGATACAAGGAAATACACTTATTTTTTCTTGCTTTACACATATTCTTCCATGGACACTCTTCACATTTAGCCTGTCCATTTGGAATGCACACCGTTGCTCCAAGCTCCATCATTGCCTGATTAAAATCTCCCGGTCTATCCTTTGGCATAACAGGCAGTAATTCCTGTTCAACTTTTTTCTTGACACCCGGAAGAGATATATCATCTTCATCCATCCTCAGACGGCTGATAATTCTTAAGACATTACCATCTACCGCCGGTACCGGTTCATTATATGCAATGGAAGCAATAGCACCTGCTGTATAACTGCCTATTCCTGGAAGTTTAATTAACTGCTCATAGGTATTCGGTAAAATACCCTCATACTCATTTACCACAATTACGGCTGCCTTTTTCATGTTTTTAACTCGGCTGTAATATCCAAGTCCTTCCCAGTATTTTAACAGTCGTTCATCCTGTGCTTTAGCCAGAGCCGTAATATCCGGAAATGCTTCCATAAATCTATGGAAATATGGCTTGACCGCTTCTACTCTTGTCTGCTGTAGCATAATTTCAGATACCCAGACTCGGTATACCGATTTATTCTCTCTCCATGGAAGATTTCTATGGCTGGCATCATACCATGTAAGCAGTGGAGTACTTATTTCTTCTAATATATTTTTTGGCACTTAATTACCTCAAATTCTGTTACACTCATATTTGTCCATTGTCAGAAGACAGCTATAAAGTTCCGAATATCTATCTTCTAAATTACCATCTTCAATCACAATATCTAACGAAGCAGATAAAGTATTAATCATATCATCCGTAATCTTATGATGAAGTGCTGTAAGAATATTTTTTTTATCTGCATATGTGTCGCTATCCAAAAAATCCAAAAGAAGCGGTTCAATTATGCTCTGCTCCTTCTCAATTTCTTCCGGCGTCTTTGTCAGTTCTTCCTCTTTCATTAATTCAAAGCGGTATTCCTGTGAAGCTTCCGGATATTTGTCATGATCCACCTTAGAAATAAACATGGAAAGTGGCCTTACATAATTCTTATGTTCCCCGTACATTGCCTGATAAACAACCATTTCTTCCCCAGTTTCTGAATGTGTTGCAATTGCAATAACCTTATAAAAATCACCTTTAAAATGTTGATAAATTTCCCCTACATTAGGAATCATAATCTTGTCACTCCTCTTTACTCTTATTCATCATTAGGCGTTTGCAAAACGCCACAAGCCTTGATGTTACAGGCTTTTTTGCTTTTAAAAATAGAATAACTCCTCACAGGTATGTTATAATTGAGTTGTCTAGAAACAATCATACAAACCCTGAAAGGAGTTATCTTATGGCTATTATACCATGTAATCAGCTTTCGTTGGCAGATGTTTTTTCAGATTGTCAGGATATTTATGAATCTGACAAACCTGCGTTCCTGTCTCTTCTTCAATCTAACATTGATCTTGATGAAATTATTCCTGATTCCTTCCGGAATCACTTCTATGCATCAACGGGTAGATCCCGTAAATACCCTTTACATGCCTTTTTGTGGGCACTTATTATTCAGCGGCTTTTTTCAATTCCGACTGATTCATTACTTCTTGTTTTTCTCAAGTATTCCAGACATCTTCGTGAGTTCTGTGGCTTTTCTAAAGTTCCCGATGCTTCTAAGATTACTCGTTTCAAACAGGATT
>CAZAQH010000113.1:2864-5302 GCA_964487395.1 uncultured Lachnospiraceae bacterium | reverse complement strand
TTCATCTGTGCAACTAACAGCTGTAAAAATGCATCTTTATCAAGTCCTGAGTTAGATGTTTTGCTTTTATTTGCAGCATCTGTACTGCTTGTCTGGTTAGTTACTTTTCCGTCAACAACGGTTGCTATTGCACTCATTTGCTGTTCTCCTTTACGCGGTATAGTCTATACTGTTACCATTCTTGCGCATCATATCAGCTACGATTTCATCTTCCTGTTCCAATATTCCATCTTCCATTTCTCCTGAAATATCTGAAAGATTAATTTTGCGTACTGATTTTTTCTTTGCTTGTGTTTCTTCTGAAGAATGTTCTCCTTCTTCGTTTAAGTTTCTCTCAAACGCATGACTTGAAACGGTTACTTCTACTGCTTCAACTTTAATTCCCTGCTCATTCAAATTATCTTTTAAAATCATAATCTGTGATTCCAAAGCCGCTTTTACAGTTTCATTTTGTGTTGTGAAAGAAGCTGTAATAACTCCTTCTTTAGAAGCTACCTGAACTCTCACATTACCAAGTGATGCCGGGTGAAGCTGTAGTTCCATTTCTGTCATATCTTCTTTTATGGTCACCTTCATCATTTCGCTGACCTGATCCATAATCGACTGAGTTGTTGTTGAAGTGTAGGGCAATGGCTGTGCATCCCGAGTTTTCGTAACTGCATTTTTCAACTGTTCTAAAACCGTCTGTGAAAAATTAAATTCTCCGGTTCCTTTTTGCTCGGCACCATTCTCGCCCTGTCTGGTCATTCCCTTATCTGTTTTAACTTCTACCGTTTCGGGTAAGTCCTTCACATTTTGTTCGATTGGTCCCTGTAATACCGTATCATCCTTTGATATCATCACTTCTTTGTCCGGTGTTTTCATCTGTTCTAACAATTGTTTCATGTCTTCAGGAGTTATGTCCATTTCTTCTGAAAGAGCATTTAATTGTTTGACTGACTCATTCATCAGTTCTTTCACATCTGCAAAAAGCTGTTCGTCTGTCATGAGTGAAAGCTCATCTGTCCCCTGTAATGTAAGGACTACTTTTTGAATATTGTCTGGATTAAGTAAATCCTCCGGCGTCATTTGTAATTCCTGCAATGCATTTTCAATATCCTCTATTGGAACATTCAATACATTTTGGATGGCAAGCATCATTTCTTCTGCTTTCTTTATTGCCTCTTCCATCACTTCTTCTGATACATCGTCTGACGTATCTGTTGATTCTTCTACTACCGGCTCTTCTTTTGAAACATCTTTTTTCTCCGTAACATCATCTACTGACTTATCAGATGATGTATCTGTTTTGGAAGTATGTTTTGTCTCATTTACATCATTAGTGGAATCTGTTTGATTTTTAGTTGTTTCTTTGGCATCTTCGATTGTCTTATTGTTATCTCCCGATGCGCTTTTTTCAAAAACCTTTGAAAAATCACTTGCATTCCCACTACTGTTGCCTGCCGGTATCGAAGGCGTTGAATCCTTGTACGGATTCGTCTGCGTTACCAAAGCTGTGGTCATTCAAAATCCTCCTCTCTTTTGTTTTCAAGGTGCGAAAGTCTATTATTAGACTACTCAATAACTTTATCGGAGAATTTCGTGATTTTCTTAAGAGTCTGGCTCCATTATTTTTGTTATTTTTGCAGCAACTGTCGGATCCATTGCTCCGAGAATTTTTCCTCTGTCATCTGGCTCCATTACATCTAAAATTCTGGCTGCCAGTTCCAGATTATCTGTCATATTTTCAAAGATTTTCGCTGCTTCCTTTGGCTTCATTTCTGAATATGCCTGTGCATAATCCGTTATCTCTTTGTCTTCTTCTATTTGTGTAACTACCTGCTTATAAAGTACTTCTGCTGTTGCCGGGTCCATAGTCTCGTAATATTTTTGATATTCCTCTGCTCCTGGTCCATTATCTGCATACACAACTTCATTGTAAAATTCCGTCTTAATACGTTCAAATTCCACCTGTTTATCTTCAAAAGTCTGTAAACGATTGACTTCTTCCTGCAATGCTACTATCTGTTCATCCTTTGCCGCACTATCTGTCTGTATATCCTGAAGTTGTGTTTCTAAATCCTTTATCTGCTGCACTGCTTCCTTTAATGAAGAATAGCCAGATGTATCAACATCTGCATAAGCATCACTTTCATCATTTGTTGTCACTTCTGTATCCGGTAAAATTTTATTCACTACGGGTACATTTTTTAAAACCGGTGCTAAAACCCCAGAGCCAAATCCACCTACATCAAGCTTTATCAAAGCACACAAAATTGCGACCCAGACAAGCACAATAATAATAGTGGTGACGATAACAGGAAAATTACTGCCCTCATCATCTGCAAGTTTGGCTTCTTCCTCAGCAAGTTCCTTTGCCTTTTGTTTGGCCTCTTTTTTCTGCTGTTTTTGGTCTGCCTTGGCTCTTTTCTGCTCTTCTTTAAATTTTCTTTTTTCTT
>CAZAQH010000113.1:0-2764 GCA_964487395.1 uncultured Lachnospiraceae bacterium | reverse complement strand
TTTTCCACATTTTGGGCTGCCCGCTCAACATTTATTTTTTGCTCTGCGATTTGATCCTGTATGATTTTGAGTGCTTCATTATTCTCTTTTAGATTTTTCACACTCAGTGATTTTTTTCTAAGTGAAAGTCCTTCTGCTTCATAGCGACGTTTTTTATCCTCAATATGCTGCAGTTTTTCCTCTTCTTCTGACAGTTTAATCATTTCCTGGGCGAACCGCATTTTTGCCTGTTCTTCCATTTTCTGTTTTATGTCGAGAATATTCTGCATCTTATATTTAAACTTTGCCATATGCGATTATTCCTTATCTGCAAATAAAGCCTTCATCATTTCAAGTGTCTGTTCATAGTTAAAACGATCATCCACATCCTGCATTAAAAATGCATTTACCGCATCAATTTTATCAATTGCATAATCAATATTTTTGTTGCTGCCTTTTTTATAGGCACCGATATTAATTAAATCTTCAGACTCACTATAGGTTGCCAGAACATTTTTGAGTTTGCCAGCTGCCGCCTTATGCTCTTTATCGACTATCTGACTCATGCATCTTGAGATACTCTGTAATACGTCTATTGCCGGATAATGATTTTTGTGTCCCAGTTTACGGCTAAGCATAATATGACCATCTAAAATACTTCTGGCTGTATCCGTAATCGGCTCATTAAAATCATCACCATCTACTAATACTGTATATAATCCGGTGATAGAGCCCTTCGCCGAACGTCCTGCACGTTCTAAAAGCTTGGGCATTTCTGAATATACGCTTGGCGGATATCCTCTTGATACCGGCGGTTCTCCTCCGGCAAGTCCAATTTCTCTCTGTGCCATAGAAAAACGCGTCAGGGAATCCATCATAAGAAGTACATCTTTTCCCTGATCGCGGAAATACTCTGCTACCGCTGTCGCAGTTTTGGCTGCTTTATTGCGTTCAAGTGCCGGTCGGTCAGAAGTTGCGACTACAACGACAGACCTTTTCATACCTTCTTCACCTAAATCGCGTTCTATAAATTCTCGCACCTCACGTCCACGTTCTCCAATCAGTGCTATAACATTAATATCCGCTTTTGTATTACGTGCAAACATACCAAGAAGTGTCGATTTACCCACTCCGGATCCCGCGAAAATACCAATTCTCTGTCCTTTTCCTACTGTCAGAAGTCCATCAACCGCTTTCACTCCAAGTGTTAATACTTCATCGATAATTTTACGACTCATCGGATCAGGTGGAGCCGCTTCAACTGAATACGCTTTTCCATCGCTTATCGTCGTTTTATCAGCCAGTCTGCCAAGTCCATCCAAAGTTTTGGCAAGCAGTGAATCACTAACCTGTACCATTAATGGATGTCCTGTATTGACTACAATATTACCTATGCCGATACCATCCGTAACATCATATGGCATTAGCTGTGTCTTACCTTCTTTAAAGCCAACTACTTCTGCCATAATTGGTTTCGCCTGTGTATCTTCCGGATATATGTAACATACATCACCCAATTTAGAATCCGGTCCTGCAGATTCGATTGTCAGACCAACCACATTTACAATCTTTCCTTTTTTCGTAAAAAAAGACTCTTCTGCGACCTTCATATACTTTTCAAATTGTATCTTGCCAGCATCCAAGCCTTTCACCTGTCTTTCTTTTTTATTTAGTTGTCATCCGCCTCATAAGAAAGCAATGACAGTCTCTTTTTCAGTTCTCCCAACTGTGTACCAAGTCCACAGTCAAAAATACCGTTGATTGTTTCAATCATGCAATCATTTTTTCTAAGTGTTGCATCTTCAATGACATCAATTGTCGTTCCTTCCTGACTCGACTGTGACAATAATTCCTCTTTATGCTCATTCACATAGGGAAAATCCTCACGGCTTACATGTATCAGGAAGTTTTTACATCCTTCAATCTTACGCATGGAATTACGCAGTAATGAAAGTATCAGATTTTTCGAATCACTTAATTCGACTTCAAATATTTTTTCATATATCTGGGTTAATACCTTAACAAATTTGGGTTCTAATGCTTCCAGTTTTTCTTCGTACTGTTGTTCAATAAGCCTTTTTTCATCATTTAAGGCCTCTTTTATTTTTTCAGTCTCTTTTTGTGCAGCAGCAAAACCATCCTGATATCCAAGTTCCTTGGCTTTTTCATATGCATCCTGTTTTATTTTTTCGCTCTCAGCCATTGCCTGAGCTTTCATTTCTTCTATTTCTTTTTGTGCGTCTGCAATAAGGTCTTCCGGTGATGGACCATTATAGGATGGCTCTGCTACCGGTGCTTCTGCTTTTATTATATTAGATACACTTCCGTCCGTTTCATCCTCTGCACCACCTTCTGCCATTAATGCATCAAGTGCCTCCGGATCTAACTCATCAGCATCAAGACCACCCTCAAATTCATCCGGGCCTAACGATGCTTCCGATACTTGGGCATTCGGAAGAACGAAACGGATTCGTTCCAGTTTTTGTTCAATTATTTGATTCGTGTCAATAACACGTGCATTTTGCTCTGCATTATTCACGTAATATGACTTCAACAAATTACTAGACAATGATCTCGTCTCCTCCGCCTCTGGAAATTACAATTTCTGCTGAATCTTCCAGTTTTCTGATAATATTAACAATCTTCTGTTGTGCTTCCTCTACGTCCTTCATACGAACCGGTCCCATGAATTCCATGTCTTCTCTAATCATAGTTGCCAGACGTTTGGACAAGTTGTTAAAGATAGCATTCTGAACCTGTTCATTGCTGCCTTTTAATGCAAGTG
>CAZAQH010000112.1:0-5372 GCA_964487395.1 uncultured Lachnospiraceae bacterium | reverse complement strand
TGTAACCTGTGAGATACCTTTCCTAACAGACGAAATGCTTATCTAAATGACATTGGGATAAAGATGGGTCTAAAATCATATAAAAATATTTTTTCAAAATATTTCCAAATCTAAATTTGTGAGGTCAGTTTTTCTGAAAATAGTTTCTATTTTCTTACTGTTCATTATTGCAATAATCTCAATAGTATTTTTTTCTTTTACTTCTGAAATCAATCGTAATATTTTGGCAGAACGTCAAAAACAGCTTGATACAATAGAAAACACAATTTCCAAACGTATGGAAGAAATATCGAGTATTGCATATAATATTAGCAAAGACAAATCTTTTTATTTAGAGGCTGTAACAGATAATAAGAATACCGGCTATGAGATGTCCGAAACGCTGGAACGATATCTGGTTGGTAATGATTTCATTGAGCATCTTGCTTATTATCGATTATCGGAACCTGATATCATCTATGCCTCAAGCGGTCAGCTTTCTTTCCGTAATTTCTGGTCTGCATACTTAGGGGTTGATGATGCCACTGCACAGAATTACATAAACAAAGTAAAAGACACAACTGAAATTGAGCTCAATTATATTGCTCTTGATGATGAAAAGCATTCATATTTTTCATATATTTGTCCTCTTCCTCAGTTTTCCAAAGTTCCACAGGCATATGTTCTGATGCTTATTCCTATTTCGCAAGTAAAGCCTATTTTGGAATCACAACTTACCAATTGTTATGGGGATGTAGCTATACTAGACGAAACAGGTACGGAAATATACCATATGAGTAATCTTGAACATAAAACTCCTCTATCATTATCCGCTCTTTTGGAAGAAACGTACTTCACACACGATGGCGAACGATATATTCTGCAAAAGACGAAATCTTCAAGTAACAGCTGGACCTATATCTCAGCTATTCCAATTTATGCAATGACTGCCAATACCTTTGACGAAGATGTACGTCAAGTAAAGGAAGCTGGCATGAATGGACATCTTGGCAAACCATATTCTTCTGAAGAATTGTATAAAATACTTGAACAGTCTATCAAACGCTAAAAATAAGCCCTTTGTCTATCAGGACAAAGGGCTATTGATATATTTTTAATTCTTTTGATTCAGCAATTCATAATAACTGTTTACTGATGTCTGATAAACAGCAAACAATTCATTTTTTCCCATTTGATCGATTTGAGCTGTATATTCATCCCATTCAGAAAAATGCTTTACTCCTGTAATAAAATCTACTCTCGCTGTCGAGCAATATTTCGTAATATCGGACTGATAAACGGCGATTTTTTCATTTTCTTCTGCCTTGAATGTAAAGCTTGGCCAATATTCCTTCGGTCCGTATTCAAAAAGTTTTCTCGCTGCCTTAGCCGGTACATCGACCATTTCTCCGCCCATAAAATAAGGTGCAATTTCAACCGTTGGATTACCTCCGCCAGGATAAGGTGAATACTTTGCCACAATATCATCAAATGACATATTTTCTGCTTGCATCTCTTTGTAGATAGCAGGTGTGTAATCATATGTTCCATCTTCATTGACAACAAAAGTCTCTCCTTCAATTCCCATATGATAAAAAAGTGTGCCCTCATCTGTCCAAAAATAATCAAGCCAACGTAAAACAAGTTCCGGATTTTCACAAGTTACCGGAATCATTGCATTGCCTGTCGAGTGAAAATTAGCTCTGATTGCCGTCCATAATTGTTCTCCATCAGGGCCAACAAGTGCTGTTTCAATGGCTACCCAATCATCCGCCTTATCTGCCGGAAGTGTCGCAAGATTCGTATTGGCGAAAACACCAATACGGTCATTTTCCGCATGATTCATCCATTGTTCTTTCGTAATTGTAAAAATATAATTATCAAGCAGACCTTCTGAATAAAGTCTGTTACAATACTCAAGGTATGTCTTGTATTCATCAGATGTTGCCACAAATCGAACCTTTTTTGCGTCTTCATCATAATCAATGATTTGACTGTGAAGTCCTCTATTCGCAAGTCAAAATGCTCCAAAGAGTGATTCCTGAATACTTGTCCAATCCTGTGAGCATAATGGAATCTCATCATTAGGATCACCATTTCCATTGGCATCCTGTTCTTTAAAAGCTTTTAGAAGTTGATATAATTCTTCCGTCGTAGTGGGCACTTCCATATTTACATTTTCAAGCCACTTCTTATTAATAAATAATTTACGTGCAACACGCAATTCCGCTCCTGAATTTACTTGTGGAAGTGTATAAATAGTTCCATCCGGATTCATAACCGATGCCAAGGCATCTGGATGTGATTGAAGGTATGCCCAACAATTAGGTGCATTATTTTTCAACAAATCATCCTTGGCAAGATCAATAATAAGACCATTATCTCCATATTGAGTCGTTTTATCGGAATCAATTTTACAACGCATAATAAGGTCCAAGTCACTTTTATTTGTCAGTGCTTTATACACTTCTTCATTTCTCGTGCCTCTCTGAACAGTTGTCCAGTTAATGGTAACTCCTGTCATTTCCTCATATTTATTAAAAACAAAAACATCATCTGCACTGATATCCTCATATCCTGTCACCATAAAATTCAAAGTTACTTCTTCACTGACAAGAGGAAAACTGCATGGAATATCTCCTACTAAAACAGGCGCATCTACCAAACTCTTTGTTACCGTCACACCATTATTTGAATCAGTATCCATCTTAGAACATGCACAAAAAAATATACTACACGCAAGCAATACGGAAATTCCCCTTACTGTCTTTTTCATCACATACCCCCTTTTGGCAGAGATATCCTTGTTTCACACGTATTCTCATTATATCATGAACTTCGTTCATGGTCGTCATTCGCCGCTCGCCCTGAGCAAGCGTAGCTTGCTCCTGCTCGCTAACGCTCATTATATCATGTAGTCTTTTTACTCGCAATTTATTCGAAAATGTCTTAACATTATTCGATACACACACTATCCAAAAGTTTGAACAAATCACTCTGCATATCAAAGATATCTTTTATTTGGATTCTAGTATTATCCCGAAAAACAATGATATGCTCATAAAAATCTATCTTTTTCATTTGCTTACACATGGTAATATAACTTCCGCCTTCTTTTTTATCGTCCGCCTTAAAATACGTGATGGTCACTTCCGGAAGTTCACTCATGTGTTCTTTCACGATTTGTAATTTTTTATCTAATATTGCCTTACTGTCCTCATCCAGTTCTATTCTTTCATTTGTCAGCCTTGCTGTTTCATCCGTCGCCTCTCCATATCCGTTCAAAGCCGCAAATGGGGCAAACTGTGCTGCTCTGTTTTGAAGTGTCATCTGCGGATGCTTTGTGGACACATGATGGGGCAATTGAATAATATCATCATATTGATGTGTGTCTATTTCTTCTTTCACTCTGCCCCTCCCTTCTAGGCTTTATGTCCGCCAATCTGTTTATTACGTTCTATTGTCGTTGCGCCTTCTTCAAAGTTCATGCCTTTAAGCACTGCATTTTTTCCATATTTGTTTTTTATTTGAAGAAGTGCCTGTTGCATTCTTTTTTCCCGTTCTAATGCCTTTTCATCAACTGCCTGTTTATCTGAATCTACATCGAAATAAGAAAATAAATCTAACTGTTCAAAATGTTCTTCTTTTGTAACGGTACTTTCATCCACTACACGATTTGCTACTACATAAATTTTCCTGACAAGGAGATTTGGATTAACAATTCGATTATAGAGACTTATCACTGCATCCATAATTAATTTAGTAGAAGATGTTTTACGTCCAATATTAGCCGTTCCATGTGCATTCTTGGGCATTTGTCTGCCGTAATGGTCTGTCGTAACCGGACCTTTGTATTTTTTCCGTATATCCGGATTACTCAGATTCTCTATATCATATATAATGGTGAGAACCATCTGATCCGTCACCAAGTGTTTAGCTACCAAGTCAAGCACTAAAAGGTCTGTCATCTCCATAACAATAGTTCGAGCCTTTTCAAACGTATAAGGGCATTGCAATACCTGTCCAGAACTAATGCTGTTACTCTCCGACCTGTATGCCTTGATTTCGGCCATGGTACATGGTTCATAGCCCCAGGCATGATCAATTAGCAGTTCCGCATTGATTCCAAACATATCATATAAAAGGTCTTCATTATAAAAATCATTGACTCCGCCCAGAGAACAACGTGCAATGTCTCCCATTGTCATGAGTCCTGCCTGTTCCAATTTTTTCACATATCCAGGCCCAACTCGCCAAAAATCAGTAAGTGGTCGATGATTCCATAACTGTTGTCGATAAGACATCTCATCTAACTGTGCAATTCGCACACCATTTTCATCCGCTGCAACACGCTTTGCCATAATATCCATTGCTATTTTACACAAATAAAGGTTACTTCCAATTCCTGCTGTAGCTGTAATCCCTGTTTCTGTAAGCACTTCATGAATCATCTTCATAGTAAGTTCCCTTGCCGACATCTTATACGTATTCAGATAATGCGTCACATCCATAAACACTTCATCAACTGAATAAATATGGATATCCTCAGGTGCAACATATCGAAGATAAATATCATAAATCTTCGTACTGTATTCCATATAAAGTGCCATACGTGGTGGTGCTGCAATATAATCAAGTTCCAGTGACGGATTCTCATTTAGTTCATTCGCTTTATAAGAAGAACCCTCAAATTTACGATTAGGAGTTTTACGAAGGCGCTGTGCATTTGCCTGTTTTACTTTTTGCACTACTTCAAATAATCTTGCTCTTCCCGGAATGCCATATGTTTTGAGCGAAGGAGATACCGCAAGGCAGATTGTCTTTTCCGTTCTGCTTGCATCAGCCACAACAAGATTGGTTGTAAGCGGATCCAACTCTCTTTCCACACATTCAACTGAGGCATAGAAGGATTTTAAGTCAATCGCAATATAAATATGGTCTTCTTGTATATTCGTACTCATTGCTATCCTTCCTCCTTTACCTCTTATTATCTTCTCTTTCATTCTACTTAATTAAAATATATTTTTCAATGATAACAAAATGAAGGTCTTATTAATCTTCGTATTTATCACCACTGTTTTCTTTGTTCAGCGTACCATCTAATTCTACCATGAGAAACTTCGCAAGTTCTTTGACAACCGGTCTATGTTTTTTTCCTTTTAGTACAATGACAAATTCTCCTGCTGATACCGGAATCAATCCGTCCTCCGTATCGAGTTCAAATTGTCCTTCCAATACAAAAAACATTTCATCCGATTGCTCATGCACATGAAAATCAAGTGTCCTGTCTGCCACATTCACAACACTAATCATATGACCATTCATTGCGGCTATTTTTTTATGATGTTGGGGTCTAAACTAAGTTTAAACTAACCCCATTATTCTTTAGCACC
>CAZAQH010000111.1:0-5426 GCA_964487395.1 uncultured Lachnospiraceae bacterium | reverse complement strand
AAGCACAGTAATGTGTTCAGCTGATGGTTACTAATCGGTCGAGGGCTTATCCTAAAAGGATTAATAGGGAAACACAAGGATGAAGATCATAGAATTCAGTATTCGGTTTTGAAGGTATAAATAGAGAAAGAAGCTTTATCTCGATGAGATAAAGCTTTTTTTAATATTACATAGTTTATTGTGTTTTTTTTAAAGTAATTATGTTATAATAATTTCAATATATATTGAGAGGGTTTTACATATTTTTACAAAATGTACAGTATATTTGAGAGGTGAAAGCATGGACACTAAGATTTTATTGGAAAACGGCACAAATGAATTGGAAGTTCTGGAATTTATGGTTAGTGGTAATTCATATGGAATAAATGTTGCTAAGATAAAGGAGATTATTCCTTATCAGTCAGTTACACCCGTTCCTAATGCACATCCGAGCATTGAAGGAATTTTTATGCCACGTGATATAATGATAACGGCAATTGATTTGAGAAATTGCTTGCAAAGAGGAACCTCAGAGCCGGGTGGTTTATTTATTATTACAAATTTCAATAATCTTGACATAGCGTTTCATGTGGATAGTGTCATTGGTATACATAGAGTGTCTTGGAGCGAGATTATTAAGCCTAATGTAACGGTTGCATCCAGTGATGAAGGTGTTTCAACAGGTATTATTAAAGTCAATGAGAAGTTAATTATTATTTTAGATTTTGAAAAAATAGTAGCAGACATTAATCCGGATACGAGTCTTAAAATAGGAGAGATTGATTCTATTGCAAAGAACAGTAAAAGAGCAGATATTTCAATTTTAATTGCAGAAGATTCGCTTCTTTTAAATAAATTAATTGTTGATTCCTTGAAACAGGCTGGATATGTTCAATTGATTCATACAGCAAATGGTAAGGAAGCATATGATATTATTATGGATTGCAAAGAAAAACATACATTAAAGGAACATATTCAATGTATTATTACTGATATTGAGATGCCAATTATGGATGGACATCATTTAACGAAATTAATAAAAGAAGATGACGCAACAAAAGATATTCCCGTAGTTATTTTCTCTTCTCTGGTTAATGATGAAATGAAGAAAAAGGGTGAGGCGCTAGGTGCAGATGCTCAGTTGTCAAAACCGGAGATTGGCAATTTAGTACATATGCTTGATGATTTATTAATAAAATGATAAATTAGCCGGGAAACATTTCCCGGCTATATTTTTAAAAAATTAGACAGGGATAAATATGGATGAGAGAATATTAGAAAGTATTAAAAAATCAGATAAAATTTTGATCGGGATAGGTGAATCATTTCAGGAAAAATATGAGTCACTTAGAACGGAAGAATTTCTCATATTGGAAAAAGAGAATCCTTTAGAGGCGGGTTTTCGGAAATTACAGTTTTTAAAAGAACATTCAAATGATGACGTGATAAGAGCATATAAGAGTCTTTTTGAATTAATTAAAGATAAAGATTATTATATTATTTCAACATGTACGGATGATAAAATATTCAACGTGGATTTTGATAAAACAAAAATAGTGACACCATGTGGAGGTTTCCGCTTTTTACAGTGTAAAGAAAACTGTATGAAAGAATTATTGCCAGTTTCCGATGAAATGATTAAAAATAAAAGTGAAATTGTATGTCCGCATTGTAATAGTACAACTTGTTTTAATCAACTACCGACAGAAAACTATAACGAGGATGGATATCTTCCAGATTGGCAAAAATATAATCAGTGGTTACAAAATACATTAAATAAACCAATATGTATTTTAGAACTTGGCGTTGGATTAACATATCCGACAGTTATACGCTGGCCATTTGAAAAGATAGCTTTTTATAATCAGAAAGCTGTTTTATATAGAGTTCATGATTCTTTATATCAAACCACAAAAGAACTTAAAGAGAAATGTATATCTATTAAGAATGATCCGATTGGTTTTTTGAATAATTGAAATTGTAGAAAGTATTTCAATATGATAAACTAAAGAATGAATTTAACCATGCTTAATAGTGGGAGAAAAATATGGATTCAAATGAAGAATATCTTGATGAGTTATTAAAATCAATAGAACCAATAACTAATCCTGATGGTATTAGTGAGGAAATGGAAGAGGAATCGGCAACGGATGTATCCGAACTGAATTCTGAAGAATTGATAAATGATGAAACAATTCCAGAAGATTCATTTCAGGAGGAGTTACCAGAGTCTGAGAAAATAGTTTTGTCAGAAGAAGAACCAGAGACTTTAAACGAAGAACAGCAGGATGAGTCTGTAACTTCGCCGGCAGAAGAAGCATCATCAGATGACAATAGAATAACAGATACAGAAGATGATGCAGGAAAAGATGTAATGCAAGAAAATCCGTCGTCATCCGAAGTACAGGAAGTCGATATGGGCATGTCTGAAGAAGAGATTAATGCCTTATTAAATGAAGCCAAAAAACCAAAAGAAGAAAAAGTCAAGGAAAATCCAGAAGAAACTAATGAAGGTAATTCTGATGTGAAAGATTTATTAAAACAGTTTACTGATGATGAAGATTTAAGTGATATTCATGATATTTTGGATAAGGATGATAATAATGAAGCAGTAGATCCATCTATATTAAGTGATATGACGGATGACATTCAAATTCCAGAATCCATCTTGGCTGAACATGATAATGAAGCAACTCAGGAAGATACTGATAAAGAAAAAAAACGTAATGGTAAAAAAGCAAAAAAAGAAAAGAAAAAAGAAGGGTTTTTTTCTAAAGTATTTAAGATGCTGACAGAAGAAGAACAGGAGATAACAGACGAAGAAACTGGTAAAAAAGAAACGAAAAAAACAGATGTAGTGCCGGAAGCAGCTGAAACCGGTATTTCTGATGAAAATCTTGAAATTTTGAATGAATTATCGCAGGAAGACAAGAAAAAAGGTAAAAAGAAAAAGAAGAAAAAGGGAAAGGAATCTGAAGTGGAAGGCGAAACAACATCCAATGAAGATTCCGATGATGAAGATAAAAAAGGTAAAAAGGGCAAAAAAGAAAAGAAGCCTAAGAAGGAAAAGAAACCTAAAAAAGTAAAAGAAGAAATTCCATCCAAACCGGAAAAGAAATTACCTAAAAAAAGAGTGATTTCGACGTTTGCTTTGTGTTTTACTGTTTTTGCCGTAATTGTTATAGCTGCAATGCTTTTGAATGGAATTAATAACTTACGGGATGCAAGATGGGCATTTGATAATGAAGATTTTGAAACATGTTATGAAAATTTATATGGGCTGGATTTGAAAGAAGATGATCAGGCAATTTATAATAAATCGGCAACTATTCTTTCAATTCAAAGAAGGCTTTCTTCATATGAAAATTATAAAAAGCTTGGTATGGAGGTAGAGGCACTAAATGCATTATTTGAAGGTGTCAGAATGTATCCACAATTAAAGGAAAATGCAGAAAAATATGGAGTGACAGATAGGGTTGAAGCAATTTATCAATCCATCATGGCATATTTTGCTGAGTATAATTTATCACAGGAAGAGATTGATACGATACTTGCATATGAAAGTAAAGTTACCTATACAAGACATTTGCAGGCTATTGCAAATGGAATACCATTTGTATTAGAGGAAGAACTGGAAGAGGATGTGGAGACGCCACCAACTATGACAGATATACTTCCAGAAGAGGAAGAATTTTTGCCAGATGATCCCAATTCTGTTTTTGACAATGAAAGTACTGCAAATACTCAGGAAAGTGAGGCCATCGCTGAGAATAGCACTTCTGAACCTTCGGAGGAACAGAGTCAGGAAACACGCGTCGGTAGCAGAACACAAAATCAGAATTCACAGGTTGGAGATGGAAGTTTGAATCTTGAAGCACCTGTTCAAAATGGCGAAGCAATCATAGGTAACAATTAATAGGCAGATACATAATTAGCAGATAGAAAGTTTGAGAAAATTACAATGATAGCAATTATTGATTATGATGCGGGCAATATAAAAAGTGTGGAAAAGGCATTAATCGCTCTGGGAGAAGAAGCCTGTATTACAAGAGATAAAGATGTATTACTTCATGCGGATAAGGTAATATTACCCGGTGTAGGTGCTTTTGGCGATGCAATGGAAAAAATAAACAAATATGGTTTGTATGATATTATCCATCAGATTTGTGAAAAAGGTACGCCGTTTTTGGGAATATGTCTGGGATTACAACTTTTGTTTGAGAGAAGTGATGAAGCACCGGGAATAAAAGGATTATCGTTGCTGCCGGGTGAGATTTTGCGAATACCGGAAGCAGAGAACCTCAAAATCCCCCATATTGGATGGAATTCATTGAAATTTCCGAATAAAGGCGATTTGTTTAAAGGAATAGAAGAAGATTCATATGTATATTTTGTTCATTCCTATTATCTAAAAACAAAGGATGACTCCATTGTCACAGCAACAACAGAATATGGAACATTGATTCATGCTTCTGTACAGAAAAAAAATATTTATGGTTGTCAGTTCCATCCGGAAAAAAGTTCCACGGTTGGACTTACCATTTTAAAGACTTTCATTCAGCTTGGCAGGGAGGAATAAAGATGCATACAGTCAGAATTATACCATGTTTGGATGTTAATGACGGAAGAGTGGTAAAAGGTGTAAATTTTGTTAATTTAACAGATGCAGGTGATCCGGTTGAAATTGCAACAGCTTATGATAAAGCAGGAGCAGATGAAGTGGTTTTCTTGGATATTACAGCATCCAGTGATGGAAGAAAAACAGTTGTTGATATGGTAAGAAAAGTTGCAGAGAGATTGTTTATTCCTTTTACAGTGGGTGGTGGTATTCGGACACTGGATGATTTTAAAGAGATTTTAAGAGAAGGTGCTGATAAGGTAGCAGTTAATTCAGCAGCAATCAAAAGACCGGAACTGATAAAAGAAGCAGCGGAAAAATTTGGCAGTCAATGTGTTGTCGTTGCAATAGATGCTAAAAAGCGTGAATTTGGAGATGGATGGAATATCTATCTAAATGGTGGTCGCGTAGATACTGGAATTGATGCAGTAGAGTGGGCAAAAAGAGTTGAAAAACTTGGTGCTGGTGAGATTTTATTGACTAGTATGGATTGTGATGGAACTAAGAACGGATATGATATAGGGTTGACCCAAGCAGTTTCCCAAGTAGTATCCATTCCGGTTATTGCATCCGGTGGAGCTGGGAAATTAGAGCATTTTAAAGAGGCTATCGAAGAAGGAAAGGCAGATGCCGTTTTAGCAGCTTCCTTATTTCATTTCAAAGAACTTGAAATTAAAGAAGTTAAGCAATATTTACAAGATGAGGGAATTTCCGTACGTCTTTAAAAGAAGATAAAAGCATTGGTCTCATCCAATGCTTTTTTTAAACTAAAAAGAATAGGCTCTCGGAATCTTGAGCCTGCCGACTAAGATTCAACAGTCGGTTGAAC
>CAZAQH010000110.1:0-5456 GCA_964487395.1 uncultured Lachnospiraceae bacterium | reverse complement strand
ATTCGATGCCTCGCCAGTCAAATGCTCTGGCGTACTGTGTTGTACTTCCGATATCGATTCCAACTACCAAAGTTGATTCTTTTACTTGATTGATCTTCTGATTTTGTTTACAATTCATTTGTGGGTGTCTCCTTTGAACGATGATTTTTTAACCGGCTAGTTAACAATCATTATTCTATGGGTGACACTCATTTTTTGCAAATCTGTCATTTGTTACTTAACAGGAATGCTCCTTGTTTGATTTTCTATTTAGTATAACATATATACTTACTACATTCCCATTCTTTTTAAATCACTTACAAGACTGACATAGAATTCCCTTACATCGAATTCCTCAATATTTTCGCGATTTAAGTCAATCATATCTCCATGTGAAATTCCTCTTTTTCCCTTTACTGTCAAAAATTGGTTGTTACTTCCCCACGGGAAAGAGGTGTCGGAAACAAGTCCATCATTTGGACCGTCAAAATGTTTGACAAGCTGATAGGAAAAGTTGAGCGGAAATCTGCCACTCACACTGTGATTTAATTTAGAACCTACGCTTTGATAATAAACATCTTGGGCATCCGGCATTTTTTCATTTAATGCTGCACAGGAAGAAGCTGTTAAATCATTGACTGCTTCCAGAAAATCAGGCTTTTTGTCTCCCAATTTTCTAAGTGCTGCATTATAGCCTGTTGCAACAGTCTCTTGTGTTTTCTTAGGAATTTTAGTCAGCAAATAATCTGCAAATACACAGCCTCTGTGTGGTGTGTTAATTGTAGTCAAGGAAGCTACCATTGGTGCAGCATCACAATTACTGATTGCATAGCGCATATCAAGTCCACCTTTGGAATGTGCAATTACATTAACATTTTCGCATCCGGTTTCCTGTATAATCGTCTTTATTCTCTCTGCCAGTTCTTTGCCACATTCTGCAACGGATGCTGCCGACTGGTGATTACCGTAAAATACAGTGGCTCCATTTTTGATAAGTTCATCTGGAATTCTGCCCCAGTAATTTAAATATCTGTAATCTCTGAAAAACACACCATGAACCATAAGAATCGGATATTTTGTCTTACATATCTGCTTTTCTTTTCTATCGTTATTTAATAAAATCTTCTGTTTTTCAAACTTCACTTCTTTTATACAGATACGAAGAATGATAAAAAGTGCAATTAAATGTGCTATCGGAATCCAGCCACATGCAATCCCAATTACACGCCATTTGAGACCAAGCTGTATGGAAGACACATAAACACGAATAATTCCATTCCAGAAAATAACTGCTTCTACTAATGTAAAGATCAGTAATTTAATAAACCATATTCCCCAATGCTTTGGAAATAATGAAACTGCATTCCATATCAGATAAGCAGAGCCAAATGTAACGGAAATACAGAATATGATTAGCAATATACAGCCATTTTTTTCTCTTTTTAATGATTTTTCTTTCATTTCTGCCCCCATAAAGCAGTTTATCTTTTGAAAATTAATTCAAACTCATATATCTGTTTTTTCCAAGTTCACTGCATATACTAATGCCCTGTTCTCTCTTAATAGCAAGCAGTTCATCCATCTCATCCATAACAGACTGATATTTGGCAGGCTGAAAATGCACTAAAATGTAATCTGCTTTTTTTATCTTTCCTTTAGCTTGTTTACAAAATTCTCTTACCGGTGCACACACTGAAAATACCCAGATTGGCGTACATATTGTCACTTTATCATATTCTTCTAAATGTTGTGGCATACTTTCAAGTGGCATTCCCCATTTATGCATTCCAAATCTTCCACACCACCAAAAGCCAAGCGTGCCTTCCGTTCTCTCTGTTGTTTGAATTCGAAAAATCTCTGCTCCGGATTTTTCTGCTGTTTCATATGCTGCTTTTCGTACTCTGCCAAGTCTTGAAAAGTATACGACAAGTTCTTTTTTATTACTTCCTACATTGGGATAATCTAAAGGGTTTATTACTAGTGTTTCCTGTTTGTAAAAAACAAGACAACAATATCCTGTAATCGCCTGCAAAAGTCCAAAGATAAAATAACTAATCGACAAAAAATTAGTCGGCATAATAACAAATTGTATACATATCCACATCATTAAAGTTATTCCAAATATTCCGCCCAGAATAAATCCCAGTTTCTTTTTCCGCAACAGAAAAACAGCTGCCGTTAGATTGGTCAATCCATTTACGATTAAAAGTGAAATTCCGGGAAATAAAAAATTCTGAAATAAGACATCTGCAAATGGAAGTACCTGGAAATATGGAAGTATTGGCTGCATTCCCAGTGCACTTCCATCAATTGCGACAAGCATACCTGTTGCACCTGCTACCGCTCCAATTCCAACAAATAATGTCCAGAATAGTAATATTCTTCTTGCTACTGTATACCTTGTCATTGATATTTCCTCTTATGTAAGTATTGTATTTATTTCTTTTCTCTTCCAACAAAATAGGTCTCCGCCGGTCCAAGGAACGCCTCTGCCGGTTTTTGTCCCTTCGGATAGATTACTACTTTTTCCAGCACAAATCCAGGGGTTATTGCATAAATGTGCAGAATATTCTCACCTTTTTTGCATGCTATATCACTGCTTTGTCTTCTAATATTGTTAAGAACTCCTGCTCCCCAGACATAATTATGATCTCCAACCTTTTCTACCTGAGGAATTGTATTTATTTCTTCTATCTTATTATCATTTACCGAAATACCATATATTAATTTATTTTCAACTGTTGCGGCATTTGATGGTTGCATATACAATTCTGCTTCGTAAACTCCATCCTGCTCAAGATAAAAATGATATTCCAGATAAGGAGCATCTTTTCCAGCAGTAAAATATTCTGTAACCGGGAATGCTTTTAATCCGGATACTGTTTTCCCATAATCCTTGATTACTTCAAAGCATGCACAATCCGTATCTTGTTTGCGGAAGTAATGTTCGGCTTCCATAGAAATATATCCTTTTGTATCAATAAAGGTTTTTTCGGGAAATTCTTTTATTGTCTTTACCGGAACTGGAATGGATAAGGTAATCGTTCCCGCCGGAAGATTTATCTTGATAATTCCAGTTGTAATTTCGTCTTGAATTGTCTTTGGAAGTTTTGACCGGTCAAGTTTTATTGTGATTGTTTCTTTTGTACGGTCTGTTCCATTTAATGTACGAAAATGTTTACTGCAGATTAAATATTCCTCGTTATTTTCAATCGCGTAACTGCTTTCCAAATCCGTAATACTGTATAATGTAATAGAAGTTTCGTTCACATCCGGTTCCAGAAAATCCTTAATTGTATATTGATTGGTAAGCCACGGACTTCCTTCTGCATGCTGCTCTGTGCCATCAATCATCATCATGATACGTTCCTTATCTGCCGGCATTACCTGCATCAAAATTGGATTCTGGCATTCATCTTCATTCCACTGTGTAAATCCAATATGTTCAGACATTCCCATACCATACCACCGACCATTATCAATCTTATGGTATTCATCTATTAACGCTTTATCACGTTTCATGCATTCTTTTATTTTCTCTATGTAAGAATTAGCTTCCATTGCTCCTAATTTTGCAAAGTATTGATTCAGTCCGGCATAAAGCTGCATCTTATATACGTTTAAGTTGCCAACAGCAGGATAATAAACAAGTGCAATATAGGCAGCTAAATATTCTTTTTTTACTTTTGTATAAAGAGTTTCTGCCATATTAAGAATCTGCTCAATCTCTTGATGCGTCTGTTTTGTTTCGTTATAGTTGACCGGATGATATACGTTGGCATTCATAGTCTCCGGTCTGCGTTTATGTGCAATCTTAGTGTATCCTTGCACAATTTCATAAATCATACCCAATTCTTTTTCATCAAAAGCACCCGCAAACTGTGTTGCAATCCACTGTTTGGTATAGTTGTCCGTCTGGTTAATTGCTTTCGTACCCCATTTATCAAAGTCATATGCCAAATCAAGGAAATAAGACAATGGGAATTCCTGTGTTGCAATATCGCCTACGTTTACAATCCACAAATCCTGAATACCAAACTCATATGCTGTCGTCATTTGTTCCCAAACCTTTGGCAGGAAGGAACTGTTAATCCATTCGAATGATATTGGCCAGCCATGGTAATCAAAATGATAGTACATTCCATAGCCGCCTTTATGTTTTCTCATCTCTTCTGTGGGAAGTGTGCGAAGATTACCAAAGTTATCATCACAAAGCATCAGAATGACATCTTCAAGTTCCTCACAGCCCCTTAATCCCTTGGTATCTTCTGTTCCATAGAAAAACTCTTCTACTTCTTTATATAAAGCAATCATTCTTGGAACCTTGCTTAAATCTTCATTGACATTTTCTTTAATCAATCTTCTTTGGGTCTTTAAAACATCCCGCAAAAGTTCAATATTATCGGCAAGCGTTGCATTTTCCCCCATAATAGCAGTATCTGCTTCTCCACGCATACCAACGGTAATGACATTTTCAAACTTACCACTTCTTTTTAATCCATCTTCCCAGAATCTGGTAATTCCTTCTTTATTGCTTCTAAAGTTCCAGGCGTCACCATAAATGGAATCTTTGCCACGCAGATATTTATATTCTTCTCCCTGTCGTAAACACGGTTCATGGTGTGACATGCCCATAACAACACCATATTCATCTGCAAGCTGTGCATTTAAAAGTCCCGGCCCGTCATCTTCAAACCTTGCACTCCACATAGCCGGCCATAAATAGTTGCCCTTTAAACGCAGCAAAAGTTCAAAGACCTGTTCATATGCCTTTGCATTAAACCCGCCAAAATTCTTCGTACACCAGTTACCAAATGCCGGCCATTCATCATTGATGAAAAAACCACGAAATCTTACCGAGGGTTCCTTTGATGTGTATGTATCATTATCTTCAAATATAAATTCCTCTTTTTGCGTTGGCTTCACATTACACCAGTTTACAAGCGGTGATACCCCAAGCAATTCTGATAAATGGAATAACCCATAAATGGTTCCTCTTTTATCACTTCCTGCAATAATAAGTGCTTTTTCAATGTTTTCACAAGGAGTCTCCAGTACCTTATATAAGTAAACTTCATTCTTCCCTGTAATTTCTTCCAATGCAATCTTCTTATTTGCCTGCAATTCATCAAGAATCGGACTATGTCCGATAGTTCCATAAATAACAGCCATCTTCTTTAATTTTAATCTATCTGTTGTAACTTCCGGCTTTGCTCCAAAGACTGCTTCAATATCCTTTAACACCTTATCTGCAATCTTATTTACTCCGATGAAGGCTTCCTCTTCCCGATAAAACGAAATACTATTTTCCAGTGCCTCTTTACTAAATTGAAATCCCATCTCTATCCTCCATATGACATTACTGTTTGTCTATTTGTTTAACTGTCATACTAATATATTACTATGAATATATTCATTTCACAATGCACTTCGGAAGAAATAATCAATCTGTTTTTCGCCTTCGGTGTATAGGTATG
>CAZAQH010000109.1:237-5536 GCA_964487395.1 uncultured Lachnospiraceae bacterium | reverse complement strand
TTAAAAGCAAAAAAGCCTGTAACATCAAGGCTTGTGGCGTTTTGCAAACGCCTAACATAAAATTTGACTGAGAGGAGGTATCTATCATGATTAGGCACAAGAAGCATGCAACGTTTCTTCTTATTAGTATGTGCTCATCATTTTTATTACTTACATCATGTGGACATAATAACACCTCCCACTCAATTGATTCTCCAAGCCGAGACGAAACAAGCACTCTTGCAGAAGAGACTCAGCCCCTTGCTAGTGATGTTGATAAATCAGACTTTTCTGCCAAAGGAAGCCGTGATAATACACCGGAATGTCTTATTCCAAGTGCCGACGGTCTTATTACATACGGTAATGATTCTGTTACGATTGATGCTTCCCATACCGATTCCGGCTACATCATGGTACAATATTCAGGAACCGTTCAAAAAGTAAAATTACAAATTACAGGACCTAACAACATAACATACACCTATAATCTTTCCTCGTCATACGAAGCGTTTCCTCTGGCTTCTGATAATGGCAATTACAAGCTGGCAGTATACGAGAACATTCAGGCTGACCAGTATTCAACTCTTTTCGAAAATACGATTGCAGTTGATATTCAAAACGAATTTCTTCCATATTTATATGCGAATCAATATGTGAATTTTACAGAGTCAAGTGACTGCATCGGCTTGGCCGAAGACCTTGCAGCATCTGCCAATAATGATTTGGATGTTATTGCCAGCACATATAATTACATTATTGACAACATTACTTATGATTATGACAAAGCAACCTCCGTTCAAAGCGGATACATTCCGGATGTCGATAATGTTCTTTCTACCAAAACAGGAATCTGTTTTGACTATGCATCCCTTATGGCTGCCATGCTACGTTCACAGAAAATCCCCACAAGACTTGAGATTGGTTATGTAGGTGAAGCATACCATGCATGGATTTCTACCTATATCAAAGATATTGGATGGGTGAACGGTATTATAGAATTTGATGGAGATAAATGGACTCTGATGGATCCTACTTTTGCTGCAAATTCCAGCGAAGCATCATTAAAAGATTTTATTGGTAACGGTTCTAATTATATGACAAAATATATTTATTAATAAAACAAATTTCGGAATGGAGAAAATTATGAAAAAGATTGCCCAACTAAACAATTCGGAATTATCATCTTTCTGTAGTCAGGTATCACTACTGTTAAAGGCCGGTATCACCCCTAAAGACGGTATGGATATATTATTACAGGATACTCCTGAAGGAGAAGGACGTCGATTACTCCTTGCTATACTTGAGTCTTCCAGAAAAGGAGATAACTTCACTGATTCCATACGCAACACCCACGCCTTTCCTGATTATGTGGTAAATATGATTGCAATTGGCGAAGAATCCGGTAACTTGGATAATGTCATGCAGTCCTTATCGGAATATTATGAACGCGAAGAAAACATTGCAGAAAGTATTCGTAATGCAATTACATATCCTTTTATCATGATTATTATGATGCTGTTTATTGTAATGGTGCTGATTACCAAGATATTGCCTTTATTTAATCAAGTCTTTATTCAGCTTGGTACAGAAATGAGTGGTTTTTCCGGTTCATTACTGCGAATGGGCAATTTTGCTCAAACCTTTACCATTATTGTAATTGCAATACTTGTATTGCTTGTAATAATCTATAATCTGCTTGCCAGAACTGACAAAGGTAAAAAAATATTCACTCAGTTTTTCTCCAGTTTTCCTATTACCAGAAGTTTTTATAACCAAATGGTATGCGGACGTTTTGCCAGCGGTATGGCACTGACATTAAGCAGCGGTATGGATACCTACCAGAGTCTTGACCTTGTCTTTAAATTAGTTGATCAAAAAGAAATGCAAAATAAAATTACAGTCTGCAGACAGGCTATTATTGATGGGGCCGGTTTTGCTGATGCATTATTAAAAGGACAGGTTTTTTCCAATCTTCATTCACGTATGATTGCCATTGGTGTTAAAACCGGTTCCGTTGATGTCGTAATGCAAAAGATTGCCACTGACTATGAAAAAGAGAACGACAAAAAAATCCAATCATTTATTTCCATATTGGAACCAACACTTGTAATTGTACTTTCTCTTACAGTTGGTTTGATTTTAATGTCCGTTATCCTTCCTCTTTTGGGAATTATGACAAGCATCGGTTAATGTTAGGAGAAATTTAATGAATCGATTTCAGAAAAAAAAGCTAGTTCACTTTAAATTAAATTTCATAAAAGTATCAATTGTTATTTTCCTTTTGGTTGTAGTGGTATTTCTTTACGCAATTATCAACTTAAATTCTTCCACTATCACCCGTCAGGAAAATGCCTTACAAAGTGCCATTGAAAAAGACATCGTGAATTGTTATGCCCTTGAAGGCTTTTATCCTCCAAGTCTTTCTTATATGGAGGAACACTATGGTTTGACATATAATGAAGAGTTATTCTTTGTGGATTATCAGCCGATTGGTTCTAACATCTTTCCAAATGTCACCATTATAAGGAAAGGAGATGCCGCCAATGAAACGAAAAACAGAAAGTAAGCATATAGTCGACGTACTGTTTGTACTTGCAATGTTCTGCCTTTTTGCCATCTATGCCGTACTTCTTATCGTTGTTGGTGCCAAGGTATATCAGAAAACAATTAATGGAATGAACGACAATTTTAATTCCCGCACTCCTTTTTCCTATGTTACGGAAAAAATAAGACAGTCAGACCGAATGGGTGCTCTTGAAATCGGTAAAATCGGGGAATATGATGCCTTAATCATTAACGAGACACTACAGGACAAAGAATATTGTACCTATATATACGCACAAGACGGATGGCTAAAAGAGTTGCTAACCGAGAAAAACAATTCTCTTTCTCCTGATGCTGGACAAAATATTATTCAAGTTACAGATTTTCATATTTCGCAAACAGATGATGGTATATTTAATATCACTTTGATTGATAGCAGCAAACAGACTCTGCATTTTTCTATTGGGATAAAAAGTGCCCAACAACAATTATAGTATGGAGGTAAGGCAACAATGCATAATTCAAAAGCAAGTCTGTATTTAATGGAATTAATGATTTCCGTACTGTTTTTTTCGATTTCCAGTGCTGTCTGCGTCCAACTGTTTGTAAAAGCACATTTGGTAAATAAAGAAACAGATATCCGCACGCATGCCGTACTTGCAGTACAAAATACAGCTGAATACTTCTTAATATCCGGTGGAGATAAAGAAAAAACATTATCCTATTATGCCGACTATTTAGAGGACTCTAATCAGGTAACGGTTTATTTTGACAATACCTTCATGCCCTGCAGGGAAGATGCTGCTTCTTATATAGAACACATCACCTTTACGCAAGATGATACTTTCTCATATGCCAACATCGAAATGCGTGATACAAAAGGCACCAATACCTATTATGAACTTGATATAAAAAAATATAGACCGGGAGGATTTGATACTAATGAAGAAAAATAATTTTAGATTTCATATAGGTTCTTCCTCTCTGCTTCTTATTTTTATCGTACTGAGCCTTGTTTCTTTTGCCGTGCTTTCGCTTTCTTCTTCCATTGCGGATAAAAAGCTGACCGACAAAATGATTAAAAAAACATCCGACTATTACACCGCATGTAACGAGGCAGAGGAAAAACTTGCAACACTTGATTCCTATTTATTAAAGCTTTACGAATCCGGAGTTTCAGAAGAAGAGTATTTTGAAACAGCAAAAGAAAGTACCTCCTTTGCAGTTACCGTCTCCGAGTATCAAGCTTTAGAAGTCGATGTAGTCTTTCTTTATCCAGAAAATAAAGAAGGACCATTCTATGAAATCACAGAATGGTCTCTGGTAAATACAAATACTCCTGAAAATGATACTACTCTTCCTGTTTTTAAATAAAAGGATTCATTTGGACACAATAAAGCCCCCGAAACTCGGGGGCTTTAACTTTACTCTTATACAGTTTCTGTTTCTTCTACTGTTTCAACTGCATCTATCTCTTCTACATCCATTTCATCTGCATTCTCTTCAAATTCATCACTGAACTCAAAAGTGTCTGTATCTTTATAATCAGTACTTAATACTACATCACGATAACGTTTCATACCGGTTCCGGCTGGAATCAGCTTACCGATAATAACATTTTCTTTAAGACCGATCAATGGATCTACCTTACCTTTAATAGCTGCTTCTGTCAGAACCTTTGTGGTTTCCTGGAAGGAAGCTGCTGATAAGAATGAATTGGTAGCAAGAGCTGCTTTTGTAATACCAAGCATAATCTGTTTACCATCTGCAGGCTGTTTACCTTCAGCTAACAACTTTTCATTTATCCCTTCATAGTCAAGTATATCAACTAAAGTACCTGGCAAGAATTCAGCATCTCCGTTATCTTCGATACGTACTTTCTTAAGCATCTGTCTAACGATAACTTCGATATGTTTATCACTGATATCAACACCCTGTAAACGATATACTCTCTGTACTTCGCGAAGCATGTAATCCTGAACAGCGCGGATTCCTTTGATTTTTAATAAATCATGAGGATTTACGCTACCTTCTGTCAGTTCATCACCAGCTTCTAATACAGCACCGTCTAAAATTTTAATTCTAGAACCATAAGGAATCAGATAAGCTTTAGAATCACCGGTTTCGTTATTGGTAATAACGATTTCACGTTTCTTCTTCGTATCTTTAATCATTGCTACTCCACCAAATTCAGCGATAATAGCAAGTCCTTTTGGCTTTCTTGCTTCAAAAAGTTCTTCAACACGAGGAAGACCCTGTGTGATATCGTCACCGGCAACACCACCGGTATGGAATGTACGCATGGTAAGCTGTGTACCAGGTTCACCGATAGACTGGGCTGCAATAATACCAACTGCCTCACCAACCTGAACTGCTTCTCCTGTAGCCATGTTAGCACCATAGCATTTTGCACAAATACCATTTTGTGAATGACAAGTTAATATTGTACGAATTCTTACTGCATCAACCTGTTCACCCTTATCGTTAACACCAACTGTTAAAATCTTAGCAGCACGACTTGGAGTAATCATATGATTTCTCTTAACGATAACATTGCCATCTTTGTCTTTTATTTCTTCGCAGGAATATCTACCTGTAATACGGTCTTTTAATCCTTCGATTGTCTCTTTTCCATCCATGAATGCCTTTACAGTCATTCCATAGATTTCATCCTTACCTTCGCAGCAGTCTGTCTCACGGATAATTAATTCCTGTGAAACGTCAACCATACGTCTTGTCAGATATCCTGAATCGGCTGTACGAAGAGCTGTATCGG
>CAZAQH010000109.1:0-227 GCA_964487395.1 uncultured Lachnospiraceae bacterium | reverse complement strand
AGTATTCCAAAACGTCCAGACCTTCACGGAACTTTGACTTAATAGGAAGTTCGATTGTTCTACCTGTTGTATCAGCCATCAGACCACGCATACCAGCTAACTGTTTAATCTGCTGATTAGAACCACGGGCTCCGGAATCAGCCATCATAAAGATGTTATTGTATTTGTCAAGTCCACTAAGCAGAACTTCTGTTAATTCTTTATCTGTTTCATTCCAGGTCTCTACA
>CAZAQH010000108.1:0-5537 GCA_964487395.1 uncultured Lachnospiraceae bacterium | reverse complement strand
CAAAAAGAAAGCGACCACACAGGAGCATTTCTACTCTTGCGTAGTCGTTATTCTCTTTGCACCGTTTGGGGAGGCGTCCTTAAAAACTTGATTTTCTCAAATCCCTAAGTTGCACTCACTTTATCTGCTCTCTTTTGTATGTGTCTATATTCTTTTGTCTTATGTTATGAGCCAGGCTCATAATTGTCTTTTGTTTATTCCTGCGCACCTTCCAACTGGTTAATATAAGATTGTGAGCGGCTTGCTTTCTCTGTATCTGGGAATAATTCAATAACCTCTTTATAAATCTTCAATGCATTTTCATCATCTTCCGATTTGCGATATGCATTTCCAAGGTTAAACAAAGCATCTCCATTCGTATTGTCATATGCATAAGCCTTTGTCAGATTTTCAATTGCATCTTCAAAATTATCTGACTGATAAGCTGCCATGCCGGTATCATAATAAGACTGTCCTACTGACGTTCCGATTGCATTTAGTAAGGATGTATATACCATATTAAATGTCTCACTGGATTGTTTTAAAGTATTCTCATCAATTGCATCTAAATACTCTGCAATCGCCTGTGTATCAGTCGGTGTTGTCAAGTATACATTCACTGCATTAAGCAGGCTGTCTACCGCTGTCATGGCACCGTCTTTACCTGTATATGTCTCAAGCTGAGTGCCTAATTTCTCTTTTTCCTCAGATAAAGTCTTGATTTGCTGCTCCATTTCCGTAATTTGAGCTGTCTTGACATCTAACTGCTCACTGACTGCCCGTAAATCCTCATCAATTCCTTGCTTAGCTGATTGAATCCGTGCCGGCAAAATCAAAAAGCAAGCTACTGCAACACCGATTACGATTCCAATACCAATATTAATTAATACGGAAACACTCTTAGTATCTTTATTATTGAGTGGCTGGATAATGGTCTCATTGCCACGTCTGTACTTAATGCTTTCGTTACCATGCTTCTTGATAGGTGAGCCACCAACATTTTCATCTATTTCAAGAACATTCTGTACTTCTTTTAAATAACGAAGTGTCACTGTATTATTAACATCAATTTTCTGGCATTTATCCAGTTCTTTTTTAGCTGCTTCCCATTGCTCACCATTTAAATATAAAAGTGCAAGCAATTGATGTGCCTGTACAAATTTGGAATTCATGGAAAGCACTTTTTTTAATTGTATAATTGCCAAATCCAAACTTCCCTGATAACAATAAGATAAAGCCTGGTTATATTTTTTAATCGTCTGACTAATAGCATCAAGTCTTGATGGGGTATTCTGAATCAAATCAAGATAATCATCTGCAATATTTTTTGCAGGTCTTAGATTTTTACTAATAACCCATTCGCTTAAAGCAGCTACTGCTTCTCCCATTTCAAAGAAAATAAGACCAAGCAGATTTCTGGCTTCTACATGATTTTTATTTAATTTTAAACATTGACGCAAACTAACAATAGCACCGGATAAATCCCGTACCCTTGCTTTTTCCAATCCTTCATTATAATAAAGATTGGCTGCACCCATTATTTTTTTATATATTGCAACATCGGCTCCACAATTCGTACAGAAGTCATGTTCCGTTAAATTTGCTCCACAATTAAAACATATCATATCTATGTTTCCCCGTTTCCCGCTAAATGTTAATCATCTTTTTTTGTCTCTTTGTCTTCTTTTACAAGGTTAACCAATAAATCTGCCATATCGGTCAAATTCTGGTTGTATATTGCATCCTCAGCTTCCTCAATCTCTAAAGATGGATGGAATTTCTTCAGTTCTTCTTCAAAATTAATCATTATATAACCTCCAAACTACTACTGTCCGGGTAACGCATATTTGCGCTTACCCATTGTTTTATCTGACCAACCAAATATAGAGATCCTGCTACATAAATGCAATCATTTTCTTTTTTAATATGCAATAATTGTTCAAATGCAGCTTCCGGTAAATCAAGTATCTCTGCATCTGTATACTCTCTAAACAAGTCAGTTAATTGTTCTCTTTTAAGTGCTCTGCTATTATCAATTCGCACTGCTATTACTTTTTCAAACAAATTAGAATGCATAATCATATGAATCATTTTTCCAACCTGTTTGTCCGAAACCGCAGAAAAAATCAGATAATTACGTCCTTTTCCTGATGTTCTTTTAACTGTTTCTAAAAAGGCTGTGAGTCCGTCTTCATTATGAGCTCCATCTAAAAATACATTGGGAAGAACCTCTTCCATCCTTCCTGACCAGCTCATATCAGAGATTCCCTTTTTTAATATTGCTTCGGAAAGTTCTTCTTTTCCATAAGTGTATTCAACAGCCGTAAGTGCCAATAATGCATTATCCATCTGATACAATGCTTTCGTATGACACGTTAACCTAACATACTCATAATAACGAGATTTATAAGAAAAATCAATATCTTTATCGTGAATCCCATTTAAGTTACCGTTTTCATTCGACACTTTTATACAGGGTGCGTTCTTCTGTATGGCATATTTTTGAATGATGTTCGTTGTTTCTTCTTGTTTGTCCCAAAATATGACAGGAGTATCTTCCAAAATAATACCTGCTTTTTCAAATGCAATCTGCTCTAGTGTATCTCCTAAATATTCCATATGGTCATATCCGATTTCCGTAATAATACATGCTACTGCTTTTCTAATAACATTCGTAGCATCTAAACGTCCTCCCAGACCTGTTTCAAGTATAATGGAGTCCACCTTTTGCCTCTCAAAATAGAGCATTGCCATAAAAAATATAAATTCAAAAAAAGAAGGATGATATGACATTACACTGCCATCACTATTTCTAAAATCAAATAATTCCTTTCGAAGAACACAAAAAACGTCGTAAAATTCTTGTTTCTCTATCATTTGATTATTGACACAGATTCTTTCTTCAATACTCACAAGATGAGGGGATGTAAATAAACCAACCCTTTTACCCATAGTGCCAAGAATGGAATTTAAGAAAGCACATACGGAACCCTTTCCGTTCGTGCCAGCCACATGAATAATAGATGCCCTGCTGCCAGGTTCTTTCATGAATTCATAAAACAAACGAGTTTCTTCAATTGAGTTTTTACCGGAAAAACGCGGTATCATCATAATGTACGATACCGCATTTTCATAATTATTTATTTCTTCTAATTTTAACATTTTATCTTGGAACCGTTCTTCTTTCTATCTTATCATTTTTACAAATATATCGAACAAAGCTCTCCTGTTTCATAACATTGAGACTCGCTACATCAATAGACACTGTAGTACCCCTAAAAATGTCACCCTTTATGATAATAGATGCTGTTCTTCCAAGTGCCATCTTAGTCGCCAGTTCCTGCTTGTCTTTGCCTATCTCATCGATTCTCTTATAATACTCTTCTTTTTTATCATTCAACTCTAGCAATATGGCTTTTTGCTTCTTATTAAATCCTGTATTGCTCTTTTTTCTTTGTTGTAAAATAGCAGTCATCTTTTTAACAAGCTGATTGACTGTTTGTGTCAATTCCTTTTCTTCTCTTATTAAATCAGCCGTTTTTTGATAATCTTCTTCTTTAAATCCTGCATGTAATGTCGTCTTAACTTCAGAAAGATTGCCTGCCGTTTTTAACGTAATTCCCTTAAGACCATGGGTAACTCCTCCCATAACACTTCCGCGCTTGCCCTGTAACAGAACATGTCCGGATGCATCTATCTGTGATCCTATAATGGAGTTAGCATTGATATCACCGGCTGCTGTAATTTCTGCGTATTCTATAAAATCAGCAAATACATTGCCTCTCGCAGATACTTTACCTTTGCCACCACCCTGTATTCCTCTTTGTAAAACAATATCACCAGCTGCATATAATTTTGCTGCTGATACCGTTCCCTCTACCGTTATATTTCTGCCGGAACGTATCGTGACACCTGCCTCAACATTACCTGTTATTATGATATCACCATAAAAATCAATATTTCCGGTTGTCATATCTACATCCGTATTGACTTCATGAACTACATGTATCTCAATATTTCCATTTATATAAGAAATCTTACCTGAAGCGGTAGCCGTATATTCATTCGTATCATCATTACGAGCTATACTTTTACCACGAAGAACCGGAAGTTCTCTAACATATCTTGGCATTAAATCTGCTCCGGTAACCGTAACTCCTTTTTCACCCTGTACAGATGGGTGGTATTTGGCAATTACGTCACCTTCCTGAACTGTTTCTAATCGACCCATTGCTGAATAATCAGCTGTGCCATCTTCTCTGATTAAAGGCTGTTTTCTGGATATTGTGCTGAAAAAAAATTCAAAGTATCCATCCTTACCCTGTACCGGTGGCGTTCCCTGTGCCACTAATACATCTTCATCATATAATTCGCCTTTTATTAACTTTTTTAAGGCATCTTCTATATATCCTGTTGTTACATTATTTTTCTGTAACGCTTCTATTATTTCATCCTTGGAATATGTCTCATCTTCCGGTTCATGAAGCATAATAGTAGCCGTCATTTTATCTCTGGCAACCTTCACTGTAATTTTTTTTGCAGTCTCTTCTAAAACTTCCTGTTCTTCTTCACCAGTCAGACTAGACTGTTCCATTTTTAGTTGTACTCTTAATTCTGCCAGTTCTTGTGGAGTTAGTTTTTTTAGTTCCCCCATTGTGTTCCCCCAAGTCGCTTTTCATAATAAAAGACAGTTGTCCATTAGACCACTGTCTTTATTATACCATCATAATAAGAAGCAACCAACATTTTTTTCAAAAAATGCCTTATATTTTACAAATATTGCTCTTATTTTTTTAATTGTTGCAATCTGTTAGTCACTTCTTCAAGCATCTGACAATATTTTGCTCGTTTTTCTTTTTCTTCGATGACTTTATTTTCCGGTGCCTTTGAAAGGAAGCGTTCGTTTGATAACATACCATCTGAGCGGCTGATTTCTCCCTGTAAACGTTTCTCTTCTTTTTCAAGTCTTTCAATTTCCTGAGAAATATCTACCAAGTCCGTAAAAGGAATATAGATATTGGCATCCGGAATTACAACGGATACGGAATCATCTGCAATACCTGATTTATCCTGCTGAATCGTTACATCAGACGCATATGCAAGGGAAGCAAAGAAAAGCTTGCCATCTTCAAATGTCTTGCAGATATCTGCTTTTTTGCTTACTACAAATACCTGTGCTTTTCTGCTGCGTGCAACATTCATTCCAGTACGTGCATTACGAATTCCACGTACTGCTTCTTTTATAATCTCAATATCTTTTTCTTCTTTTGCAAAATTGCGTGCTTCTAAATACTCAGGCCATTTTGAAATCATAATAGATTCTTCTTCTGACTGAAGCGTGCAGAAAATTTCTTCAGTTACAAATGGCATATAAGGATGTAACAGTTTAAGTGCATCTAGCAATACTGTTTTTAAAGTGTAAAGGGCAGCATTCTGGCTCTTTGTATCATCACTGTTATATAATCTTGGTTTTACCATTTCAATATACCAGTCACAAAATTCTTCCCATATAAAATCATATACCTTTCGGGTGAATTTATATGCTATTTCTTTAGTGT
>CAZAQH010000107.1:0-5728 GCA_964487395.1 uncultured Lachnospiraceae bacterium | reverse complement strand
ATTGATTGCTCGCTGCATTATAGGTGTACCCAATTGTTGCAAGCTTATCTGTAATCTCTTTTTCTTCTACATTGAGGTCTTCACATAAATCTGCCATATTTTTATAATAATCTCTTAATTTTAAGTTGATAAAGCTAAGCAGCATTACCGGGTCTTTTGGAATCATATTTTATTTCCTCTCATTTGATTTTTTTTCGTGCCGTCAAAGAAGCTCCATTCACTTCAATTAAAATGGTATCACCCACTGAAACACTGTCTCCCAGAATCAGTTTTGCTACGAGTGTCTCAACATATTTCTGAATGTATCGCTTCAATGGTCTTGCACCATATACCGGATCATATCCGTTTTCTACAATAAAATGTTTTGCTTCATCCGTCAATTCTATTTTTAATTCTTTGTCGCCTAGTCTTTTATTTAAGTCTTCAATAATTAGACGAATGATACCTCCTATATTGTCTTTAGTCAAGGGCTTAAACAGAATTGTCTCATCGAGTCGATTTAAGAATTCCGGTCTGAAATGATTACGCAAATCCGCCATTACCATATCTTCTGTCTCTTTTAAAATATTACCGGATTCGTCGATGCCTTCAAGCAGATAATTAGCACCAATATTGGATGTCATTATCAGAATCGTATTTTTAAAATCAACTACTCTGCCCTGTGAATCGGTAATACGTCCATCATCTAATACCTGTAATAAGATATTAAAGACATCTGGATGTGCTTTTTCAATTTCATCAAAAAGAACAACCGAGTATGGTTTTCTACGGACTGCTTCAGTCAATTGTCCACCTTCCTCGTATCCTACGTATCCGGGAGGTGCCCCAATTAAACGGGATACGGAATATTTCTCCATATACTCACTCATATCAATACGCACCATATTATTTTCATCATCAAACAAGGATGCGGCTAACGTTTTTGCAAGTTCCGTTTTTCCCACACCGGTAGGTCCTAAAAACAGGAAAGAACCGATTGGTTTACTTGGATCTTTAATACCTGCTTTGGAACGGATAATTGCTTCGGTTACTTTTGTAACACCTTCATTTTGTCCGATTACTCTCTTGTGCAGTTCCTCATCTAAATGTAAGGTCTTATTTCTCTCGCTCTCATTTAATTTACTGACCGGTATTCCTGTCCATCTTGAGATGATTCTCGCAATTTCTTCTTCGGATACGCTTTCGTGTACCAGAGATAAATCCTGTGATTTAACACGTTCTTCTTCAATCTCCAGTTGTTTTTTCAGTGCCGGTAATTTTCCATAGCTTAGTTCTGCTGCCTTTTCGTAATTGCCTTCTCTTTGTGCAATCTGGATTTCATTGCTCATTCTCTCTATTTCTTCTCTGATGTGAGAAAGCTTTTCGACACTTGTTTTTTCATTATCCCATTGTGCTTTGCGATTATTAAATTCTTCTTTTAATTCTGCCAGCTCTTTTTGAAGATTCTGAAGTCTTTCCTGACTCAATCGGTCATTTTCCTTCTTAAGAGCAGTTTCTTCGATTTCCATCTGCATAACACGACGGCGAAGTTCATCTAATTCGGTCGGCATGGAATCCATCTCTGTCTTAATAAGTGCACAAGCCTCATCTACCAAATCAATTGCCTTATCCGGCAAAAAACGGTCACTGATATAACGATTGGAAAGAGTCGCCGCACTTACCAGTGCATTATCCATAATTTTAACACCATGGAATACCTCATAGCGTTCCTTTAAACCACGCAAAATGGATATCGTATCCTCAACTGTCGGTTCATCTACCATAACTGGCTGGAATCTTCGCTCAAGGGCTGCATCTTTTTCAATATACTGTCTGTATTCATCTAATGTAGTCGCACCAATACAATGAAGTTCACCTCTTGCTAAAAGTGGTTTGAGCATATTGCCTGCATCTAATGCACCATCTGTCTTGCCGGCTCCTACAATCGTATGAAGTTCATCAATAAACAGTATTATCTGTCCATCGCTGTTTTTCACATCATCCAAAACTGCCTTTAATCGTTCCTCAAATTCTCCTCTGTATTTGGCACCCGCTACAAGTGCACCCATATCCAGTGCAAAAAGCTTTTTATCCTTTAAGCCCTGTGGAACATCTCCTCGTACAATTCTCTGGGCAAGTCCTTCGACAACAGCAGTCTTTCCTACACCAGGTTCACCAATTAAGACTGGATTATTTTTTGTCTTTCTCGATAGAATACGAATGATGTTACGAATTTCATTATCTCTTCCGATTACAGGGTCAAGCTTTTGGTTCTTGGCTTTTTCAACAAGATCCTGTCCGTATTTTTCCAAAGTATCATAAGTTGCCTCGGGATTGTCACTTGTCACCTTCTGATTACCTCGTACGGTAGACAATGCCTGTAAAAATCGGTCTCTTGTAATTCCATACTCTGAAAAAAGAGCTTTTATTTCTTTATTCGGATATTGAATCATGGATAATAAAAGATGTTCTACGGAGACATACTCATCTCCCATTCTCTTGGCTTCATCCTCGGCACTGACTAAGACCTTATTTAAATCCTTCCCAACATAAACCTGACCGCCCTGCACTTTTACTCTTTTATTCAGTGCCTGTTCACAGCGATTGACAAAATGTTCCTTATTAATCTCCATCTTTTCAATTAATTTAATAATCAGGCTATCCTCAATGGTAATCAGACTATACAATAAATGTTCCTGTTCAATCTCCTGATTGCCATAGTCATAAGCTAATTTTTCACATTGTTCCACAGCCTGCATGGACTTTTGCGTAAATTTTGATATATTCATAGACCTCTCTCCTCTCTACCTAACTTATATATTCGCCTCATTGTTTTATTTGTTCTATTCTGACTATAACACAGTGTGATGATTTGTCAATATAGGAAAATATAAAATATCTATAAAAAAAATATCTTAAAAATTAAGATACTTTTTTCTTTCTTTATTCGTGAAATGCCATTGTTGCTTTTACTGCTTTTTTCCAGCCGTTATATAGTTCTTCCCGTACATTTTCGTTAATATTCGGAGTGAATACTCTGTCTTTTTGGTAGTTATTTAAAAGGTCTTCTTTATCTTTATAAAAACCAACTGCAAGGCCGGCTAAATATGCTGCTCCAAGTGCTGTTGTCTCATTTAAAACAGGTCGCTCTACCGGAACGTTTAGAATATCCGACTGAAACTGCATCAAGAGGTTATTTTTAACAGCTCCGCCGTCTACCTTTAATTTGGTAAGTGGGATTTCACTGTCTCTTTCCATAGCTTCTATCAAATCCCTTGACTGATACGCCAGTGATTCCAGTGTGGCGCGGACAAAATGTGCTTTTGATGTGCCTCGTGTAATGCCAAATACAGCACCTCTTGCTTTATCATCCCAATAAGGAGCTCCAAGTCCTACAAATGCCGGGACTACATAGACTCCCTGTGAATTACCTACTGTCACTGCCACATTTTCACTTTCGGGGGCTGTATCAATCATATGAAGTCCGTCCCTCAGCCACTGAATGGCACTTCCTGCTACGAACACACTTCCTTCCAGTGCATATTCTACTTTATCATCAAGTCCCCATGCAATCGTCGTAACAAGCCCTGACTTTGACTGAATCGGATGTTCTCCTGTGTTCATCAGTAAAAAACAACCCGTTCCGTATGTATTTTTTGCCATGCCCGGTTTAAAACATGTCTGGCCAAACAACGCTGCCTGCTGGTCACCTGCAATACCTGCAATCGGAACTTCTCGATTATAGAAATGGTGGCTTGCCGTATATCCATAAATACACGAAGACGGCTTTACCTGTGGAAGCATGCTTGCCGGTATGGAAAGCATATCAAGTAATTCTTCATCCCAACAATGCTTATAAATATTGTACAAAAGTGTTCTGCTTGCATTGGAATAATCTGTTACATGTACTTTTCCACCTGTTAATTTATATACAAGCCAGGAATCTATCGTTCCAAATAGAAGTTCACCATTTTCTGCCTTTTGTCTTGCACCCTCTACGTGGTCCAAAATCCATTTTATTTTTGTTCCGGAAAAATAAGGATCTATTAATAATCCTGTTTTTTCCTTAATCATTTTTTCATAACCATTTTGACGCAACGTCTCACAGATATCTGCCGTCTGCCTTGATTGCCAGCAAATTGCATGATAAATTGGATTGCCTGTATTTTTATCCCATACTACAGCTGTCTCTCTTTGATTGGTGATGCCGATTCCTGCTATCTGTTCCGGTTTAAGACCTGAATTCGCCATAGCTTCCATATAAACTGCTATAACGGAAAGCCATATTTCGTTCGCATCATGTTCAACCCAGCCACCCTGTGGAAAATATTGTGTAAACTCTTTTTGGGCACTGCTTACGATTTCACCGTTATGGTTGAAAATAATCGCTCTGCTGCTTGTAGTTCCCTGATCAATTGCCAAAATGTATTGTTCCATACTGCCTCCATTAAAATGCACGATTCAAGTGATTTTATTTAAGAGTTCCCGGTACTTTCATGGCACGCATCGCATTTAAAATAGCAAGGAAAGCTACTCCAACATCGGCAAATACAGCTGCCCACATAGATGCCATTCCCAAAGCCGCTAAAATCAGGACCAGAACTTTAACTCCAAGCGCAAATACAATATTCTGATGAACAATCTTAAGTGTTTTGTTGGATATCTGAATGGCTTTTGCTATTTTACTCGGTTCATCCGTCATGATTACAACGTCGGCTGCTTCTATTGCTGCATCTGAGCCAAGTCCTCCCATTGCAACTCCAATATCGGCTCTTGCCAATACCGGTGCATCATTAATACCGTCTCCTACAAAAACAATTTTACCATTATCTGATTTCTCTGAAAACAGTTTTTCCATTTTATCTACTTTGTCACCCGGAAGAAGTTCTGAATAATATTCATCAAGCCCAAGCTTCTCTGCCATGTATTTCGCAGTTTCTTTTCTATCTCCGGTTAACATAACTGTCTTTTTAACACCACATTGTTTCATTAAACGTATCGCAAGTGCCGCATCATCTTTTTCTTCATCTGCAATCACAATATAGCCAAGCAATTTTTCTTTTTCTGCTACATAGACAACCGTACCTATCTGTGTAATATCTGGTATTGTAATATTAATACTGCTCATCAACTTCTGATTACCTATATATAACTGTATTCCATCTACTATGGCAGTAATACCATGACCTGCCGTCTCTTCTATTATTCCAAGTCTTGCTTTATCTATTTCTTTTCCATATGCTTTCTGCAGTGATATCGATATCGGATGATTGGAATAGCTCTCTGCAATTGCTGTCTTTGCCAATAATTCTTCTTTGGAAATACTATCATCTACGGGGACTATTTCCATTACCTTGAAAATTCCTTTTGTAAGTGTACCCGTTTTATCCATAACTACCATTTCTGCTTTGGATAATAATTCCAGATATGTACTTCCCTTTACTAAAATTCCTGCTTTTCCGGCTCCACCAATTCCGCCAAAGAAGCTGAGCGGTACACTGATAACTAATGCACATGGACAGGATATAACTAAAAAGGTAAGTGCTCTGTATATCCACGGGCTAAAAGGCTGTTGTAAAATAAATGGTGGAATAAATGCTAATAGAACTGCACTTATAACAACAATTGGCGTATAGTATTTTGCAAATTTAGTAATAAAGTTCTCGGATTGTGCTTTCTTTGAGGTCGCATTTTCCACAAGATTTAAAATTTTTGAAACCGTTGACTGTGCAAATTCTTTGGTGACTCT
>CAZAQH010000106.1:0-5749 GCA_964487395.1 uncultured Lachnospiraceae bacterium | reverse complement strand
CAATCCTCTGACTGCTTCCACTTAATATTTCTAAATGCCTCTACTCGCAAGGCAAATACATTTCCAAAATAAAAATAAGAAAGAAGCGTATCCGGAGAAAAATCCGGTTTAAACCACGGATTCATTCGCACGGTGTTATTGCTGTTCACTTCATCTTCATCACCATATATAAGCTCACATTCAGGATGCTTAATAAAATAATCTCCAATAACTGATATCGCCTGCCCTGATAAACCTGCTTTGTCTGATGTAAAAATCAGGAATTCATCTTCTATATCTAAAAAATTAAAATTACGAATGCATTCTGAATAAACTATCACGCGGATATCCTGCGTGATTGACTCTGTTTTTTTACTCTCTTCTACCTTTTTAATCCAGTCATCATATAATACAACCTTTTCATCTAACTGAATCTGGTATAAATTATTCTGTTTTTGAATAAGCGGCTCCTTCAGAGCCTGTTTTAATCCAGTTATCACAAACGTATTTTCCTTTTCAATTCTTTCAAAAGACTTTGTGTCATCAAAGAGGGCACTCCAATTGTCTGCATTTTAAAATGCATTGTATTGCCTGTACTTCTAATAATTGCAGACACATCTATCGTAATCCCCGGATCCTCGGAATCAAATGCAACCGTCATGGTATAATCCGATTCATCTTCCAGTTTTTTACCATTTACGCTAACTTTCCGATTACTAAATAATGAAAGCGCCTCTCCATTAAAAGTAACTTCTTCCATTCGAGTTATACAGGATGACATATAAGGGTCTATACGTACCTTCTTTACATCACTTGCAAGTTCAATCGAAAAATCAACAAATCCCTGTCCATCATATGGCTCTTCTATAAAGTAAGAATTGTCTTCACTAAATCCACTTCCATTATCTGTATAAATCTGTATTCTTCTCTTATCTGCACTTTCTTCATTTTTCATAAGTGACTTCTGCGGAACTATAACAGCACCACCGATAATATCTCTAAGCTGAGGCATAGACATTCTTTTGCCTGTTACCTGCTCCTGAAATTTCATTTCACGTTCCCGGTATTCCTGTGCTTCCTCTTGTGAAATTTCGAGTTCTTTCATAATTAAATCGAAATTAAACTTATTGCGTTTTTCATCTTCCAATAGATAGCAGTACAAAGCTCTGAAGGCAAGTTCTTTTGTCTCCACCTTTTGCTGCTTCGTCCATTCATAATCAATGATTGTCCACTTATCCTTATCCACTAAGATATTGGAAAACACTAAATCCATATCTGCTATTTCCATATTGTTATTATGGTCAATTCGTTTTACGAATTCTCTGAATAATTCAAGGAATCCCTCTTCATCATTGCATTTCAGGCAATTGTCCATCCGTTCTGACAGCAGAACTCCTTTTTCAAAAAGAAAACACATCGTATCGTTTTCTTTGGAATCAAGAATCGGATTTACGGTAAGCTTTTTCGTGTTATATCGTTCGTTCAACTTTTCAAAATACAATTGCATATTCTCGATATGTTGAATTCCCTCTTTTAATAACGCGTGTTTTTTAACTATTCTTTTTCTTCCTGCTTTACATATCTCTGTGCTGATTTGATACTGGGGAGCACGGTCGTTTGAATAACGAATATATTCTGTATCCGGTTTGTTGCCAAGAACAACTAAATAGGAATTAGAATAAAATGGGAACATCTCTTCTTCTATCAATCCGTCAAATACCTTTTTTTCATCAAACAGTAACATTCTGTCACGGTCGTAATTACGCAGATTATTATATAATTCTCCTATTTTAGGCAAATATTTATCGCTATAAAGCGTCGTCATAAATTTGTAATCCGGGTATGGATAATAAAAGGAATATTCCGTTTCTCCACAACTGTCAAAGATTCGCTCCAATCCTTTTTTTGAAAAGGTACGAACTCCGCCTCCATCCGGATAATTCTCTATATTGCTAAAAAAGGTGCCGAGATGATCTTCCCTGCAGCCTGCCCAATACTTTAATCCATATTTATTTTCTATTGCAATGACGATTTTACCATCGTTTTTAACATGCTTTCTAATAATCTTCAAAAAATCTTCGAACGGAGTCTCTCCACCAATGTAGCTTTGTCCATATTCAAAAACGCCAATCAAAAGCGCATAGTCATAATCAATATCTAATTTGGGTTCTATATCCTGAAAGTTTCCTACTCTGATTGTTACATTATCACAGTCTTCATGACGGTATGCGTTAATCAGGCTGCGTTTCTTAGATAAATCCACGCATGTAACACTTCCGGCTTTTTTAGAAAGTGCACCTGTAATTGCTCCACATCCGGACCCAATCTCTAATACCTTCATATCTTTGTTAATTGGAAGCCAGCTTACTATGTTTTCTCTTTGTGAAGACAAATGATATAATACAGGCCAGCTTTTCTTTTCTTCAATAATCTGTCCGAATTCTACTGGAGAATGATCTCTGGCAATAGCAAGTAATTCATCCTCTACTTCACCATCACAATAAAAATCCTCACCGGGATAGTCTTGATAATCAAGTATAATTTTTCCAATCTGTTCCCTTAATTCCATCTACGCCTCCAAATCAGGTTATTCATTAAATTAAATCGTAATATAATAATCGCTTTTATATGTTTTATACTACTGTCATTCTGGAATTCATATCATAATATCCAACAGTATCTTTATCAGATACTACCGTTACATTTAATACATCATACAAACGATGATATACCTGGAACTTATCCTTTTCATATCCCGTCACTCCAAAGGAAAGCAAATATTCTCCACCCTGCAAATCCATATTTTGGGTAAAGGTGATATCTTTTTTCTCGCCAGCCTTAACCCCTTGTAAAAATGATTTCTCAAACATTGAATTCGTACCGGTTATCTCTGTTCCACGAATATTTTTAACTGTAAATGCAAAAATAGGAGCCGGAATATCTTCCGCAAAGGATACAGCGTAATGAATCGTGAACTCTTCTCCCTTAATAATAGCTGTTGTTCTCACACCACTTTTATCTGTAATATAATAATCGTGAATTGTAGCTGCTTTTGTACCATATTCCAGGGCATCCGGGTTAACTCCCAGTGCACCGTTTTCGCGTGCTGCCAATTCATTTATTTCTTTATCCTGTAATAAGGAATCTTCTTCGTCCGGAATCTTGTATTGTCCTACTAATACCTGCTTATAGGCATCAATCATCTCTTTGGGATTCCCTTCGCCTAATTTAAAGCCTTTATTCAGTAGAATAACTCTGTCGCAATACTTGGCAATGCTGCTCAAATCATGGCTTACAAAAATAATCGTTTTGCCCATTTTTTTGAATTCTTCAAACTTGTGATAACACTTTGCCTGAAAGAAAACATCACCAACTGATAACGCCTCATCTACAATCAATATTTCAGGTTCAATGTTGATAGCAACCGCAAATGCCAGGCGGACAAACATTCCGCTTGAATATGTCTTACATGGCTGATATACGTAGTCGCCAATATCTGCAAATTTTAATATATCATCAAGCTTTTCATCAATTTCTTTATTGGAAAAACCCATCATCGTTCCATTTAAATATATATTCTCGATACCGTTATATTCCATGTTAAATCCGGCGCCTAATTCCAGCAAAGCCGAAATTCTGCCATTTACTGTAAGATTACCGGAAGTAGGATTTAAAACACCTGTAATAATCTTTAATATGGTAGATTTACCGGAACCGTTCGTTCCAATGATTCCTACCGTCTCACCCTGATAAATAGATAAATCGACACCCTGAAGTGCATAGTGTTCTTTATAATTTTTCTTACGGGTTAGCCCTAAAGCCTCTTTCATTCTGTCTGAAGGCTTATCATACAATTTATATCGTTTTGTAATCTGCTGAGCCGAGATTGCAATCTTTTTTTCTTCCATTTGTCTTATGCCTTTCTTGTCAATATCCTACAGGACATCTGCAAAATGAACCTTTAATCGCTTAAATACCAATGCTCCTATGCCGAAAATGACAACTGTAATTATCCAGAAATACATAGTGGAATAAAAATCTTCGAAAAACCATGTCTGTTCACAGAGTGCACTGCGATATCCGTTTACGATATATACAATAGGATTAATCTTAACGATAACCTGCATAGTTGAACTGATTCCATTGATATTCCACAAAATCGGAGTCGCCCACATGCCTATCTGTAAGATGATGCTGATAATCTGGCCAATGTCTTTAAAGAAGACCATAATGGCACAGGTTGAATAGCTTAATGCTAATACAAAAATAAACATACAGAAACTGTAATAAACCAATTGAATCGTATATATTGTCGGATAGTATCCATATATACAAGAAATAATCAAGAGAACTCCTGCAAAGAACACATGTATAAAGGTCGCAGCAATAATCTTAATAATCGGCAGAATACTAATCTTAAATACAACTTTTTTTACCAGATAGTTATATTCAATTAAGGCATTGGTTCCGTTTGTTAATGCTTCTGAAAAATAAAACCATGGAACAAGACCTGCCGTCAAAAACAGTACATACGGTATCTCTACTCCATCGCTTGCCAGCTGTCTTGTAGAACCAATAATAACATCAAACACTATATAATACATAACAACCGTTACAACCGGCTGTACCATCGCCCAAACCGCACCTAAATAAGAACCTGCATATCGCTTTTTAAAATCATTTTTGGCAAGTTTCCAAATAAGTCTTCTGTTCTGGTATAACTCCACCGGAAGAACCGTAATCTTATCATATAAAAGAGCAAATATCAGTATTACTGCCAAAATAATCACGCAGGCAATAATCTTTTTCATCAATTCCTGATGTGGGTCAGCCAGTGGATTGTGGTGGATTGCTATAATCACACCCATAATAACCATAATAAGCGTAAATAATGTAATACCTGCCTTTTTGCCAATTGGCTTCATATGCAGTTTTAATTTTTTCTCTTTAAAAAAATTCATTGTAAACCTCTTACTTCCGGCTGTTCACATATTCGCGAATGCCACCCCATTTTGTATCCTTATCCGATAAAATAAGTTCCATTCCATCAGGAATCGGCCACTCTACATTGATATCGGGATCTTTATAGGAAAGTCCGCCTTCATCATTTGGATGATAAAAGTCCGTACATTTATATGCAAATTCTGCATAATCAGAAAGCACCAGAAATCCATGTGCAAAATTCTTTGGAATGAAAAACTGTTTTTTATTTTCAGCACTAAGTAAAACACCAAACCATTTGCCAAAGGTTTGGGAATCTTTTCTCAAATCGACTGCCACATCAAATACTTCTCCATTCACAACACGAACCAGCTTATCCTGTGGATAATTAATCTGAAAATGAAGTCCTCTTAATACACCTTTTTTGGATGCCGACTGATTGTCCTGAACAAATACCTGATCAATTCCAGCCTCCTTAAAATCATTGTAATTGTAGGTCTCCATAAAGTAACCTCTTTCGTCTCCAAAAACCGATGGTGTTATTACTTTTAAGCCTTCAATGTCACATGTCTCCACTGTGATTTTTCCCATAGCAATACTCCCTAATTATCTTTTTTTGTGTTATCATTTTTCTCATTTACAATTTTTTCCTTACCATCTTCTGATGATGTATCATCTTTCTTCGTCTGATTCTCATCAAGCTTTAGGTAACTCAAATTAAAATCTACTCTGCCTTCAATTCCACTGACTCTTCCAGCAGATGAATACTGCCATAATTGATAAGTGCCTCCATATGATGGCTGGTCTGAATATTCTGCAAGCCATGTCA
>CAZAQH010000105.1:2151-5778 GCA_964487395.1 uncultured Lachnospiraceae bacterium | reverse complement strand
CCTGTAAAAAATCCGAATTTCTACAAACAGTATACAGATGGAAATATTTCCATGAATTCCGTTATTGTTGAAGGAAGTAAACGTTATAAAGTAATTGATTATTCGGATATATATGAATCATCTGTTGATTACACAACGTATCAGGAGACAACTACCGGATATGATGGAGAAGGCCAGATTACAAGTGCACTTGATTATGTAACAAAGGAAGAAACTACAAAAGCATATATTATTGAAGGTCATGACGAATCAACCCTGGATGCAGGATTTTTGTCTGCTATTTCAAAACAGAATGTAACAACAGAAAATCTAAATCTTATGAAGGTAGAGACAGTTCCTGAAGATGCTGCATTTATTATGATTTTAGCACCGCGTAGTGATTTCTCGGCAGATGACACACAAAAAATAGTTGATTATGTAAAAAATGGTGGAAAATTACTTGTAACTACGATGTTAACTGAGAATACAGCAGAAACTATGCCGAATTTCCAAAAGATATTAGACTGCTACAATGCAAGTATTGTGAACGGTATGATTGTAGAAGCAGATTCTAATTATTATTATCAGGAACCGACTTATTTGCTTCCTGAAGTTGCTGATAGTTATTTGACAACAGGCGTACATGAATCAAAATATGCATTTATGCCTTATGCACAGGGTATTTCAGTTGAGGAAGCGGATGACACGACCTTAATATCTCTACTTACTACGACAGATTCAGCTTATTCGAAAACTGATTTAAATAATGCTACAAGTTACGAAAAGACGATGGAAGATATTAGTGGACCATTTGATGTCGGTGTATATGTTCAAAAAACATACGGTGAAAACACAGCCGGATTATTCTTATTTTCTTCATTTAATTTCTTTACAGATCAGGCTGACCAGATGGTATCAAATGCTAATTCTACAATATTTACTAATTGTATTAGTGAATTTATTGGCAAAGGCGATACTTCCGCAATTGTAGTGCCGGTTAAGGACTATCAGCTCGATAATCTTATTGTTAATAGCGGAAGTGCACTTTTAATAGGAATTTTAGTTGCGGTTATTACACCGATTGCTCTTATTGTGATAGGTATTGTTATCTGGTTAAAGAGGAGAAAACGTTAATATGAAAAAACAAAAAGTTCAATTAATTGTTGTGGCAATATTACTTGTTCTTTGTATTGCGGGCTATTTTATAATTAAAAATGTCAATAAGAACACAGAGCAGGAAGCTACTACGACAACAATTACCGTTACAAATGTAGAATCCGATAATGTTAAGGAAATCGAATATATATACAATGGAGAAGCGATTGCTTTTATTAAAGATGGCGATACATGGTATTATAAAAATGATAAAAACATTACGATTCTACAATCTGAAATTACAACCATGCTTGGATATGTATGTAATGTGACGACAAGTACCAAAATTGATAATCCGGAGGTTTTATCAGTATATGGCTTGGATAATCCGGAAAATACAATAAGTATGACATTATCAGATGGAAGTGTTGTTCAGATTATAGTAGGAGATTATTTGAGCATTACCGGAGAATATTATGCAATGACATCAGGAGATGATGCAGTTTATACAATTCCTTCTTATTGCGTATCAGCTTTTGGAAAATCAATAGATGAATTGACAGAAACAACAGAAACGGAAAACAGTAGTGAAGAGTAGAAAATAGAGGAGGGAAACCTCCTCTATTTCTTTTTTGCCATAGACATGAACTTTTTCATCTTTTCAATATCTTCCGGAGTGGAATTCTCTTTTAATATTTCCATAATAAGAGAGGATTCTTCTTCACTAAAAGAAATATTTTTACTTCGCGACTTAGATGCGAGAGAAAGAAAAAAAGGCAATCGTTCTTTGTCACTTAAATTTTGAGATTCAAAGAAAATCGACTGTAAAAAATCAAGTTTTTCTTTGGGGATATCTGCTAAACGCTCATCCTGCATCCATTTTGTTGATTCACTCATTGCATGACCTCTTTTATTCTGTTTTTTCAGTGCCAAAATCCTGGAACATATTAAACATATTTATTTGCTCTTCAGATAGAAAATTTTTTAAAATATCATTCATTCCATCTGCTGAATCGTTATTTGTATTTTCACTCATCATAGATTCCATTAAAGGCATAATTTTCATTATTTCCTGATATTTATCCATATTTGATTTCATTTGTAAAACATGGTCAAACATTTTTCGCTCTTTTTCTGTACAATATGGACTAAGTGCCTGACAAAGAGACGCAATATCAAGTTCCTTTTTTTAGAAGTTGATTGTGCACTTAGACTGACAGTGTGATTTTTGACGTATTCCATAGTATATTGAAACTCCTGAAATTTAATAAATATTGCAAGTTGATTTCTGGAATTCTCCGGAAAATAGGAAAGAAGAATTTTCAACATCTGAATATGGTTAGTGGTGTATAATGTATCAAAAAGAAATACGGCATCTTTTTCTTTCTCATCCATATTCATTCCATCCTTTCCGTTATTCAATCATATGTTTTTTTGATTAGAATATGACAGTTTTACATAACTGCCATTACAAAGGAATAGGCTTCCAGCGGGAAGCCTATTTGAGAGAAGATGCTTAGAATAAACAGTTATTTCCGTTACCACAAAGACAAGAGAGTAAGATGATTCAGATAATTAAATTACATCCGTTACCGTCATCGCTTCCGCAGCCAAATCCGTTTGAGAAAGAACTACTGCCATTTCCTCCACCACATAAACATGAAAGAAGAATAATCCAGATAAAACTGTTACATCCATTTGATGAACCCGAGTTGTGGTCGCAACCGCACTGAGTAGCTGTTAAATCACTCATTGTAAGCCTCCAAATAATATTTATGGTTTATATTATGTGGTGCTGCTTGTCAATGTTTCACAAAAAGATAAGAAATAATCATAAAAATATATGAAATGGTTATAAAATGTGCTTTTTTTGTTCAAAGAATAATGCTATAATACAAACAGATGTATTGTAGACAGGAGGAGCCCTATGCAAACTATACTCACAATAATAATTATTTTAGAAGCACTGGCATTAATTGTACTTGCATTTATCCTTATCAAAAGTAAGATATCTCTTGGTAAAATCATGAAAAATGCAGAACTAATTGTAAAAGGGAAACTTGATGTGGAAGATATCCACACTGTGGGGAATAAGCGTAATACCACCACGGTATTAGCAGGTGGTTTTAATTCTATTAAGAACAATTTATTGACATTTATTGAGGCGACTAAGGTTAATGTTATTACCTTATCGGATGCAATTAATGTTCTTTCAAGTAGTGTAGAGGCGAATCAAGCGGGCAATGAGCAGATTGCCAATGGTGTTTCGGCTGTGGCAGAAAAGTCTGCACAACAGTTAGAACTGGTAGAACGTAATCTTGAACTGATTGAATCAAGTAATCAGCAGATGCAGGAAATTGACGATTCTATGTCACAGATTAAAAATCGTTTGGAAGAAACAGTACAGACTACCAAAAAAGGTATTAATGATATTAATGGTTATACGTTAGATATCGCAACAATTTCAGAAGAACTTTCAAGAATAAATACAATTCTTGAAAAATTTAATGATGAGATTAAACAGATAGAAGAAGTTGGAGATTTCATCATTGG
>CAZAQH010000105.1:0-2051 GCA_964487395.1 uncultured Lachnospiraceae bacterium | reverse complement strand
GCTTCTGAGGAAACAGCAGCAGAATCATCACAAATCAGTGTCAATGTGGATGCACTTGGTGGAATGTTAAATGGTATTCAGGGATTATTAAAACAGTTCAATACGGCTGTTGTTCCAACTAAGGCACCTAGTAAGAAGATGGTTAAGATTGCAGTACTTAGTATGCTTGATAATGATTTCTGGTTTGGTGTACGAAAAGGTATTTACTATGCACAGAAAGAACTTTCAGATATGAATGTTCGTGTAGATTATTCACCATTTGCACCAAAAGACGGAGAACCATCATTAGATGAACAGGTTGCTACAGAGATGAGAAAATACATTGATGATAAGTATGATGGTATTATTCTTCCTGGATTTATGGGTGGCGCATACAAGTATTTAAAAGAAGCTATTTCAAAGGGAATCAAAGTAGTTGCTTTCAACTGCGATTGTCCTTCTGATATCAAGAGACTGGCACATTTTAGTCCAAACGGATTTGAAGCCGGAGAACTTGCTGCTAAATGTATGGAAAAAGCATTGAACAAAAAGGGAAATGTTGCTGTTATGACGGGTGATTTCTCGATTAATGTTAATCAGGAAAGACGTGATGGATTCTTAAGCAAGATTGCATCATGCCATGGAATACATATTGTTGATGAATTATCTGAGAAAGATTTCCCTGAACTTGTGTATAAGCAGGCAATTGGATGTCTGAATAAACATAAAGATTTGGATGCGATTTTTGTTACAACCGGTATGATTTTATCTGTTGCAAAAGCAATTGAAGATTTAGGTCTGACAGGAAGAGTTATCGTAATTGGATATGATAATAATCAGGAAATCTTTGAATATATCAAAAAAGGTATTATTCATACTACAATCAGCCAGGATCCATTTGGTCAGGGTCATGATCCAATCGTATGGATGTACAACTATATCGTTACGGGTGAAAAGTTCCCGAAAGAGCATATGAGTTGTAGACTATCTATTGTGGATGGACAGAATGTAGAAAATTTGATAGAAGCATAAATTAATTATTTGAAAAAGGTCTGCTACGGCAGATCTTTTTTTTGTAAGAAAAACATCAATATATTGACAAAATGCTTGCATAAATTTCAATATATTGTAAAATTAACTTATATGAAATTAAATTGGGGTTATTGTAATTATGAATCAGTTGGGTTTTACGGTGCTAGGCAGAACATTTCGTAATCGAAATGATTATATGGCGGCAAAAAGAGATGAAGAGAGAATCAGCAAAATAAGGGACAAAGTTGATTTAACCAGTATGCAGGAAGTTATAGAGGTTAAACGCAATCTTGAGGATAAAAGATATCACTTTGAAACACTTATTGGTGATGATTTTTATGATGAGATTTGTGAATTAATTAAACAGTTAAAAACAGAACCCAAAGAAACAGTTCATTCTTCAAAAAAGAAAATACATAAAACAGGTAGCATTGCAAAACAAAATATAAATAAGCCTGAGAAACATATAAAAGAAAAAAAGAAATCGGATAACCCTCTAAGTCTCGACGAATATGACAGTTTTATGCAACAGGAGATTATCAGACAGTTAAAAAAAAGGGACAGAAGGAATCGGTTGATTGTATCTTTTCTTAGTATTTTGGCGGCAGGCTGTATTGGTTATGTGGGATATTATTATTTTTATTATGAAAAAAATGATATTGATTATAATAATCTTGCAGATTTAAAAGATGAAACAACAGGATATACCGTTACACTTACAGGAGAAGAAAATAAAGACAAGCCTCCAATCTTAAAAAAATACGAAACTTTATATAATAAGAATAAAAGACTAATCGGATGGCTTAAAATTGACGATACAAATATTGATTATCCCGTTATGCAGACAGTAAATAATGACTATTATCTGGATCATAATTATAATCAGGAATATGACAAAAACGGTTCATTGTTTTTAGATAAAGACTGTGATGCGGCATTTCCGAATACGAATATGATAATTTACGGACATCATATGAAATCAGGAAAAATGTTTGGTAATTTAAATTATTACAGTAAGGAAAGTTATTTTAAGGAACACC
>CAZAQH010000104.1:0-5795 GCA_964487395.1 uncultured Lachnospiraceae bacterium | reverse complement strand
TTCAAATGCAGTTTGCAGGATGTTCCGCTGCCCTGCATCATCTCGCTCAAGTGCACGAATGGTTCTTGCCGCCTCTAACCCATCCATTATTGGCATACGAATATCCATTAGTACCGCATCAAAATAATCTTTAGGTGATGCATCAAACATTAAAACACCATTTTTACCATTTTCAGCATGTTCCACTGTCATATCCTTTTTTATCAACAATTGTTTTACAATATGAGCATTTAAAGGATGATCCTCGCACAGAAGAACTCTTTTTCCCGTTAGAACTGTAATATCTATTTTATTCTTTTCATTTTTATATATTTCATCGTGATAAATTGGATAATGCATCAACAATGTAACTTCAGTACCTTCATTGGGCTTACTTTTTACTGATATTTCTCCACCCATCATGCCAATAAGTTGTTTTACAATAGACATGCCAAGTCCAGTACCGCTTTCATTTTCCAGTTTAGCACGTCCCTCCTGTATAAATGGTTCATACATATGAGGTAGAAAATCAGCATCCATACCAATACCGGTATCACGAACAATATACTTATTTGTCACCATATCATTGGTAACGGATACCGATTCTGCAATCAATGTAACCGTTCCACCAACTGGCGTAAATTTTACTGCATTTGAAATCAGATTCATAATAATCTGCTCAATTCTTGCTGAATCTGCATAAACAGATGGACACACATTATTTTCAGGAACCTGAATCTGTAATGTGACTCCTTTTTTATCCGCCATTACCTTTGCATTTGCAAGTACATTCTGCATTACTTTTTGACTATCAATTAATTCTGGATGTAATTCCAACTTACCTGCTTCAATTTTACTCATATTAAGTGTATCATTAATAAGTCTAAGCAGATAATTTCCTGAAATGTCAAGTTGTGACAAATCCTCTTGTATTTCCTTCATATCTGTTTTGTCATGCATAAGTCCTGCAATCCCTAGAATTCCATTCATTGGGGTTCTCATATCATGACTCATACGAGCTAAAAATTCACTTTTTGCCTGATTTGCCCTGATTGCTTCATCTGCTGCTTTCTGTAATGCCTGTTTTTGATGTTGTTCTTCCTCATAAAGGTCTGTAATATCGCGTCGTGCAATTACGATATCATCATGTGTTTCATCAAGATAAAATGCTCTCGCTTTTTTTCTTTTGATTGTTCCATCTTGCATTTGCTTTCTATAGGTAATTGTTACAACAGGCATTTGCTCTAATTTTTCAAATAATTCATCTACATTCAAAAACTCATCAACATTATCTTTATCCTGCTTTATAATTTCCTGATACATATCCGTTAATGCAATCTTTGATAACTCAAATTCATTTCTTAAAATTGGTTCAATCTGCCCAGTTCTTGCATGAATAAATCGTGCTGTTTTTCTTCTGGTTGAATATAAAATCACACATTCAATTTCTTCATTTACTACGCTGGCAGAAGCTAGTTTAGCTTTTTTACTATCATCAATATTATAATAGTAAATATATGCGATTGCCTCTCCATTCTGAAGATTTTCGGTAAGGTTACATACCGCACGTATCCAATACAATGTATTATCCGGCTGAAAACTACGATATTCAATGGAATCCTCTGTTATTCCTTTTTCAAATAACTGCATCATCTGTTGACAGTTCATCTTATCTTGAACAATTTTTTTATCATCAGGTGCCGGAATTGCTGCAAGCATAATATCTACCGCCATCTGAAAATCAAATTCTGCTGGCAGCTTTTTAAAACGATCATCTATACAATTCCATGAAACGATTTTTTCCTTAGAAAGATTAATACAGGCACTTAGGAAACTGCCTTTTTCCAATATTTTTCTTCGTTCCAATTCCTGATTATACTGCATTTGCATTACAGTATTTGATTTTTCAAGTTCCTTCTGCGTCTTCATCGCATCACTGATATCAGTAAAGCAACAATATCATTTCTGTTTGTTTCTTTTCCGTTATATCCTGTACAACTGAAATTAATAAATATTAATTGGGTAATTCTTCTTTTACTGCTGCATATCTACGACTCAGCCATATCTTTGTTCCATCGGGACGCAAAAGCTGATGTTCCAATTCTCCCGGTTTGCCTGTTTCAAGTGCCTTCTTAATTGCTGCATACACATTTTCACGGTCGACTCCATATACAAGCATTTTATCAAACATAGATACATTTTTACTATAACTTTCCCGATCCACTCCAATAATCTCAAAAAAGTGGTTATTGGCATATACCAATTCCTCATCTTCCCCATTAATTCGAAACATGGAAATACTGCTGGATACATTGTCCGCAATCATATTGATTCGCATATAATTTTCTTTTTCCGTAGTAATATCCATAAAAGATGCCATACTATACTGCTTATCCTTGTAAGTAAACATAGATAAGTTAAGTTTAATCCAGGCAACATGTCCATCCTTACAGATAATTCGATATTCATAATCTGCATTTTCCCCACTACTGGAAAAATCAATCCCTTTTTTACTTATCACATCTTCACAAAGTTCAACCGTTACTTTTCCCCCCGGTTGTGTATATTTAATTGCATTTGTCAAAATATTAATAAATATCTGTTTGATGCGGAGCGAATCTCCTGTTATGTATTCATGCTGAATATTATCAAATTGAACATGAAAAGCTAAGTTCTTCTCTTTAATATTTGTTTTACAGATTTCAATCACATTACTAACCGTTTCCGTAATGGAAAAATCTTCTGGATGTAATATTATTTTTCCACTTTCTATCTTTGAAATATCAAGAATATCATTTATGATTGTAAGTAAATGATTCCCTGAAAGTTCAATAGACTTCATACATTCACGATTTGATTCGCGGTTTATTGATTCTTCAGCAAGTTGTTTATCTGCAATCATCGTCATACCAATAATAGCATTCATTGGTGTACGTATATCATGCGACATAGAGGATAAAAATACAGATTTTGACTGATTAGCTGTCTCTGCTTCTTTTGTTTTAATTCTTAATCTGTGATTAATTATTAAAATAAATGTAATATCCATTAAAAAGAGTATTGCAAAAAATGCTGCAAACACAAAGAAATTATGCCCAAAACTATAAGTGGCATGAAAAGAGGACAATGGAACAATACTTAAAATATGCCAGTCACTATTTTGTACCGGTACAATGGTATATACGCAATCCTGACTGCGATTATTCTGATAATACAGTGCTTCATAATAATCATTTTGATTTAATTGTTCACATATTTCTTCTTTATCCTCAATGGTAAAATCAGTATTGTACAATTTAATATAATCCAAAAAATTAGTACCCTGAAAATGATTATTGGATATTACGTAATTTCCATAATTATCAACAATTACATTGGAATAATCAAAGAAATTTAACGTATCAATATCATTGTTATTTGCTATCAATTCATTGATATATTCACTTTTCATTAATGACATAAGCGTCTTATACTCATATCCCGAAGCAGACGATTCATCAACTATTCGTACTGTCGTTGCAATTGCAAAAGCCTTTTCATGAACAGACGACAACGTGAAAAACTCATTTGTATAATAAACCTCTCCCACTTTTTCTTCTGAAGCAGTGCCAAAAATCTTTGAAAGTTCAGGATATGCTGTCATCCGATATACAAATTCCTCTGTCGAAGAATCAGCAAGTGCTTTAATCTCTATCGTATGATGCTTCATTTCAAGTTCTACCTTGTTTGCAGAAGCATCCGTCAATGTACGCACATTTTCAATATTTTGAGAGAATGATATTTCCTCGGCATTATTAAATGCCGAGAGCACAGAACAAATAACGCAGACCATCAGAACTACGTTTAAAAAAACTGCTATGGATATTGCAAGTTTTGTTTGTGTTTTCATATCTTTTCTAATCCTCTATTCTACTCTGTATTTAGCAAATTCTTTTTCCATAAATTCCAAATAATATTCCATTGTACAAAATGCATATCCAGGCATTGCATCATCTTCCGGTCCAACATATTCTGTTAAAACCTCTGTTTCAGCATCCATAAGCAGACATTCTTTTCCTTCCTCGTTAGCACTATATCCAATCTTTCCATCCGCATCACAATTCAGGTTTATCATATATTTTTGTGCACTGCACTTAAATGTCTCTGTCAAAGCACTCGCAATTGGACTATACCCATTGTACTCATCCGAAAAGCGAATCTGGCCACACAGCGTCACATCCGTATCCGCATCAACATCATATTTGTTTGAAACGTATTGAAGTGCATCAGTTGTATTCGGAATAATTGAGGCATTCTCTGCATACAATTTATTGTTTTTTTCCTGAAACAGAAAATTTACAAACTCCCGTATCCAAATCAGTTCTTCACTGTTTTTATTCGCACATATTCCATAATAAGGTGTAATATAAACTGGTCTGTTTGTACCTTCTTCATTTAATGGTGAACAAATAAATTCAAATTCGGTATCCAGTTGATATTCATCAATCAATTCCTGTATTACTGTCTCTGTAGAACTGATATATGGGAAAAATGCTACATTTCCATAATTATTCTCTGGTTTGTTTACTTCAAAAGTTGTTTTGTCAATTTGAATACCAAGAAAACTTTGTGCCTGTCCCAGTTCACTGGTGTCTACAAAATATCCCTGTTCCTCAATTGCTTTGTAATCAAAAAATCGATTGGTTGCAAGTGAATATATTTTATTTAATGTATCTTCAAAATATTTACATGTTCCGACTTTTGCTTCTTTCATGGACAAAAATGCTTCCTCATTATGTACAATTGCATTTGCTGCCGGGGCAAGCCCAAGTCCATAAGCTGCTTTATTAGGTGCTCCCTGAATTGGAGTTAATCCTGCATTTTTAAGTATCTCACAGCAATTAAGAAATTCTGTATAATTTTCGGGAACGGAAAGGTCATATTTTTTCAGTAACGTTTTATTAACAAAAACACCTCTTGTTTCACCACCCAATGGATAACTGTATTGATACGTAATGGTGTTTCCATTTTCATCTATTCGTGTATGACGGTAATTATCCGTGATATTTTCTGTAGTATCAGAAAAATCAATCTCTGTATCCGCTGCAAAATTATAAAAATAATCTTCAGAAGTGTCACCAGTTAAAACCTCTTCTTCTGTTTCCTCATTTTTTCGGTATATTCCGTATAAATCAAATCTTTCATAAGTACAATATCAACTGCATTTTCCTTGAAAAGCTGCATTGCATTGGTGTCATAATCTTCTATATATTGAAGTTGGATGCTGATATTTGGATATTTGTTCATAAATTCATTTGCCACGGTATTTAATGCCTTGTTCGTTTCATATGGTATTGTGATGATAATCGTTGCTTCTTTATCGGTATCAAGACCGGAAATTGATGTATAGGTTTCATTCCCATTTCCACATCCATACAACTGAATCGAGCAAGCCAAATTTAATCCCGCTAAAACGATAGAAATCACTTTTCTTTTTTTGATTTTCATGCCACTTCCCCCTGTTTTTCATTTATGCTTTTTCAGTAAAAACACAATAAAACAAAAATTTTTCTCTATCTTTCTTAATCATTCTCCCAGATATATGAACCAAATGATACTGTTTATCTCTAATAAACATGCGTATCGTAATATCCACATTTCTTTTTTCAATAATTGCCTGTTCAATTTCTATATTCAGTTTCTTTTTATCATCCGGATGTACTAAGCACATATCCGTAGTAAAACTGGTAATCCACTGTTCTTTTCGTGCTTCCCCAATCATTTTATAGTATGCACTATTCATAAATACCAGTTCTTTTCGTCCGTCAAGATATACA
>CAZAQH010000103.1:0-6063 GCA_964487395.1 uncultured Lachnospiraceae bacterium | reverse complement strand
TTAAAATATGTGGTTTCCAATACATATTTTTTATATGAGTTTCACGGATTATGGTGTTTGTTATTGTAAATATGTTTTTATTGCCATCCGGAAGATTTATGCTTACTTTTCCACTGTTTCTTTCCTTTAGTCTGTATTCATAGCTGCTGCTCCAGCCTTGCCCAAAGATGCCATTTGTCTTATTAAGGGAATTATACGTACGGATAACGCTCAAAAAAGGAATCCCGCGTATGGCAAGGTCTTTTTCCTGTATGACATAATTGCCACTCAATACATTTACAGGGTCTGCGGTTAGAACGGTATTATTAAGCATTCCCATTGTTTGTAATGTCCATCCAAATTTAGTTCTTTCGTCCTCTGTAAAATTGGTCCCGCATATTTTATCCAATTTTTTTTCAAAATTTGGTTTTGGCAAACGTATGATATCACTTTTGAGAAGTTCTTTTAATTCTTCTACTGCTTTTGTTGTCTCTGCTATTTCATCTTTTAAGGTATCATTTGCACTGGCTGCTTCTTCATCTTTTTTTGGTACATAGGTAATGATTTCTGATAGTATATCGTCTATTTTTTCTGATTATCTGCATAGTCTGAGTAAATGAAGTCTGGTGGAAGCAGTTGAATGGATAAATTGCCTCCTGTGTATTTTGCTTCAGATGGAACTTGTGCCAACAGTTCTAATGTTTTGTCGCGGTCTTTATTAAAATTTTCACTTATTTCTATTGCTTTATCTAATAGATTATGTACATCTGTTTTTAAGTTTCCTATTTCCGTTGTGGCAAATACTCTGTTACGTTCCAAGCTTTCCATTTTTTCCCCTTTATTTAAACTCTTTAATTTTCTTCGCAATTTCCCTCGCGCTTTCTAATTCTTCTTGATGAAGGGTTTTTAATTTTTCTAATACAGAGTCATATTCTGTTTGCTGCATATTTACTGTTTCTGCCATAGTTAGTATCCTTTCATCTTTTCTACACATAAAAAGGCTGCATAAATTACAAATGTAATTTATGCAGCCGAACCATCACAATTATGACTTCATGCTTTGCGTCCATCCATTTCTGGATGTTTGCCTTTTTCATACATTCCCCAAAAAACATTATTCATTTCCCCAGAGAGTATATTATTAAATTTAAAATAATTTGTCAATCCCTTTAGTAACTACGGATGCGGTCGGTGGAATCATCGACTGTTTTTTCTATTTTAAGGATTTTTACGTAGTAGCTGAATGTGTCGTTTACTTTTACTTCACAGCGGTCACCTTCTCTATGTTTCATAATGGCTTTGCCTAAAGGGGATTCGATGCTGATTAAGTTATGAAGGGAATCACCACGGACAGTTGTCACAATTTTATAGGTATCCGTAGTCTGATCTTCTTCAAAAAGAACGGTTACGGTATTGTTCATCCCCACTTCATCTTCAGCGGAATTATCTTCAATGATATGTGCTGTTTTTATCATTCTCTCAAGATAGCGTATCCGGCTTTCATTTTGATTTTTGGCTTTTTTGGCTGCATGGTATTCAAAGTTCTCACTTAAATCACCATGAGCTCTTGTTTCTTTTACATCTTCAAGTAAGGTTTTTCTTAGTTCCAGTCTGCGGTAATCAATTTCTTTTTGCATTTTATCAATATCGGATTGTGTTAATCTGTCATTCATTTTATTTCTCCCATTTGTTTTACAATAGTTCCCTGTATACTCTTAGTACATTTTCGTGTGTGATTTTATCTATTTCTGACATGGTAAATCCACTGCGGTGCATTTCCTCAAGTAATAAAACCATTCCGGAGGCATCTTTCATTTCCAGTTCATCCTCTATTCCGTCAAAATCACTTCCAAGTCCAATTACTTCCACGCCACCAATGTTTTTTATGTATTGCATATGGACAATAATATCATGGATGTAGCATTTGCCATGAGCATCCGGATTTAAAAAGTCTGCACAGAAGTTCATGCCCATAACACCTCCTCGTAAGGCAAGTGTACGAATCATATCATCACTTAGATTACGGTTATGGTGACATATTGCTCTGGCATTGGAATGACTTGCCACAAAGGGTTTTTTTTTATAACGACATACATCATAAAAAAGAGCATCCGAGCCATGAGAAACATCAATTATGATTCCAAGGCGTCCCATTTCTTCTATTATAGATATACCGATTGGTGTTAAACCATTTGTTGTATCAGGAATATGGAAATTGGGTTTATCCACTTCATTTTTTAAATACGGCCGGATATCCACATTGGGATATCCAAGTTCATTCGGATAATTCCAGGTCAGTGTAATCATACGTACTCCTAAATCGTAAAATTCCTGAACTCTTTCTATTTTTCCTTCCAGTACTGCACCTTCTTCTATTGTAAGAAGTGCGCTCATTACTTCATTTTTTTCATTTTGGATTACTTGTTCATAAGTCGTAACCGGTATAATAAGGTCATTATTCTTATGCATTTCTTCTTTATAGAACTGTATATTCTCAAGGCAGGCCTGGTATGGGTTATCACATTTTCCCTGATTAATAAAAATGGCAAAATTCTGTAATAGATAATCTGCTTTTTTCATTTTACAAAGGTCAAGATGTAGGGAATTCGTGTTAAGAGCTTCCCTGCTTCCCTGCTTTATTTCTCTATGTAGTTTCGTAATGGTATCGCAATGCATATCAGCAAAAATCATAGTAATTACCTTTCTTCTATCGATATTACATTATACTATTTTTTCACAAAAAAAGCACTGCAAATGCCGGAATGAATATCTCCATGCATCTGCAGTGCTTATTATTTAATGTGAATTATTCAGCTACAACGTGAATTGTTGCCATGCTTGCTTCAAATTCGTCTGTCCAGTCACCACCGATTGTCTGTGTATAAGTAACGGTTTCACAACCTTCACCTAATTTAACTGCGCACTGGATCTGATCAAGTCCAACATCACCAATCTGATAATTAGTACGAATAATTCTTACTTCGTGACCATCTAATTCAGTAGAAGTGAATTCTGTACAGTTAACATCTACATCTATATCATACTGTGATTTGAATGTTTCCTGTATTATCTGGCAGTAGTCTTCCTGAGTATATTCAAATGTATAAGGATCATTGTCTGCATATGTAACATTATAGTTAGCTGTATCATTAGGATAATCTTCTGTGTAGAACATATTCTCTGTATTAGGATCTTCAACTGTAAATCCTTCTGGAGGAGTGAATTCAATTCTTCCACCTTCAACTGCAACTTCTTCTGATACTTCTGCTGTAGCAGCATCGCCACATGCAACAAGTCCAAGTACCATTGTGCTGATTAACAGCACTGCTAATAATTTCTTCTTCATAACTATCTCCCTTTTGTTTGTACACGATATTTAATTTCCTATTGGTTGCTATCGCTTTGCGACGCAAACCTCTGCTATTGTAATAAATATAGATTGTTTTGTCAAATAGAATTGTTTTTTCGTATAAAAAAAGCAATTTATTCCTATAAAGTACAAAAGGCTCAGACAAATTCAATTGTCTGAGTCTTTTGTTAATGAAACCAATAGACTGGAAACTATTATAAAATAGGGATTAATTTCTTCTCATCCTTTAATTGTTTTGTTTCCGGTTTTTTGATGGCTACTTTCAAAATACCATCTTTAAAGCCTGCCTGAATATCCTCTTCTGTTACATCTTCTCCGACATAGAAGGTTCTCTTCATGCTGCCAGAATAACGTTCCTTACGAACAAAGTTGCTCTTTTCATCTTTGTTCTCAATGGTCTCATCCTTATTGGCCTGAATGGTAAGATAACCATCTTTTAATTCTGCCTGAACATCTTTTTTATCGTATCCCGGTAATTCTATGTCAAGCAAATACTGACCATCTTTTTCGAGGACGTCTGTCTTCATAATCTGTGGTGTCATCTGTTCAAAGAACGGGTCTTCAAACATATCACCAAAAAAGTCATCAAATAAATTGTTACTGCGTTTTCTTAATAACATAAGTCACTCCTCCTTATCAGTACCAAACAACTTTTTATAGCATTTGTTGTTTGGTTTGCTATCTGTTTATTTGTTATATAACATATATAACACTTGCCATTAGCACTGTCAAGAGAAGAGTGCTAATAGAATTCTTAAAAAAATATAAAATCCGTATAAACACTGACTTGTCATATGATTGCAATCGCAATTATCTGATTTTCAATTGTTTTCTTCGCTTACTTCCCTTTGATTGGAGTAATTGATAATGTATAACCCAGTGGCGCAAGAATTTTAAGCAATGTATCAATCTGAGGTGTAGATTTGAGGCTTTCCATTCTGGCAATAGCAGGCTGTTTCACTCCACTCAGTTCAGCAAGTTCTCTCTGTGAATATCCCTTTTTTTCTCTTGCTTCAATCATTTTTCCAATCAATTCCACTTCAAAATCAATCTTTCTGCTTTCCTCTGGTGTAACTCGGTTCTCATCTGCCATATACTCTGCAAAAGTGTTAATCTCCTTCATGATTCCTCATTCCTTTCTAAAAAATCCTTTAAGTTTTTGCGTGCTTTGTCAATTTCCTTTACAGGTGCTTTCTGCGATTTCTTAATATAATGATGTAGTAAAACAAATTTATCATCCTTCCAATAGAAAAAGAAAATACGGTTTTTTAATGGTCGGAGTTCCCAAATGCTTCCGTCAATGTGCTTTATAATCGGATTTCCAATGCGTGTACCATACTCTGCAAGTGCTTTCAGATAGGTAAGTATCTTTTCCCTATTAATCTTTGCATCCTTGCTCGTCAGGGCTTTACTTTCAAATCATCAAGATAATCTATTATCTCGGACTTACCATTTTTATCTTTATAGAACTGTATCTCAAACATTCCCGCGTCCTTCCTTTTTCTTTATGATAACTTATTTGTTATCGAGCGTCAATCTTTTTAAAGGAGTATTTACCTTTTCCATGTCCTTTAACCGGATAAATGATTTCTGCCTTTTGTAATTCCTTAAGAAGTTCCGATGTTCTTGATGATTTTAAACCAAGTGCTTTCTCCACGTCACTTCTTCCAAAAACCTTATCATATCCAAATGTATCAAATATAATCAAAATGTGCTTCTGCATAATTTCAGAAAAATACTGTATTCTATTTTGAATTATATCTGGTATATGAATGTCCGTTTTTTTGTTCTCAATGTCCGTTTTTTTGTTCTCAATGTCCGCTTTTTTGTTATTAATATATTGTCCACTGATATGAAGTGCACGATTATGGAGTTCGTTTTTTTCACCTAAAAGAAGATTTCGAAGGAATAGTTCTAAATACTCTGTAGTTTCATGAATCCCATTTTTTAGATCATTATAATTTGCTCGAACTAATGAATTTCTAAAATACCATGCATTTTCTGCAAAAATATCATTTGTAACATCAAATCCAAGTATCCTCAAATATTTGATAAAAAACACTGCTGTGGTTCTGGTATTTCCTTCTTCAAATACATGTATCTGCCATAATTTAGATATAAATAAAGCCAAATGATGCATGGTCTCTTCCAAGTTTAATTCTTTATAGCTATAGTTCTTCTCTTGCAAAAAATCATAATCTAAAGTTGTTTTAAGTTCCGATGCGCTTCCATATATTATAGTTGCTCCATCCAGTATCCATTCTTTTTTTGTAATATTATAATCTCGCATCTTTCCTGCATGATTATATATTCCCGAAAATAATTTCCTATGAATAGAAAGATATTCATTAGGCGTAAAACTAAATGCTTTTTCGGATAAAATCTGGGCAATACGAAGCGATACTTTATCTGCTTCTTCTGTTCTGTCATCTTCTGACAATCTTGGATTCTCTTCATAATAAGCATTAAGCAGTGTCTGCGCCTCATTAATCGTAATTTTTCCCTCAATATTCTGAATCGCAGTCTGGCGCAGATAATCAGAAGTTCTTAGTCCATCAACTGCTTGTAAACCTATTGCGGTATGCCAAGCATACCCTTTATCTCTTTTATCAGGTTCTGATTGACGTATATACTCCTTAAAAGGGTCTATATTCATATAAGTAACTCCTTTTCTTAATTGGTAATATGCCTAACAATTCAAAATACTATAAATA
>CAZAQH010000102.1:2931-6074 GCA_964487395.1 uncultured Lachnospiraceae bacterium | reverse complement strand
CTGTTTATACAATTATTCCACAGTGATTTCATTACAATTAAAAATAATATGCTCTATCTTGTCTGCGTCATATTATGTTCCGTGCTTGCCGCATGGTTGCTTAACTTTATCGTCCAACTAACAGAAAAAAGCATTCAAACCTTATTGCATAAAAAAGAATGGATTCTTTTACCACATAAAAGATAAAAAAATACCGTATCACTTCTAAGGAAGCGGTACGGTATTATTTTTATATACAAGATAGTTTTCTGTTTCTCCGATATATTCCATATCATAATCCAGAGGGTCTCCAACAATTGGTTTGGATTTCAGGAAAATAAAATAATTGATATAATATTCTTCCGCATGCTCCGATAGCGTTTCAACTGATATTTCCGGCTCCTGATAAGCATCAAAAAGAGCATTTGGTATATGATCCCAGCCTTCTACCAGGCTGTCACGTCCAAACGGAATCTGGATATCCGACGTATACTGTCTAACAAAATGTATTTGTTCTACCGGAAAAGCTGCCCAAATACGTTCCTGACCTTCTGCGGGTCTAATCATATCGCACAACTCAAGTGTCTCATGTGGCAGATGATAGTGATTTTCTGCTTTTGTAATATTAGGACTCTTATATACATAATTACCGCAAAGAGCCAGTATTGCAACTGCTACCAATAATCCAAATCTGGTATGACGTCCCATAACTTTACATGCTGTGTAGGCAATAACCACCGTCATGGGCAAAAGCCACATGATTCGATAGTAAGTGCCATTATCCAGCTGATTGTATATCATATAAAAATATGGAATAAAAAAGAGACACACTGTTACTGCCGGTGCATATACCAGTAAACATTTTGTTTTTTTATCCTCTTCCGTAAACCATAGATAAATCAAAGAAGCTAAAAACAAAATCCCATATAATCCTGTTCCATTATATTCTTTAAAGACCGAAATCACTGTCTGCATATAAATACAAACCTCCTTACCGACTGTAGATTACCAATACTATATTAATAAATACATGACGCCATATATTACTAATGGAATACAGGTAATCATCAGGCGAAGTAGAATCTGAATATTTTTTTCCATTATCGATAATACAAGACCTGCTAATCCAATAAACATTGCCATTAAAAATACACTCGCGGTACTTGAAAGTGCTGCCACAATATTTACCATAAATAACAGAATCCACAATCCAAGACGATTATCTTTTTCCGGTAAATCACTGTCAAATATCCACAGTAAAAGCCAAATGGCTGCCGGAATTACCAAATTGGCAAGTAAGGATTTGCCCTGCCAGGTACGCGTTAAGAAAAATGTAGCATTTGTATATATAGACACATTTCCAAATATCTGCAGGATACAAACAAATATCATAAAAAACGGTAATTTCTTTTTATCTTTTCTTAAAATCCTTTTTCCTATTTCTAAATATATCCAATAGGAAATCGGTATTAATACAAATGAAATAACAGAGTGTGCTACTATGGTTGCATGGATTCCACTCATTCTTGCTATATAAGCAAGCCAGATTGGAAATGCTGCCAGTGAATGGCGAAGATCAATTCCCGTAGACAGACCCGTATACGGCTTGATTCTGTATAGTGTATTACTTTCATCCGTTAAAAGAGACTGTACTACATAATATGCATCATCTCCATCAAATGAAGTCAACGTAAAGGACATATATAACTGAAATCCAATCAGCAAAAATACAATACCCCAGTCAATAACTTCCTCAATTGTCGGCTTTCTCTTCTCTGTAAATTCCAAAAGCACACTTCCATGTTTTCTTTTTTGCCAAAACATAATACCAAAACCGGCAAGTGCTAAAACTACAGTTATTACCGTAAACAATGGTACGATAGTTTTAAATCCCCATGGTTGAAATATTACAATGGGAATCGTAATTACCTGAAAAAGTGCCAGCAGGAAGATAAATCCGGCAATATAAGTCACACCTATACTACGTCTTTTTTGATCAATCAGAAGTACCGGTAGCAGTCCCATTCCATAGGGAATTAAACCCAATATAATTACTAATATCAATATACTTATTATCATTACACATTCCTCCGGTTATTTTTCATTCCCGTCTATGCTAGTTTTCCCAGTCATCAAAGATTGCATCATAATCATAATCTCTTACTAAATCATCTAATGTATCTAATTCTTCCTGAAGATTATCAAGTGTAACACGTCGTTCACCTGATTCAAAACACTGTACCATATATTCGCAGATACTTCCATGATAATGCGTATAATCCGCATAATTATTCAAATTACAGATTATATCTTCCTGATTCTGGAAAAAGTATATCTCTACATTATCATATTGTAACAGACGTTTCGTCATATATTCGTATTTTCGTAAAACCGCATCCAATTCTTTTTCCCGTGTTACATCATTCCAATACAGAATGCTGTATGGCGGATAGAAAATATAAAATGTCGTCTCAGGATGTGTCTCTATATACGGGCAGATATTTTCGGATAGATTATCTTCTATTGCCTGAATATATGTGTCAGCCGGTGTTACTTCCTCTTTTTCCTGTGCCGGCTCATAATACATCAGCACCAGTGCTTTTTTATAATGTTCATCCTGCCACCACGGCTTATATATCATATTCCAGTCGGACTTGTCTTTGGGATCCATATAAGGACGTAATACATAGTTTAACAGAACATCTTTATTCAGTACATATTGAATATCATTGAAATAATTATCGTCATAAAGATAATCCGTAATCGGAAATTTAGTGACATCTGTTTCTGCCGAGTAATTCAATTCATCAATACCCAAAAAAACAGCTTTAACGTCCTTATTTTTCGTTTTAAAGACAATATCCATAATGTTGCTCTGGTCTTTTGGAAAAGCTCCATTATAGCTCAATTTCTGCGTTGTAAGACCCATCTTTTGTTCAAACCAGTCGGTATTGAAATTTACTGTCATTGACGACCCTAACAAAATGCTATCATAATCCATATTCTTTGCAAGTCCCGGATTCATATCCACCTGGTCATCTACCACATACGGAAAATTGGGCAGTGGCTTATGGTATTGAAAAAAGGGATCCACATATATAATTAATCCGGCTATACCCAGCATGCCCACAATACTCATCAGTGCAACTGCTATCAGCCATTTT
>CAZAQH010000102.1:0-2831 GCA_964487395.1 uncultured Lachnospiraceae bacterium | reverse complement strand
GGGGTTATTGTTTCCACGAAGAGGACGCTTGCGCTCTATTAAAAACGCAACGGTACTAGGATTGTAAAGTACACAATCCAAGTGCCGGCGTTTTTATAAGCCTCTTCTTAGGAAATCAATAACCACCATTTCTGAATAGATAGTGAAAAAAATAATAAAGCAACAAGTAATCATTTCTGGATGGATAGTGAAAAAATAATAATGTAATAATTAAAAATTAAAGTACAAGAATGTGCTTACGCCTGATAGAGATACAACGCACCATATAAATAAAAAGGTGGTGATTATGGCTGTAAGGGCGTTGGGTTTCCATTTTTTAGTGAGTTCCTGGACGTTTTTGCCAAAGAATACGACAAGTAAAATTACTACAGTAAATAATATCATCAGAATTTCACGGCTAAATGTGAAATTCGTAAGATGGAGAATTTTTAGTATGTACCAGAATTCATCCAGATTAAAGGCTTCTACGATTCCATCAATTGGTTTGCCGAAACCACCAATGAAGATACGTATAATCAATTTGCATGCATCTGAAATAGAATTGGCTCTAAAAAATATCCATGCCACATTGACATATAAGAAAGTGATTAGAACGCAGCATGCTTTCTTAATGCCTCTCCATAATCTATATATAGGCTTTGCAGATATTTCTGCGTTAGTTTCCTCCGTGCGTTTCTTTTTAAATAGCTGATAAGCACGCGTAATGCAATATAAAATACCATGCAGCATACCCCAGACTACGAACTTCCAACCTGCTCCATGCCATAAACCGCTTACGAAGAAAATCAATAAAAGATTGATATACATTCGTGCCCTGCCATTACGGTTGCCACCAAGGGGAATATAAATATTTTTTGTAAAGAAACGAGACAATGTAATATGCCAGCGTTTCCAGAAATCAATGATATTAACTGCCTTATATGGTGAATTGAAATTCACCGGAATAGTAATACCAAACATTTGTCCAATTCCAATCGCCATATCGCAATAGCCACTGAAATCAAAGTATAACTGCAATGTATAAAAAAGCATAATAAGTAGCACATCTGTAGTCGTCAGCGCACCCATGGACGAATAACCTAAATCCACTGCTTTCCCCAAAGTATCTGCGATAATAACCTTTTTAAAAAGTCCCAGTACAAAAATAAAGATTCCTCTTGCAAACTGTTCTGCATCCCACTTTTTATGTCCAATCTCCCGAAATTGTGGCAACATCTCATCATGCGTCACAATCGGTCCCGCAATCAACTGAGGGAAAAAGGAGACAAATAATGTGTAATCAACAAAACTACAATTATCAAGCTCACCTCTGTATGTATCTGCCAAAAAAGAAATCTGCTGAAATGTAAAAAAACTGATACCAAGAGGAAGCAAAATATGCTTTAACGGTAATGAAATTTCTAATAAATCATTTATATTCGTAATAAAGAAATCAAAATATTTGAAGTAAAAAAGAACTGCTAAATTAAGAACTACCCCAGCAAACAAAATCTGTTTCTGATACTTTTTTTTTCGATTCATCGACAGATAAATGCCATAGTTACATAGAATAGAAAATAACATGATACACAAATAACGGATATTAAAATATCCGTAAAACCATAATGAAAATCCGATCAGCCAAATCTTAGCCAAAGTTGGAGTTTTCTTTTGCAATAAATAAAATCCCAATAAGCACAATGGGAAAAACAAGAAAATGAAGATATAGGAATTAAACAGCATCCCTTTGCTCTCCTATCATTTGTACATTTAAGTGAAAAATAAATCCCCACAATAGAGATTATTATACTCTATTGTGGGGGCAAAATGCAAATATTCAAATCAATTTCTATATCTACGGTAATAACACTTTCGCTTCGCCTGGTAATTTCATTCCTAACACAGTTGATATAAACGCATTTACCAAAGCTCCATGCACAACTCTTTTCCCAAATCTATGTTTTTCGTTGCTTCCTCGTTCACATGTATACAGTTAAAATCTCCGCATAGTCCTGCAAAAGTATAAACATCATTCTCCAATATAGTCTTAGAAAAACTAGCGGTTTGTCCAACAAAGAAAGTCATAATCAATTCACCTTTTCCAGAAATTTTTTTTCTAATTCAAGAAGTTTTTTAGATCTATCTTTTCTGTATTTACAAGGAATTCCAGCATATATCCCCCATGAATCAAGTGAACTATTAACAAGTGACATGCTTCCTACAGCTGTACCTTCCCCTATAGTAACTCCTGGTAAAACTGTTGTTCCCGATCCCAAAATAGCATGCTCCCCCAATTCAACTTTTCCGGAAATCAATCTCGTAAATTCATCATCTACAGTTGGATTCGTCAAGTATTCGCCGGAATAATCATCACTTGTTGCATATATGACGCATCTCGAAGATAAGCCCGTAAAATTATTCATTTTAACTCCAGTATCACCTGCAAAAATAGCACTATAAACAGCAATATGAACATAGTCTCCCATTTCCACCATACCAGATAAAACACAAAAATCATCAATACGAACATGGTTGCCAATTATCATTTTTGACGCGCCATATATACGTGCATTTCTACTAATCATTACATTTTCCCCTAATTGTTTAAAGCCTATTTTTTCGAGTTCTTCATTCGAATAAAAACTTGTAGTCATTGTACCCCTCCTAAATTAGAATTGCAAAACGCCAATGCCAACACACAAAATACAGATTACTTCTCATCGTCTTCCTCATCCAGATAGTAATCTTCTTCATCTAATGATTCGTCTTCAACTACATCCTCATCATCTTCGTCATCCTCATCCTTCTTATGTCGAAGTTTGATTAGGATAGTCGCTACTGCCAAGCAAACT
>CAZAQH010000101.1:936-6180 GCA_964487395.1 uncultured Lachnospiraceae bacterium | reverse complement strand
TGTCTACGAGAAAGGCTACCATGTAACAGAGGCCTGTGTCATGACAAAAGACAATTGATGTTGTATAAATAAAGTCGGCACCCTTACCTCAAAGATTGCGTATATAATAAAAAGGATAAGGAGGTGCTAACAAATGGCACGTAATCAACGTCAATACGATCCTGAGTATAAAGCTCAGGCCGTTAAACTCGCCCAGGAAATGGGTTCTTGTAAAAAGGCAGCTGATGAATTAGGTATCTCACCCAATACATTGTTTGGCTGGCTTAAAGCTTTCAAAGAAGGTTACTTAGATGTAGGTACCGGTGCACATACACCTGATAATGCACTTACATTAAACGAAGAACTCATAATGCTCCGTAAAAAGGTTAAGGAGCAGGAAAAAGAAATTAATCGTATCAAGAAAGAGAATGCCTTTCTTGAAGAAGCAAGCGCTTTTTTCGCAGCGAGCCGTTTGAAGTCTCAAAAAACATCCGAATGAAATTCATTGCTATAAAGACAGATAACGGCCGGATTAAGGGCGAAATAACCTTCTATTGCCATATGCTTAAGGTTAGCCGTGAAGGCTTCCGTAAATACCTTAAGAATAAGGATAAACCATGGAAGTATGATGCATTAGCAGAAGAAATGAAGAAAAGCAATTCCGAAGATGAATGCAATGATACGTATGGTCGTATTCGTATGTTCCAGGCTCTTATACTTAAAAATCCTGAAGGAATAAAAATCCCGAGTGAACGTACCATATACCGTGTAATGGAAGAAATCGGTCTTAGTCACAGGCCCAAGCGTAAGCCTAATGGAATCACTAAAGCTGACCGTAAAGCCCGTAAATCTGATGACTTGCTTAAGAGAGATTTCAGATCGAATAAGCCTTTAGTTAAAGCAGTTACAGACATAACCGAGACTAAATGTAAGGATGGTAAGCTTTATACTTCCGCAATCTTTGATTGCTACGATCTATCAGTCCTCGGTTTAGCCATGGACACGAACATGAAGGCTCCATTATGTGCCCAGACAGTACAGAATGCAGTATTAGCATATCCGGAGCTTAAGGGTTGTATTATTCACAGTGATAGAGGTACACAGTACACCAGTGAACTTTATCGCAAGGAGCTTAATAAACACAAAATTATTCAAAGCATGAATAGTGATGGTGGCAGATGCCACGATAATGCACGCTGCGAAAGCATGTGGGCCAGAATGAAATCGGAACTTCTATATGGCAGATATAACACTGAGAAAATGACTGTCGAAGAAGTCAAGGTGCTTATCTGGAGATACTTCATTAGCTATTGGAATAACAGAAGAATCTGTTCTGCTAATGGAGGGCTTCCTCCTGTTGTTAAGCGTAAGCAATACTATAATACTTTGGATAAGGTAGCATAGGTACAAATATCCTTGAGATAAATGTGCCAACCATTATTGACAAAATCATATCTACAGTTTTCAAGGTTCTTTTGAGCCTTATTTTTTTGACTCAACTTTTTTCATAGTTCATTTGACACTATCATACTTTTTGAGTATTTACTGTTATTTTTCTTTAAATGATAAACACTTGCCAATAATCTTTCCACTTGCAACATAAGAGTATGTTGGAAACTCGAAAAGAACTGGTGCAATTTTCTCATAATCAGGCTTGCCACTTTCATTTAATTTGCTTTCTTCTACATAAGTTGCATCAATCTTCAAAATAAAGTTGTCAAAAGTTTCTGTTTCGTAATTATCCACTACTTCACATTCCAAAACAAGTGGAGATTCTTCAATAATTGGTGCTCCATTCTCTCCTTCATACCATACAAAAATCTCTGATTTGTCTGTACTGGCTCCACTGTTACTTCCTACATAATCTGCTTTTGGCAGCATCTTTTCATCAATCAATGCTACAGACACTTTTCCAGTTTCTTTAATTCCCTGATTGGTAAAATGAGGTTTTGCAAGACTGATTAAAATTCTATCATGTCCATTAATTCCTACATGTGCTACTAACAACCAATTGACTTTTCCTTCTACTTTAGCTCTAACGATAGTTGCCGGTGTTGGATAAAGTGCTAATAATGATCCAATGTTTTTCTGCATTTTTTCTCTCCTTTTTTAATTATCATAAATTTATCATTCTAAATAACCTGAAATTTTTTCCATTCCCCGGACCTCTGCCTCCATAAGAAGATAACTGCTCGAATCAGCCAATCCGCAACCATCGCAATTGAAATTCCTATAACACCCATGTTGCAAATAATGCCAAGCACATAAGATAATAATAATCTTACAAATACTGTAGTCATAATAGATATGACCATTGTATATTTCACATCACCTGCAGCTCTTAGTCCATTACCGAGAGCACCAGAAAATGGGAAGGCAATTCCATTAAATATATTGTGTATGAATACCAAGGCGATAACTAATGTCTTTGTTTTTGTCTCCAACGCATAGAAGTTTAAAAATAAAGGTATAAGACACAAAATCAATAAATTCCATATACAGGACATTTGAAGTGTCAGCTTCATCAACTTCTTAAAATAGTAGTCTGCAGCTTCTATATTCCTGTTTCCCATGCACTGACCTATCACAGTAATAAATACCGGTCCCATAGATACCCCTGCCAGTGCCGCCATCGACCAAATACTCTGGGCTACTCCATTGGCTGCTATTTCATATGTTCCAAACAGAGCCACAATACTGCTGAGTGCCACTTTGACTAGCTGAAATACTCCATTTTCTATCCCGTTTGGAATGGCTACCGCTAAGATTTTTTTTAGTAACATTCCATCCCAGTGAAAAATCCATTTAGGCTCATAGAAAACATCATTTTTCTTTTGAAAACACAATATTGTAATTACAACTGCCGAAAAAACACGAGCTATCAGCGATGGATATGCCACACCAGCTACTCCGGCATGCAACACAAACACTCCCACAATATTTCCAATTACATTAATCACATTTGACCCTATGGAGATATACATAGTTGCCTTTGTCTGTCCAATACTACGATAAATGGCTGCTCCGGAATTGTAGATAGCAAGTGCCGGATAAGAAAATGCCGATATCGCAAGGTATATAAGACATGCCTGCATTACAGATTCTTCTACTTTTCCAAATAACAGACTCATCAGACTTTTGTTCCCGAGAAGTACCAGTCCTGCAATCACAATCGAAAAGATAGTTGAAAACAGAAGTAACTGACTCGCAGATTTTCCACCTTGTTCTCTGTCTTTTCTTCCAATGTATTGACTAATAATAATCGCTCCACCAGATGATAGTGCTGTAAACAGATAAATAAAAATAGTGTTAAATTGATTCACCAGGGATACCCCGGATACTGCTGCTTCACTAACGTGACTAACAACAATGGTGTCTGCCATCCCAACACACATGACTAATAACTGCTCCAAAAACAGGGGAATAATCATTGCTTTTAGTTCTTTATTCGGAAACAGTTTTTCTATAGGTTCTTCTGCTAACGTCATATCCATTCCCCTTATATTATAAAAAATGAGTGCAAATAGAATATTTCTATCTACACTCATATTATATTTATATTATTTTTTCATATCAAATACTTATTTTTTATGCCTTATCCATGCCTTGAAAGCATTGGATGAATTTAGTTACTGCAATGCTGGTTGGTGCATTTCGCTTCCACGCCAGAACACTTGTCGCTGTTAATTCCGGTGAAAGAGGTCGATAAGTAAGTTTATCCTGATTCCAAAATGGAAGGTGGCTTTCTATGCCGACGGAATACCCTAATCCGTGATTCACCATCATAGCTCCATTTGAATTAAGATTGCTTGTAAATCGTACATTCAGTTTTGAATAAAATTCACCGAACCAACTGGCTATTTCACTTTGTACATTAATTCTTCTTGGCAAAATCAATGGCACATTAGATAAATCTTCTGCTGTTACATTTTCTTTCTTCGCAAGTGGGTCATCCGATTTCATAATCACAACCCACCGCTCTTTGATGGGAAGTCATTTATAATCAAATTTTTCCACCGCAATTGGTTCCAATAAAAGACCTATATCAATTAACCCTTTTTCTATTTGATCCTTCACCAAATCAGCAGGTGCAGTCACAATATCATATGTGACTCTTGGGTATTTTTTTCTAAATTCTTCAATTACACCCGCTAAATACCTAACGGAAGCAAGTTCCCCACATCCTATGGTGATTTTTCCTTCAACCAGTTCTTCCTGTTCTACCAACTCCTGCTGTGTTATGTCAACAAGCCTCAAGATTTCTTCTGCTCTTCTTTTGAGTAAAAGACCTTCGTTTGTCAAAGTTATTTTTCTCGTGCCACGCTCAAATAATTTCACACCCGTTTCCTCTTCAAGTCCTGCCATCTGACGGCTTAAAGTTGGTTGTGTAATATGTAAAGCGTCCGCTGCCCTGGTAATACTTTCCTCACGAACTACCACAAGAAAATATTGTAAAACACGAATTTCCATAATATGCCCCTTTTCCTTTTGTATTGCGATATCTTGGAATAAAAATAGTATAGCAATACTGAATATTTAAAGCAACTTACTTTTCCTTCGTTCCGTTCACTTTTTCGTCACTTACGAACTGTATGTGATACCAATTGCCTAAGACATGTTCTACTTGAGATATTTTTTAATCGTATTCTCAACAATTTTCATGTTAAGTGGATGTGACTGCGTTTCAAATGTGACAATTAATTTTTCTCCAATATAGATTCCATTTTTCTGCATGGTCTCTATCTTTTTAATTGCTTTTTCACAATACTCTGGATTGTCCATCAGTCCAAAGTGCTCCCAATAGTATTCCTTACGTGTGCTTTTATTTAATACAGTGAAATCCGGATGTATTGTGCCATATCCGTTCAAAAATAATGGCTGTTCATAGTGATATGGGATGTTCATGAGATTTAACTTGTCTGCCAGAATTTTCTCCGATTTGGAACGTACAACTTCACCCTTTTCTGTGACAATTTCAGAACCAACTTCTACCATAATTTCTTTTTTGTTATAAGATGTCTGCATCCATTGATTTACGAATTCCTCATCCGGTAAAATATACGGTTTTACAAGTTTCTTCCGCTTTTGTCGTTTTATTTGTCTGAAGATAAAAATGACAGAGATCAATGAGCAGCGTGCAGTAGTCAAAAGGAGATGAGATCAAGTCTTCAAGACCCTGTTTCAGCGCCAGTTCTGCACGCGAACTTTCTCCCTTTTTAAGCGCGATTGAAGCAAGGATGCTGTATAAAGAGGAGGGAAAACGTA
>CAZAQH010000101.1:0-926 GCA_964487395.1 uncultured Lachnospiraceae bacterium | reverse complement strand
AAGTTTCTTCCGCTTTGGTGCCAGTTCTTCATATACTTTTTCCATGCTATTTAATGAATACTCATTTATGAATTTCTGCACTTTCTCTCTGTCTCGTTTTAATTGTTTTAAAAGCTTTTCTGCATAATCTTTTTGTGCAAGATTTTCAATCAATTTCATGTTGCTTTTTCTTATATAGACACCAAAAGAATTCTTCGGATTATCTCGCATATAATACTGCTCTGTATTTTTGTTTTTTACAATTCGTAAAAATCCTTTCGGTGCATTTTTTAATATGTTTTCAGCATATATTATTGCATCCTCTAATTCCTTTTTTCTCATTTGCAGAGATTTCCATAATTCATCCATATTTAGTTTCCTCCTTGTGAATATTTTTTGATTAATTTATTGGATTTTGTGAATCAGATGTAGACAGTTAAAGTTGATTTGGCTCTTTACGTGGGTAAGTTTGATGATAGATTCTTGTTTTTGAGAATTAAGTGCAGACAGTTAAGGCTAATTCGGTTCTTGGTGTGGGTATGTGCAATGATAGATTCTTGTTTTGGAGAATTAAGTGCAGACAGGGAATGCTAATTCGGTTCTTGGTGTGGGTATGTGCAATGATAGATTCTTGTTTTGGAGAATTAAGTGCAGACAGTAAAGGCTAATTCGGCTCTTAGTGTGGGTAAGTTCAATGATGAATTCCAATTTGAGGGAATTAAGTACAGACAGCAAAGGCTAATTTGACTCTTTACGTGGGTAAGTTCAATGATGAATTCCAATTTTAAGAGTTAAGTGCAGACTGGGAAGAGAAATTTTAATCCGCAAAACACCTTGCGGTGTCCTGCGGATTCCATTTTTGAAATGTTGTGGTCTTTAGGTTACTATTAGTTACCCATCTGTGCTGCAACTTCTGCTGCGAAGTCCTCACTCTTCTTCTCCATACC
>CAZAQH010000100.1:0-6220 GCA_964487395.1 uncultured Lachnospiraceae bacterium | reverse complement strand
TAATCCTGCATAATAAACTGAATACTGCTTCTTCCTCTGTATTCATTAAGTGATGGATAATAAATAACATCCAGCATAATTGTCTGCTTTCCAGATTTGTTTTCTTCTGTAAATAACTTCGTTACTGCCTCTGCACCATATTTATCTTTCACATAGGATATAAATTGTTCCAGATTTCGAAACAATACTACCTCATAGCGATTATGTTCCATGTCCGAAACCGTAAACTTTGCCATGTTTCCATTTCCCATCTTTTTTGCATTTAAAAATTCAAGATTTTTCTGGGCAAAAACAGGTTTTGTATTTCCGGGTCCAAATGGTTCCAGTAAAGAAAACTGTTCAATTAATTCTTTTTTTACATAAGAAAATGGCATTGGAACATCAATTCGTATGGTTTCCTCATAATCCTCTGGTGTTAATGTACAAATTTCATTTATTTTTGTTCTAAATGCATCTATATTTTCTTCTTTCATCGAAAAACCAGCTGCCATTCTATGTCCGCCATACTGAGTGAAGAATTCTTTGCATTTTGTCATTTCTTCATATAAAGAATATGCTTCTATGGAACGAGCGCTTCCTTTTACGATATCCTCACTCTTTGTTAATACAAAAACCGGTTTTATGTATTGCTCTCTTATGCGTCCGGCAATGATACCTGCAAGGCTCTCATGCAGATTTGGCAAATACACCACCATGACTTTATCCTGCATCCATTTCTTTTCTTCTATTATATTTTTTGCATCCTCAATGCCTTTTTCCGTTAATTCTTTACGGCTTTCATTTAACTGTTTTAATTTTGTCGCACTGACAATTGCATCTTCAAACGTTTGGCTTTGTAAAAGTTCAAGTGCAATCTGCGCCGTATCCATTCTGCCCGTTGCATTGATACAAGGACCTATAATAAAACCGATGTGATATGCCGTTAATGTTTTGACATCTAGCTTATTTACCTGAATCAAAGCTTTCATTCCCGGATTCTTGGTATTTTGCAACCCTAGCAGGGTTTGTTTTACTAATACCCTGTTTTCATCCGTTAAATCCATAACATCACAAACCGTCGCAATGCCTGCTAATTCCATAAGTTCCTGTTTCTCTGTATCTGCAATATGGAATTGTTCAAACATGCCTTCTATCAGTTTATACGCAACATAGGCACCGCAAATTCCCTTATAGGGATAGGAACAGTCCTCCTGCTTTGGATCAATAATGGCATCTGCCTGTGGCAGTGTATAGATTTTCTTACCTTCACATTCCTCATATGGCACTTCGTGATGATCAGTAATAATACAGGTTAACCCTTCTTTCTTTGCAAAAGAAATAGCCTTTAAAGCCGCAATACCATTGTCACATGTAATAATGGTATCTATTTCCTGTATGACGGCATCTTCAATCAATTGATTACTGATTCCATAGCCGTCCTTCATTCGCTCTGGAATGACGCAGTCTATTACCGCGCCACAACGTGATAAGCCCTTCCACAAAATATAAGTTGCACAAACTCCGTCCACATCATAATCACCTACAATACGAAGTTTCTTCTTATCCTTTATCTTTTGTGCTAAGATGGCAACTGCTTTTTTCATATCTTTGAGAAGTGTGTAAGAGTGAAATGCCTCACTGGTTCCATACAGATAATTCTGCATGTCTTCCTCTGTAATCAGTTCCCGATTTCTCATAATTCTGGCTATTACAGGGTCTATATGATATTGTTCGGCAATCTGGTTAAAATCAGCCTTCTTATTAATTCCAATCCATTTTGACATATGGAAATACCTTGTCTTTCCTTTTTGTTTTTACTATTTTAACACAAAAAGAGGTGCCTGTAAGGCACCTCTTAAAAAAGATAGTTAAATTATTTACGTGATTTTGCTTTTTTAACAAACTTTGTACGGAAAACATACCATAACGCTCCGGTAATACATACAGAAGAATATGCACCACACACAATACCTACCATTAATGGTAATGCAAATTCACGAATGGATGTTACACCAAATACGTATAATGCCGCTACCATGATAAAAGTGGTAAGAGAAGTAAAAATACTTCTGGATAAAGTCTGGTTGATACTTCTGTTTACTAATTCCTCTAATTCCTTTGTATTTCTTGATGTACCAAGGTTTTCACGAATACGGTCAAAGATAACGATGGTCGCATTAATGGAATAACCTACAATGGTAAGCATACATGCAATAAAGGTAGAACCTACGGAAACCTTTACGATTGCATAAAATGCAAGAACGACTAATACATCATGAACCAGTGCAAGTACGGAACTTGATGCAAAACGAATATCTTTAAAGCGGAACCAGATGTAAAGCAACATACAGATGGTTGCAATCAATACAGCAATAATCGCATCGTTCTTCATTTCAGATGAAATAGTAGAAGAAATCGTTTCTGCTGTAATCTTTTCGGTATCAACAGAAAAATTCTCTGCAAGTGCATTGTTGACTGCTTCTCTTTGTGTTACATCTAAAGTTTTTGTCTTAACAATTACTTCTGTTGTTCCCTGAACCTTCTGTGCCTGAATTGCACCGCCGCCAATGACATCAGAAATAACCGGAATTACTTTCGAATCAATATCAGCAAGTGGCATATCCTCATTAAACGTGATATTGGTTGATGTTCCACCTTTAAACTCTAATGAATAATTTAATATATCACCTGTATTTGACTTATTAACACCCATAAATACAAATCCAGCAATAATTACTGCAATGGAAACAGCAAAGAAGATCGGTTTTTTTGATAAGAAATTAATCTGTTTTCTCTCTTTTGCTTTTCCGTAGAATTTCTCATTTTTAATACCTAATGCATAAAATGCCTTTAATACTAATTTTGTAATAAATAAAGCAGTAAACATGGAAACAACAATACCAAGTCCCAATGTCTGCGCAAATCCCTTAACAGAACCAGAACCTTTGATTCCTAATACCAAGGCAGCAATCAATGTAGTAATATTACCATCTAAAATCGCAGATAATGCCTTCTTAAATCCTATATCTATTGAAGAACTTACTGTCTTACCAGTTGCAATTTCTTCTCTGATTCTGGCAAATATAATAACGTTTGCATCTACCGCCATACCAATTGACAGAATAATACCTGCAATACCCGGTAATGTTAATGTAATATTAAATGCATTTAATAATAACAATGTAAGTACAACATAAATTCCCAATGCTATAACAGAAGCAAGACCTTGGATGAAATAAATTGCTATCATGAAAAGTGCAACAATACCAAATCCAATTGCAGCCGCCATCAAACTCGTTTTAACTGCTTCCTGTCCAAGCTGTGCACCAACAACATTAGAACGTAATTCTTCTAATTCCAATTTCAAACCACCAATACGTATTGTGGATGCAAGTATATCAGCTTCCTCATAAGACGCCATACCCTCAACAACAGCATTACCGTCTGTAATTTCTGCATTAACAGAAGGCTGACTTACAATATTTCCATCATAAACAATATAAATAATATCATGATTAGGTGCTGCCGCTTTTGTTGCTGTTGCAAATTTTTCAGTACCTTCTGGCGTCATAGTAAGCTGAACTACGAACTGATTGTTACCCATATTATCCTGTATTGAACCAGCCTGTGCATTTGCAACATCGGTACCTGTCAGTACTTCATTGTAATCCTTATCAAGGAATACTAAAGATCCCGGTTTACCAAGTTCCTCTAATACTGCATTAGCATCGGAAACACCCGGAATTTCAATATTAATTCGATTGTCGCCTTCCTGATAAACCTGTGACTCCGTACTATACTCTTCGACACGCTGCTGAAGTTTGTAAATAGTATCTGCCATATCTTCATCACTTGGTTTCTCGTCACCTGCTACCTGATAGGTAATGCTGACACCACCTGCCAAATCAAGTCCCTGTTTAATCTCGGAAGCAGCACCTGTCTTGTTAGCGTCTAATCCAAAAATGGCTGTATAAGCACCACCTGCCAAAAGAGCTAACAGAATCACTAAACTTATGATCCCTTTTTTCTTACTCATAATAACGTTCTCCTTTTTATTCGGCCAAAGCCGCTTTTATCATAATTGCGCATTCTACGCGTTTCTTTTGCAATTCACATCCAAGGTCATATGCATCATTGATATTACCATGGAAATTATAAGAATTTGCAGCACACCCGCCACTGCAATAAAATTTGGCAAAACAATTCTTACATTTTTCTTTTGCGTACACATTGCATGTCTTAAATTCATCACGAATATCCGTGCGGACAATTCCATCATCCACATTTCCCATTAAGAATTCTTCTTGTCCTACAAATTGATGACAAGGATAGAAATCCCCCCATGGAGTAACTGCCAGATATTCTGTCCCCGAGCCACAGCCCGATAACCTTTTGGCTACACACGGACCGCCTTCTAAGTCTATCATAAAGTGAAAGAAATTAACACCTTTTCCTTCCTTACGTCTACGAATTAAATCCTTGGCAATTATATCATATTCTTCCAATATCTGCGGAATATCTTCATCTTTTAATGCATAAACTTCTTCCTGCTTTGCTACTACAGGTTCTACCGAAATCTGTTTAAATCCCAAATCTGCAAGATGTGCCACATCCTTTGAGAAGTCCAAATTATTATGTGTAAAGGTTCCTCGTACATAATAATTCATCTGGTCTCTGCTCTCTGCCGTTTTCTGGAATTTTGGTACTATAATATCGTAACTGCCTTGTCCACCTCTAAATGGACGCATCTTATCATTTACTTCTTTTCTGCCATCAATACTCAAAACTATATTGCTCATCTCTTTGTTGGCAAATTCAAGAATATCATCATTTAATAAAATTCCATTTGTCGTAAGTGTAAAACGGAATTTCTTATTTTTTTCTTCTTCAAGGCTTCTTCCATATGCAACCAGCTGTTTTACAACATCCCAGTTCATTAATGGTTCTCCACCAAAAAAATCTACTTCAAGATTGACACGATTTCCAGAATTAGCCACTAAAAAATCAAGTGCTTTTTTTCCTACTTCATAGCTCATAAGTGCTCTTCTGCCATGATATTCGCCTTCTTCTGCAAAGCAGTAACGACATGCCAGATTACAATCATGTACAATATGTAAGCATAAAGCCTTTACAACCGTCTCTCTTTTCTTGAAATCTCCGATATAATTTTCATATATATCCTCGGTATAAAGCTGTCCTGCTTCGTGTAATGCAAGTAACTCCTCACATACTTCATGCATCATATCTTTTTCATAAGAAAGACTGTTGCAGACTTTGCAGGCTTCTTCTAATGCTTCTTCCCCTTTTAAGCCTTTTTTAATAACCGGCTCTACTAAAGGTACTGCATCATATACACAATCATCCACAACATGAACAGCCCCGCTATTCACATCAAGGACAATATTATAACCATTGTTCTTATATTGATGTATCACGTAATTACTCCTTTTTAATAAGCAAATCGAATTTTAAATCCGTTGTATATACTTGAAACAGACTCGAAAACGGCTTCGGTGTTCACGCCGGCTTCGAGTCTGTTAATCTCATACATATAATTTGCTTCTTATTTCATTTTCTCGCAGCTCTGATTTCCTACAGTACAAGATGTTTTACAAGCTGACTGGCAAGATGTCTGACATTCACCACATCCACCTTTTTTCATAGACTCTTTTAAATTTCTTGTATTTAATGTCTTAATATGTTTCATGACAAAGCCTCCTTATTAATATTCATAAGCATTTCTGCATTAGTATATCATAATTATTTCGTTAGGAAAAGTCTTTTTCAAAAAATTTAGGACAACATTCCGCCTAACATTCCTGCTCCCGCACAAAGAAAAAAAGTTGTCAAAAGGTTAGAACTTACATCTTTAATGGAATGATTTACAATTAAAGATACTAATACCATTATAAGAAAATACAATACTCCCATGACAAAACCCCAAATGAATTTTTTTGATTTTATCTTTTTCCCCGCAAGATATCCTGCCAAAAATGTAGCGGCAATATAAATAATAATAATTGCAACAGAAACAATTGATTCTGATAACTGAAAACGATATAGCAGCAACGCAAGTAATAACAGAAGACCTCCTGTTGTAAGATAACTAACCAGCAGACTTCTTAGTACAAAAATCACAAGTTCTGATTTCTTTAACGAACTTTCCATCTTTTTCTCCCTTATAATATAATAGACTCTCGGAATCTCTAAGCCTCTGTTTATCTGGCTTCTGAGATTCCAT
>CAZAQH010000099.1:0-6579 GCA_964487395.1 uncultured Lachnospiraceae bacterium | reverse complement strand
ATGATGCAACACCGCATCCAAATCCTCATCCTTTTTGATGACGGTTCCGATAAACGGCAGCTCCTTTTGAATACGGTCAGCTGAAATCCCGCCCAGCTGCAATGCCCTTATCCAGTCAATTAGCTCAGAGGTGCTCGGTTTTTTCTTCACCTCACGCATTTCACGAATCTCATAAAATACCTCCATCGCGTTTTGAAGCAGATTCTCCTCCACATGATCAAAATGTGTCGTAACAATTTCCCGCATCAGTTCTTTGTCAGGAAACGTAATATAATAAAAAATGCATCTTCTTAAAAATGCATCCGGCAGTTCCTTTTCCGCATTGGATGTAATAATCACAATCGGTCTTTGATTTGCTTTTACCGTTTCTTTTGTCTCGTTAATATAAAATTCCATCTGGTCTAATTCCCACAATAAGTCATTAGGGAATTCCAAATCTGCTTTATCAATTTCATCTATTAAAAGAATAACCTGTTTTTCACTTTTAAAGGCTTCGCCTAATTTACCCAGTTTAATATAACGTGAAATGTCATCAACGCCTTCTTCACCAAACTGTCCATCATACAAACGCTGAATCGTGTCGTATACATATAAACCTTCCTGTGCTTTGGTAGTAGACTTTATATTCCATATTATTAATTCTTTATCTAAAGCTTTAGCAATCGCTTCTGCAAGCATAGTTTTACCTGTGCCTGGTTCTCCTTTTATTAATAAAGGTTTTTGTAATGTAATTGCCACATTTACAGCATTTAATAACTGTTCACTCGCTACGTATTCATTTGTACCCTGAAATGAACTACTTAATCCTTCCATTAAAGAATCCTCCACTTCGTAATCTTGATAATCTGCTTTATTCATGTTACGATATTCCGTAAATAAAAGCAAGAAAAAGAAACGGAGCAATTTGATAAATGAACAGTTTATTTAAAAATCCCCAAAAGTCTCTTTCTTTTGAAGTATTCCCTCCAAAAAAAGAGGAAGATTTTCCAAATGCTTATGAAACATTAAATCAATTAAGTATATTATCTCCTGATTTTATCAGTGTTACTTATGGTGCCGGTGGTTCTAAGTCAGGTAAGACGATTGATATTGCATCCTATATTCAAAATACTCTTAACATCAATGCTTTGGCTCATATTACATGTGTTGGCAATAAAAAAACAGATATTGATTCTGTTGTTTCACAGTTATTGCAGAACAACATACACAATATACTTGCTCTTCGCGGTGACAGACCAAATTACATGAGTGATGAACAATTTTTCTCACGCGACTTTACCCATGCAGGTGAAATGATTACTTATTTAAAAAACAATACACAGCTTCATATTGCAGGAGCATGTTATCCCGAAAAGCATTATGAAGCACCAACTCTTAAAGAAGATTTACAACATCTAAAAGAAAAAGTTGACTGTGGTGCTGAGTGCTTGATATCTCAACTATTCTTTGATAATGATGTCTTCTATCGTTTTAACGAAGAACTATTGAAAATGAATATAGAGATACCTGTTTTAGCCGGAATCATGCCTATTACATCAAGTTCGCAGCTTGGTACTACGGTTAGCCTCTCCGGTTCCAGTGTACCTAAAAAGCTTTCAGATATCATTGCCTCTTACAGTGAGTCTAAAGAGGATATGCGAAAAGCCGGTATTGAATTTGCCATTAACCAGATTCTTGATTTAAAGAAACATGGAATTAACCATATTCATATTTATTCCATGAATAAACCCAAAACAACGACTGAAATCGTAAATGCAATTCGCTAATAAAAAAAGCCCTTATGGGCTTTTTTTATTTCCAGAGTGAATCTAAATGTTCATTTTTCTTATCTCTTGTCATCAAATCTTTCATTGCTTCTGATGCAGGTTTATTTTCAAATAAAACAAGATTAACCTGTTCAATAATTGGAATCTGTACATCATATTTTTTTGCAAGTCCCATAGCCGCTTTTGCTGAGTATACGCCTTCAACAACCATTTTTACTTCCGCCATTGCTTCATCCATTGTCTTGCCTTGTCCAATTAATATACCGGCACGTCTGTTTCTGGAATGCATACTTGCGCAGGTAACAATTAAATCTCCGATTCCGGACAAACCACAGAACGTCTCAAACTTACCACCCATAGCCGTTCCAAGTCTGGCAATCTCAGCAATTCCTCTTGTGATTAATGCTGCTTTTGTATTATCACCATATCCTAATCCATCAGCAATTCCGGCTGCAAGAGCTACCACATTTTTAAGTGCTGCTCCTAACTCTATTCCCTGTACATCCGGGCTGATGTAAACACGAAATACATCACTCATAAATGTATTTTGTAAATATTCGGCAATCTTTTTATCGGTAGAACCAACTACAATTGTAGTCGGAATTCCTCTTCCAACCTCTTCTGCATGTGAAGGACCGGATAAAACTGCTACTTTTGCCTGTGGTACTTCCTGCTCAATTATTTGTGAAAGTGTCATTAAAGAAGATTCTTCAATTCCTTTTGCAACATTTACTATAATCTGTCCTTCTTTCACAACTTCTTTAAGCATCCCTGCTGTACTTCTTGTATATGGAGACGGAACGGCAAGAACAAGAATACTCTTTCCTTCTACCGCTTCCTTTAAATCAGCTGTAAATGTTATTGTATCAGAAAGAATTACGCCTGGAAGTTTATCAACATGTTCATGTTTTTCCTTAAGCATTTCAACTTCTTCTTTTATAATGGACCATACTGTAATATCATGCCCGTTATTACTTAATAACTGTGCAAGGGCAATACCCCAGCTCCCGGCACCAATAATTCCAATTTTTTCCATTTTACGCTTCCTCTTTTCTCTTTTTTAAATAGGTTTTACGTTCTGTCCCACTTAATAGCTTCTTAATATTTTCTCTATGTCTCCAATATGCCATAATGGTAAGAAACGCACCAATTGCATACATTTCATACAGATTACCCTGTGTCATTCCGACAAATAAGCCCATTTGTCCGCTGATAACAAGCTGAATCATAAAGCCTGCATAAACAAGCAATGAACCAAGCGATACATAATGTGTTGTAAAAAAAGCACCGAAAAACATAATAACACCAGTAATAATAAACGAAGGATGGAATGATAAAATCAAGCCTCCCGTAGCTGCAATACCTTTTCCTCCTTTAAATTTCAAATAAAAAGGATAATTGTGTCCTAAAATTGCACCCATTGCAGTATAAAGCATTAAAAGATATATAATATTGGGATAAGTATTTTTAAATAAAAGCTTAACGATAAGAATTGCTGCCATGGTTTTTAAGATATCGCCTGCCAGTACAATCAATCCCGCCTTTGTACCAAGTACTCGCAGTGTATTTGTCGTACCTGCATTACCACTGCCTACCTGTCGGATATCAATTCCTTTGCATTTCCCATAAAAATAGGCCGTTTGAAACAAACCAAACACATAACCTATCAACACACAATAAACCCTTACCATAAAAAAACTTCCTTTCCCGTCTATTTGTCTTCTTTTCTCTCTCGTATAATGAATTTAAGTGGCGTTCCTTTAAAACCAAAAGAATTACGAATCTGATTTTCTATATATCTGGTATAAGAAAAATGCATTAATTCCTTATCATTTACAAAAATAACAAAAGTCGGAGGTTTTACTGCAGCCTGCGTAATATAGAAAAGTTTCAGTCTTTTTCCTTTATCTGTTGGTGGCTGCTGCATAGCAGTTGCTTCCGTCATAATTTCATTTAACACACCGGTAGAAACACGTAATGCACAGTTTTCTACAACGGCATCAATCGTCTCAAATAATTTTCCTGTTCTCTGACCTGTTTTAGCCGATATAAAAAGAATCTCTGCATACTGCATAAAGGATAATACGGAACGTACTTTTTCAGTAAAACGATAAATTGTCTTATCATTTTTTTCTACTAAATCCCATTTATTAACCGCAATAATAAAGCCCTTGCCTCTTTCATGTGCAATACCTGCTATTTTGGCATCCTGTTCTGTAATACCTTCATCAGCATCTACCACAAGAACAACAACATCTGCTCTTTCTACTGCACTGACTGTTCTGACAATCATATAGTGCTCTAATTCTTCTTTTATTTTATTCTTGCGTCGTAAACCTGCTGTGTCAATAAAAATATATTCTTTTCCATTGCATTTAACAGGTGTATCTATCGCGTCTCTTGTCGTTCCTGCAATATCAGAAACAATTACTCGGTTTTCACCAATCAGCTTATTAATCAGTGAAGATTTGCCTACATTTGGCTTGCCTACGATTGCAATTCTTGGTCTATCGTCTTCCTCATCCTCAACATCAGCCTCTGGAAAATGTTTAATAACCTCATCAAGCATATCTCCAACGCCCATTCTGTTGGCTGCAGAAACAGGAATCGGATCTCCAATTCCCAAATTATAAAACTCGTATGTGTCAGCCAAAAATTTCTTAAAATTATCTACCTTATTTACTACAAGCAGAACTGGTTTATGAGAACGTCGCAGCATATCAGCCACCTTCATGTCTGCATCAACCAGCCCCTGTTTTACATCTACAATAAAAATAATAACATCTGCTGTGTCAATTGCAATCTGAGCCTGTTCTCTCATCTGTGATAAAATAACATCCTTGCTGTCCGGCTCAATTCCACCGGTATCAATTAACGTAAATGCTGTATTCAACCAAACAACATCTGCATAAATACGGTCTCTTGTAATACCAGGAGTATCCTTTACTATTGCAATCTTATCTCCTGCCAACGCATTAAATAAAGTAGATTTACCTACATTAGGTCTTCCTACAATTGCAACGATTGGTTTTCCTTTTTTGTGTCCCATTCTATTCCCTGACCCTTTCTAATAAGATGCTAACAAAGTCGCATCCGCTTGATTTTACAATATCTACCGGGACTTGTAAAGCCCTTTTCAAGTCTGTAAGCGTTGTATCATCCAGTAAAACTTCCTCTCCACTACGCAAAACATTCTCCGGCAAAATAGCTCTATCCCCCAGTTCTTTTCCCTTACATTGTGTTATAATATCCTGCCCTGTAAGCAATCCTGTTACGGTTATCATCTCGCCAAAAAAATAATTGGTAATCGGATAAACATTAATATGCTTCATCGGAAATACTTCCATAAAACGCTTGGCAAACTTTTCAATATACGGATATACCAGTTGTCCTGTTATCATGGAAATAGTCTCTTCTGATAATTCATCTTTTTTACTTTTCCAGTTTTCCTTTTGAAATTCAAGTTCTTCTTCAAACTCAGTTTCCATAAGACGAATCATCCCAACTCCGTTTTCAAGCTGTAAGTATCCGTCATAACTTTCTTCTGGTGGCATCTTAATACCAGCTGATATATACCATTCATCTGATGCATGTACAAAATGAATTCCATATTCATTATAAGCCTTTTTCTGCCATTTCATTACCGTATTAATTAAAGATTTAGCATCTTCTTTGTTAAACGGCTGCAACGAATATAATCCGTCTCTGTATTTCGATAAACCAACTGGCACAATGGAAACACTTCTTAAATGTGGCAAAAAATGATAAAGATCACCTAATGTTCTTTCTAATTCCAAACCGTCATTAACATCTTTACACAAAACAATTTGTCCATTCATTTCAATCCCTGCATTATAAAACAGATCGACTTTTTTAAGTGCATCCCCTGCAAATCGATTATTCAGCATTTTACATCTAAGTTCGGGATTGGTCGTTTGAAAAGAAATATTAATCGGAGAAAGACGATATTCAATTATTCTTTTTACATCATGCTCCGACATATTGGTAAGTGTAATATAATTTCCCTGTAAAAAAGATAATCTTGCATCATCATCCTTAAAATAAAGCGTTTCCCGCATCCCTTTTGGCATTTGATCAATAAAGCAAAAAATACACTTATTTGAACAACTTCTATATTCATCCATCAAGCCATTATCAAATATAATGCCCAAATCTTCATCTTCATCTTTTTCAATTTCTAAGAGCCATTCTTCTCCATTGGTTTTTCTTATAAGAACATCTAAATTACAGTCTTCGCACAAATATTGATAATCAAAAATGTCCTCTATTTCACGATTGTTTATTCTAAGGACACAATCTCCTTTTTCTATATTCATTTCTTCTGCAATACTGTCTTTCAAAATTTCTTTTACTATATGCAGTTTTTCCTTCATCGCTTTTTAACCTTCCATCTATATTACTTTCTATTATCTATTAAAACACAAATAAATTAAATTGACACGTTCTTTTTAGAATGTTATAAATGAATAGAATTGTTTGAAAATTTTTCCTTATTTGGAGGCTAATAATGGCTGATTTACATGAATTAGAAAACGCTCTCCCTGTTGCTCCTCTATGCCTTGTTGTACTTGATTCTGCTCGTACACTTGGTAATGATGTGAATAAACACCTTGTAGAGTTAAGAAAAAAAGAAAAAAACACTTATAAAAATGATCCTGCTGTACAAGGATATACCGCTTCTTCCTTCCTTGCAAATACCGCATGTCCAAGATTTGGAACCGGCGAAGGAAAAGGAGTTTTATATGATTCAATCAGGGGAAAAGATTTGTTCATTTTAGTTGATGTTTGTAAT
>CAZAQH010000098.1:0-6587 GCA_964487395.1 uncultured Lachnospiraceae bacterium | reverse complement strand
CGGACCTTCATTTAATTGGTAAGGATATTATTCGTTTCCATACTATTTACTGGCCTATTTTCTTAATGGCATTAGGTGAGCCACTTCCAAAACAGATTTTTGGTCATCCATGGCTTTTACAGGGTGATGGAAAAATGAGTAAATCCAAAGGCAATGTACTTTATGCAGATGATTTAGTTAATTTCTTTGGTGTAGATGCGGTTCGTTACTTTGTGCTTCACGAAATGCCATTTGAAAATGATGGTGTTATTTCATGGGAACTTATGGTAGAGAGAATGAATTCCGATTTAGCTAATACATTAGGAAATCTTGTAAATCGTACCATATCCATGTCCAATAAATACTTTGATGGTATTGTAAAGGATGAACATTGTGAGGAAGAAGTAGATGCTGATTTAAAACAGACAATACTTGCATCTTATGACAAAGTGGAAGCCAAAATGACGGATTTACGCGTTGCAGATGCTTTAACAGAGATTTTCCAGGTATTTAAACGTTGTAATAAGTATATAGATGAAACAGAACCATGGGTACTTGCAAAAGACGAGGCAAAAAAAGCACGTTTGTCTACTGTACTCTATAATCTGGTAGAAAGCATAACAATCGGTGCATCCCTTTTAGAGCCGTTCATGCCTGCTACTGCCAAGAAAATAGTAGAACAGCTTAATACCGAGTTACGTTCATTTGAACAGTTAAAAGAATTCGGACAATATCCATCCGGTAATAAAGTTACAGGACAGCCGGAAATTCTTTTTGCAAGACTGGATGTAAAAGAAATAGTAGAAAAAGCAGGAGAATTATATGCTTCTCGTAAAGCACCGGAAGAAAAAGAAGACGAAGAGCCTGTTATGGATTTGGATTCAAAACCCGAAATAACATATGAAGATTTTGAAAAATTACAATTCCGTGTAGGGAAGATTATTGCATGTGAAGAAGTTCCAAAATCCAAAAAACTTTTATGCTCCCAGGTAAAAATTGGAAGTGAAGTAAAACAAATCGTTTCCGGAATTAAACAGCATTACAGTGCAGAGGAAATGGTTGGTAAAAAAGTAATGGTTCTTGCTAATTTAAAACCGGCAAAGCTTGCTGGTGTGGTTTCTGAGGGAATGTTGCTTTGTGCAGAAGATGAAAACGGAAATCTTGCACTTGTAGTTCCGGAAAAAGAAATGCCGGCAGGAGCAGAAATCTGCTAAAAAAGAAATAAGAATGTACAGGAGGCTCTGCAAGTGATAAAAGAAGAATTATATTTTGATTCAAGAGATAATGAAAGTAAAATTCACGCAATAAAATGGATTCCACAGGAGAAACCGGTCTGTATTCTTCAGATTGTTCATGGAATGGCAGAATATGTAGACAGATATCATGCATTTGCAGAGTTTCTTGCGCAGCAGAATATTCTCGTAGTCGGAGAAGACCACTTAGGACATGGCAAATCTATTGGCAATTATCCGAAAGGTTATTTTTGCAGACGAGATCCCGCAACAGTAGTGGTAAGGGATATTCATCGCTTAAAAAAGATGATTCAGGAAGAATATCCGGGAATACCGTACTTTATTTTTGGACACAGTATGGGTTCACTAATAACGAGAAATTACATTAGCAGATATGGTACGGGCATAGATGGAGTTATTATTTCAGCTACAGCCATGACACAAAAATCACTTTTAAAGGTATCCGGAGTATTAATTAAAGTATTGAATTTTCTTCAGGGACCGAAACATACAAGTAAATTTTTAGATAAAATGGCTTTCGGCAATTATTGTCAAAAAATTGAGAATCCGGTTAGTGAATTTGACTGGCTTAGCAAGGATTCCTCGCAGGTTGAAAAATACAACGAAGATCCGCTGTGTGGTTTTATTTTAACAATCAATGGCTTTAAAACACTTAGAGAATTAAATATGAGACTTTACGATCAGGAGAACCTCAACAAAATACCAAAGAATCTTCCTGTTTTATTCCTGTATGGATCAGATGATCCGGTAGGTGATTATGGAAAAGCAGTCAAAGAAGTTTATGATTCCTATGTACAGATTGGCATAGAAAATGTGATGATTAAATGTTATGAAAATGACAGACATGAAATATTAAATGAAACAGATAAGGAAATGGTTATGCGTGATATCTATCAATGGCTGGAGGATGAATGTCAGGCAGGAGGTAGGTTATGAAAAAAATATATGGAATTTTAATCATGTTATTTGTTTTCCTGACAGGCAGCATGACTGTCGTGGCAAGTGGACAGACAGCACGCCCGGTAGTTGCCTTGGGGGCTGATTTATCAGCCGAGCAGCGAGCAACCGTATTACAGGAAATGGGATTGACAGAAGAAACTCTGGCAAACTGTACGGTTATTACAATTACGAACGCACAGGAACACCAATATCTGGATGCTTATATAGATCCGGCAGTGATAGGAACGAAATCTCTTTCAAGTGTTATGCTTACTCCGGGAGAGAAAGACAGCGGTGTACTGGTTACGACAAAAAATATTAATTACTGTACTACAGGAATGTATCGAAATGCCTTGATGACAGCAGGCTTAAAAGATACCAGTGTTTTGGTTGTTGCCCCATCGCCAATGTCAGGAACAGCAGGACTGATTGGCGCAATTAAATCATATGAAGATATGTGTGGAGTTACCATTTCCGATTCAACAATAGATGCATCTGTTAATGAAATGATTACAACAGGTGAATTATCGGTTGATTCTGCAAACGGCGAAGAGATGGAAGAACTTGTAGCTTTTATCAAAGCCAAAATTGCATCTGGTGAATTACAGACAGATGATGATATTCGCAATGCAATCAAAGAAGGAGAAGACAAATTTAAAGTCTCCTTAACAGATGAAGAAATCAATCAGATTATAGAAGTTATGCAGAAAATCAAAGAGCTTGGTTTGGATCCGGAAGCACTTTTGACACAGGCACAGGATTTATATAAGAAATTTGGAGACGAACGGATTTCTAATACGGAAGAAGTCTTAAAACAGAGTATTGGTAATTCATTTAAAAACTTTTTTGTCGACATGGGAGACCGTGTCAAAACGTTTTTCACTAATTTATTTTAAGTAAAATAAATACGCAGGAGACCAACTTTGAATATAGATTCTCTTAACTTGGATAAGCCCTCTTTTTTTCATATTCGCAAGGCGATGGAAAAGGATTGGGACGTGGCAATGGAGCTTGCATTTAAAATCTTTCTTAAATATGAAGCAGAGGAATATGGTCAGGAAGGAACGGATCATTTTGCCTCCTTTGTTACGGATAGTACACTAAAGAAAATGTTTTTACAGGGAGATTATAAATTATTCCTTGCAGAAACAGCGGAAGAGATTATCGGCTTAATCAGTGTTCGAAACGGTAATCACATTTCACTATTATTCGTAGATGATAAATATCACCGCAAGGGAGTAGGAAGTGCATTAATAACATATTTAGCGGATTATATGAAATTGACAACAGACTTTAGCAAAGTAACTGTAAATGCCGCACCATATGGAATTCCGTTTTATCATAGTATTGGTTTTCAAGATATGGGTCCTATGATTAAAAAAGACGGTATCAGTTTTGTCCCTATGGAATTGTACTTAAATTCAATTGCCATTGAGGGCGAAAAGTAATATAATGTTTATTATTTGGCAAAGGATGAGAATATGGATAAATTTTTTAATTTAGATAACCCTGTTATGGCTTTCATGGGAAAAATTGCAGATTTGATAATATTGAATTTTATTGTAATTTTGTTTTCGCTTCCGATATTTACCATAGGTGCAAGCTGGACAGCCCTTTATTATGTAACACTTAAAATGGTTAGAAAAGAAGAAAGTTACATGTTTAAAGATTTTTGGCATTCTTTTAAAGAAAACTTTAAACAGGCAACGATTATTTGGTTGTTAGTTTTGGTTGTGGCAGCAGTATTTGTCGGAGATTTTCTCATATGGCGTATGCTGCCGGATATGATTCCACAAGCACTTATGATAGTACTTGCAATTCTTGCATTTATTGTTTTTTGTGCGGCTTTATATATATTTCCGGTGTTATCACATTTTGACAACACAATTAAAAATACAATTAAAAATTCATTTATTATTTCTTTAATTAATGTACCTTATACAATTGTATTTATAATATTATTTGCAGTTCCGTTTATACTTCTGTTTTATTTATATCAGATTTTACCGGTATTTGTTATGCTCGGTTTTTCAGGACCGGCTTATATTGCCAGTCTGTCATGGAGCAAAATATTTAAAAAAATCGAGCCAAAGGCTGAAGTAGAAGACGAAGAGAGTATAGAAGAATTACCAAGTGAGAATTAATAACGGATAGTGTTAATTATTCGCACGGAGGGGGAACGGTAAGACAAATGATTACTTTTGATAAAAAAAAGAAAACATTCATTGCTGACAATACAAAAAGAGGAGTAATAGCACAGGGAGGAGTCTCCCTTGTAGTGCTATTTGCTGTTATTCTTGTACTTGCCAGCAATTTTTCTTTTGCCAGCAAAAGGGATGCAAGTGAAAGTGTCAATAAGCGGATTCTTGAGAATAATGCATCTTGTGCATCCGAATTGAATTATCATTTTACCGGAATGACCTATGCAGGACAGGCAGCCGCTGCAATGATTTGTGAAGAGGAAGAAGATTTGGCAGAATGGATGAAATATGCCAAATTAATAAAAGGCAGTATTCCGACTCCATATATGGTTGTGATAGTTGATATGAATGGACAGGGTGTTTCAAGCGAAGGAACCAAAGTTAATTTACAGGGTATGAATTATTACATGGACACTCGTACCCAGAAATACATCATGACTGAAAATGACGGCATCTTAAATAAAAGCGCATTTATTTCTATTATTCCATTTTACAGAGAACGAGAAGAAATTGGAATGATTTATATGTACCAGACAACTGATGAATTGGATAAATTACTCCCAGTTAATGATTTTGATGGAAATTCCTCATATGCCATAATTGACGGTAAAGGAAAAATATTAACTACCGTCGGAAAAGAGACCTGCTTCTTGGAAGGTTATGATTTATTTTCTAATTTAGAGAAAAGTGTTATGAGTGATTTGACGTTTGAAAATATTAATAAATGGATGAATAAGCAAGCTGAATTTATCTGTACAGCACAAAAAGATGGCGAGAGCAAGTCACTGGCATTTACTCCAATGGTATTAGCGACTGGTATTTGGTTACGTTATTAAATCAGACATATGTACAAGCCGAGCAGGATCAGGAATGGGCAAGTGCAGGAATAATGGTTACTGATTTGGGACTGGCAGTATTAGTGTTCCTATGTCTGCTTCTTACGTTGATTATCATCAATAAAATTCGATATAACGAACAAAATAAGAATTTTGCAGATAAAGCAGATACCGATTTACTGACAGGCCTTTATAATAAAATTGCTACAGAACGTAAGATACAGGAATTTTTGAATGAAAATCCGGATTCACAAAGTCTTCTGTTTTTATTTGACATTGATAACTTTAAAAAGATAAATGATACCATGGGACATGCTTTTGGAGATGAAGTACTCAGATCGCTTGGTCACCAGCTTCGTAATGAATTTCGTGTTACCGACATAATTGGAAGAAGCGGTGGAGATGAATTTATCATCTTCTTAAAAGATATAAAAAATGACGAACAGCTGGAAAGAGAAGGACTGCGCATTTCTAATTTCTTTCATCAGTTTAATGCAGGAGAATATGTTAAATATTCAGCAACCGCAAGTATTGGAGCAACAGTATTTCCAAGAGATGCCGCAGATTTTCAGACCTTATATAAGAATGCAGACAGTGCCTTATATGAAGCCAAAAAAAGAGGCAAAAAACAATTGGTTTTCTATAACGAAGAATTGGAAAAACACTCGGCGGGTCAAAGGAAAGAAGTACCAATTGATAGTAATATCACAGTTAACTAATAAAATTCAGACAATCTGTATAAAAATTCTTCGGAATATTAAGCAGGTTGTCTATTTTTTTAAACACATAAAAACTGGAATAGCAAATTTAACAACGAAACAAAAAATCTTTGTGAAATTGTAGCATAGAAAAAAAATTACAATTTCGCTATACTAAAACAAGATTGAATCGGATAGTACCGATAATTTTAGGAGGACAAAAAATGGCAAGTTTATCATTACAGAATATCTGCAAAAGATATGCTAACGGATTTGAAGCAGTAAAAGATTTTAATTTGGAAATTGCTGATAAAGAATTTATTATTTTCGTAGGACCTTCAGGATGTGGTAAATCTACTACACTTCGTATGATCGCAGGACTTGAAGATATTACTTCAGGTGAATTAAAAATTGGAGACAGAGTAGTTAATGATGTTGAACCAAAAGATAGAGATATCGCAATGGTTTTCCAGAACTACGCTTTATATCCACATATGACCGTATATGATAATATGGCATTCGGATTAAAATTAAGAAAAGTTCCAAAAGCAGAAATCGATAAAATGGTTAAAGAAGCAGCTAAGATTCTTGACCTTTCTCCATTACTTGATCGTAAGCCAAAGGCTTTATCAGGTGGACAGAGACAGCGTGTTGCTATGGGTCGTGCTATCGTTCGTAATC
>CAZAQH010000097.1:0-6609 GCA_964487395.1 uncultured Lachnospiraceae bacterium | reverse complement strand
GCATGTTTGTGCTCTGGTCCTGCGTATACAAAAAGTTTCTGATACATCTGTCTTCCTAATGGTCCCTTTGGAAGCATGCCTTTAACAGCAAGTTCAATAACTTCTTCTGGTTTTTTTGCTAATTTTTCTCTTAATACAGTTTCTTTCATTCCACCAACATAATCTGAGTGATGGTAATAAACCTTCTGATCAAGTTTTTTACCTGTAACGGTAATCTTGTCTGCATTGACAACGATAACATAATCGCCTGTATCAATGTGAGGTGTGAATATTGGTTTATTCTTTCCTCTTAAAACTTTTGCTACTTCTGATGCAAGTCTACCAAGTGTCATACCTGCAGCATCTACTACATACCATTTTCTATCAATTGTAGCTGGACTAGCCATAAATGTTTTCATAGTACTTCCTCCATAAAAATCATTGTTCATTTTATCATGTTTCGATTCGTTCATCGGGGCTATTGATGTTGGAATCATCTATGAAAAACAGTCATTCGGGGCTATTGAATAACCGTTCTCAATCTTAACCACACTGATGTATTATACTAAACGTGGCCACGTGTGTCAAATGAAATTTAACAAAAATATAATAAATCTTAACTTTATAAATCAAATTCATATTTCGCAAGAATCAATCCACATGCAGGAGCTGTTGGTCCTGCTTTGGTTCTGTCTTTTTGTTCCAACATAGCCAAAACTGCTTCAGGAGGATATTTCTCTCGTCCTACTTCCATAAGAGTGCCTGCAATGATTCTTACCATATTATATAAGAAGCCATTCCCTGTTACGCTGATTACAATATCACATCCGTTTTGTGTAACCAAGATATCTGTAATCATTCTTACAGGTGATAAGGCTGTGGAATTCACACTGCAAAAACTGGTAAAATCATGTTGACCAATTAAGTCATTAGCCGCTTGCTGCATAAGTGACACATTAAGCGGTGTATATGTAAAATGGGAATATCGCTGTTTTATTGGATTAGGGAATTCTTCACAATCTATATGGTATTCATATGTTTTTCTTGTCTTAACTTTTCGTGGATGAAAATCCACTGCCACTTCTTCCGATTTTCTGACACGAATATCTGAGGGAAGCATCTGGTTTAATGCATAAGCAAATTTACCAGCAGGGATTGATGCTTTTGTATCAAACACTGCTATATTACACAGTGCATGTACACCTGCGTCAGTTCTGCTGGCACCAATTACCATAATCTCTTCATTTAAAAGAGTGGATAATGCTTTATTCAGTTCACTTTCAATTGTCTTACCATTATCCTGATATTGCCATCCATGATAATCGGTTCCATCATATGCGACTGTCAGCATAATTCTTCTACTGTTTGATTCCATACTATCCATGTTCAATTATGACTCCCGTGTCATTTTCTATCACAAAAAGATTTTCATAACAATGCAAACTGCTAAATAAAGAACAAGTATTAAATATGCTATGAAATCTCTTTTCTTATAAATAAGAGGTTTCATTTTGGTTCTACCTTCACCACCCTTATAACATCTGGCTTCCATCGCCATAGCCAGGTCATTGGCTCTACGAAAAGCTGATATAAAAAGTGGTACCAGCAATGGTATTAGACTTTTAGCCTTTTTGATAATATTACCGCTTTCAAAATCTGCACCTCTTGCTATTTGTGCTTTCATTATTTTGTCAGTTTCTTCTAATAAAATAGGAATAAAGCGGAGTGCAATTGACATCATCATCGATATCTCATGAACCGGTACTTTTATTTTTTTTAATGGTCCTAATAAACTTTCAAGTCCGTCAGTTAGGTTATTTGGTGTTGTCGTTAATGTCATGACAGATGAGCCAATAATAAGCAGCATAAGTCTGACTGCCATAGTCAATGCTATTGATATACCCTGTTTGGTAATCGTTATCTTCCATATCTGAAGTACGACATCTCCAGGAGTAAGAAATAAATTAAACACTACTGTCAGTACAAGTAGAAAAGCAATTGCCTTCATTCCTTTTATCATGAATTTAAAAGGAACATTTGACAGTTTAATCATAGCCGCCAAAAAAATTGCCGTCAAAAGATATCCCCAAATACCATGTACCACAAACAAGGATATAATATATATAATTGTAGCAGACAGTTTTACTCGTGGATCAAGTCGATGTATAACGGAGTCCGTCTGATAATACTGACCAAGTGTAATATCTCTTAACATATGCTTATATAAGGCGCTATTTGCCCGCAAATTCCTTTCTACTGTATAACATGCAGGATTTCCTCGGTAGTTTCATTAATTGTCGTTAAATCCGTCTTTACGGGGAATCCTTCATCTCTCAGTTTATTCAAAATATACGTAACCTGTGGAGCAGCAAGACCTATCTCCTCCAACTCTTTATAATGTTTAAATACTTCTTTTGGCATGTCATCAAATATAACACCGCCCTGATTCATTACAATAATACGATTGACGTAATTTGCTACGTCTTCCATGCTATGAGAAACCAATATAACCGTAATGTGGCTTTCTTCGTGAAGTTTCTTAATCTGTCCTAGTATTTCATCTCTTCCTTTTGGATCCAGTCCTGCAGTCGGTTCATCTAAAATAAGAACCTGTGGACGCATAGCCAAAACTCCGGCTATAGCTGCGCGTCGTTTCTGTCCTCCCGATAGCTCGAATGGAGACTGATAGAAGTATATGTCTTCTAAACCTACTTGTTTTAACGCCGTATATGCCCTTAATTCCACTTCTTTTTGGTCCAAGCCAAGATTCTTAGGTCCATAACATACATCATCAAAAACAGTCGCTTCAAACAACTGGTGTTCCGGATATTGAAAAACAAGTCCTACCTGGCTGCGAAGCTGTTTCATATTGAAATCTTTTTCATAAACATCCTGTCCATTAAAATAGAATTCACCTTTTGATGCTTTTAAGAGTCCATTTAAATGTTGCACTAAAGTAGATTTTCCAGAACCGGTATGACCGATTAATCCAATAAAATCTCCATCTTCTATTTTTAAAGTAATGTCTTTTAAGGCTTCTACCTTTAAATTAGTATCTTCACCATAACTATAGTGAATGTGATTTAAAATTAGTGACATATATCTCCAATCTTCAACCTTGAAACTATATTTTCATACTACATTGTAATTCTTTTTAATGCCTGAACCAACTCATCAATTGTCAAAATACCATCCGGCAGTGGAATTCCTTTTTTCTTTAATTCATATGCCAGTAAAGTGACCTGTGGAACATCCAGACGAAGTTTTTTCAAACGCTCTACTTGGGAAAATACTTCCTTGGGCGTTCCTTCCATCTCTACTTTTCCCTGATCCATTACATATATCTTATCTGCGTAAATTACTTCTTCCATATAATGAGTAATTAAAATAATGGTGACCTTTTCCACATCATTTAAGGCTCTCGCAGCTCTTATAACATCTTTACGTCCATTTGGATCTAACATTGCCGTAGGTTCATCCATGATAATACATTTAGGATGCATTGCAATAACGCCCGCAATTGACACTCTCTGCTTTTGACCTCCGGATAATTTGTTGGGTGAATGTTTTCTGAACTCATACATTCCAACTGCTTTGAGACTTTCTTCGACTCTCTCCCAGATTTCTTTAGTCGGTACTCCAAGGTTTTCCGGGCCAAATCCGACATCCTCTTCTACAACCTGTCCAATAATCTGATTATCAGGATTCTGAAAAATCATCCCTGCATTTTGTCTTATATTCCAAATATCAGCTTCATTTGTTGTGTTTTTACCATCTACTAAAACTGTTCCTTCAGTAGGATATAAAATGGCATTAATATGTTTGGCAAAGGTAGATTTGCCGGAACCGTTATGTCCTAAAATAGCAATAAAATCTCCTTGTTTTACGGATAAGGAAATATTGTCAACTGCCCTTGTGATTCCTTCTACGTTACCTTCTTCATCACGTCTTATATAATCAAATGATACATTTTTTGTCTCAATTAAATTCATGATTATATTATCTACCTCTTCAAATTATACATTTATATCAGCTTTTTCATTCTACTAGAAAATGAAAGGAAATACAAGTTTTACAACTCTTTCTTTTTGTGTCATAATTCATGTAGAAAACAAACGAAAAAGGACATGCTTATGAAATTACCAAAAAATCTTATAAAGCCATTATGCTTACTTGCTTTTTTAATATTGCTCTGTACTTTTTTATCTAAGCTCTTTTCTTCCTCTGAAACTTTGCTGGATTATTCTGCTAAACATCCCGAACTTGCATATCAAGAGAGTAAGTCGAGTGAAGAAATAGAAAGCACAACAGAAGAACTGATTTCTACTGAGAGTACTTCCGAAGAAGCTGATACTACAAAACCTATCGATGAATCTGAATTCACAGATGAATATGAAGGAAGCGACAAACGGTTTGAATTGGAAGATGGATTCTTTTATGAGCCAATACCTCAATATATTGAAGAAAAAATTACAGGTATCTCGTATCCCACCAATGCCTCTGTATCACTTAATGAATTATGCTATATGAATGTACAGTACTATGATTTTAACGGCGAGATTCAAAAGGGTGAATTAATCTGCAATACGTTGATTGCAAATGATTTAATTGAAATATTCCATGACTTATACAAAGCTGAATATCAAATAGAAAAAATAAAGTTAATAGATGATTATCAGGGCGATGACCATTTATCTATGTTAGATAACAATACATCCTGTTTTAATTATCGGGTTGTGGATGACACTACAAAACTTTCTAAACATGCTTATGGACTTGCAATTGATATCAATCCCTTCTATAACCCATATGTTACATATGACAATGGTGTTGAAAATGTATCTCCTGAAGGAAGTGAAGTGTATGCAGACAGGACTCAGACATTTCCTTATAAGATTGATGAAAATGACCTGTGTTATAAATTATTTATGGCTCATGGCTTTACCTGGGGTGGTAATTGGAACTCCTGTAAAGACTATCAGCATTTCCAGAAAACAGAATAACCAAATAACATCGTATTATACAAAAACCCCGAAACTTTCGTTTCGGGGTCTCATTATTCTTATACTAATTCAAGAACTACTTCCATTGCTCCGTCACCTTTACGCTGACCAATCTTTACGATTCTTGTATAACCACCATTACGTGTTGTATACTTAGGAGCGATTTCATCAAAAAGCTTTGCAGGCATATCAACTGCTTTTGTGCCTTTTTTCTTACCAGCTGCTGTGTTCGGAACTTCTGTTACAGGATATAAAACCTTTAACATCTGTCTTCTAGCATGTAATCTGGAAGGCATATCTTTTTTGATTTCTTTTTCTACTTCATCATATACAGTAACTTTCTTACCGTCTACAACTTCTTTTACTCTCTTACCGTCTTTATCTTTACGAGCAACTTTTGCTGTTACTTTAACGGTTTCAAAATTGTCTTTTTCTTTTACTGCAAGTGCGATTAAAGACTCAACCTGTTTCTGAACTTCTTTTGCTCTTGCCTGTGTAGTAACGATTTTGCCATTGTGTAAAAGTGCTGTAATCTGACTTCTAAGTAAAGCTTTTCTCTGATCTGATGTTCTACCTAATTTTCTGTACATTGCCATTGTATTATATCTCCATTATTGGTCTACATCCGGCCACGCTCTTTGGACTTACTTACCGAATGGGTACAAACGATGTAATCCTTTAAAAGAATTCACAATCGCTACGGTTGCCCGTATTAACAGTTCCAATTATGAATAATCAGATGTGCACTCTTTGGATTTATCACACCTGTTATCATTGTAAATATTAGTTTTCTTCGCTTGGATTTAACTGAAGTCCTAATTCTTTTAATTTAGCTAAAACTTCTTCCAAGGATTTACGTCCAAGATTACGAACTTTCATCATATCTTCTGGTGTTTTGTTCGTCAATTCCTGTACTGTATTAATACCAGCTCTCTTTAAGCAGTTATAGGAACGAACTGATAATTCAAGTTCATCAATACTCATTTCTAAAACTTTTTCTTTCTCATCATCTTCTTTTTCTACCATAACTTCTGCAGTTCTGGCATTTTCAGACAAATCAATAAATAAGCTTAAATGCTCGCTAAGTACTTTTGCTGCCAGGCTGACAGCTTCATCTGGAACAAGAGTTCCGTTTGTATAGACATCTAATGTAAGTTTATCAAAATCTGTAATCTGTCCAACACGGGTATTCTCAACTGTTACGTTTACTCTTTCTACCGGCGTATAAATAGAATCAATTGCAATTACTCCAATTGGTAATTCTGCATTTTTGTTTTTATCAGCGCTAATATAACCTCTGCCTTTTGTGATTGTAAGTTCCATATAGAGCTTACCACCACTTAATGTAGCAATTACCTGATCCGGATTTAAAATTTCGATATCCTGATCAACCTGAATATCAGATGCTTTTACAACACCTTCGCCTTCGAAATCAATATAAGCTGTCTTTGGCTCATTTGTCTCACTGCTATTTTTAATAGCAAGGCTCTTAATATTCATGATGATTTCAGTTACATCTTCTTTTACCCCCGAAATAGAACTGAATTCATGCAATACACCTTCGATTTTAACTTGGCTGACTGCAGCACCCGGTAAAGAAGAAAGCATAATTCTTCTTAAAGAATTA
>CAZAQH010000096.1:0-6760 GCA_964487395.1 uncultured Lachnospiraceae bacterium | reverse complement strand
GTAATAATAATATAAAACATCTTCAATATTAACTTTTTTATTACAATTTAAATATACTCTTGATAAAAATTCATGATCTTCACTTTCCTTGATTTCAGGAGTAAATTTTGCTTTTTTTAAAATTTTTTTTGTATAAATTTTATTCCAAGGAACATCTTTAAAATTAATTGCCTCTAAAAAATCTTTAAGATTTGCAAATAATTTTTCTTCGTCTACATCCTTGTACATTTCAAACAATTCTTTTATATCTGCAAGACGTTCCGGTTCCCATCCCGGCATTACATATCCATTACTGTTACTGTCTATTGTCTGAAACAGTGTCTCCGGATTTAATGCATCTACTGCATTTTGTGTATAAGCCATTACAGTTGAACCATCTTCTCTGATTCGTGCAAGTTCCGTTCTCGTCCAGTCAAATACCGGCATAAAATTGTAACATACCAGATGTATTCCTTCCTGTCCTAAACGTTCCAACGTTTTGATATAATTATCTATGTGCTCATCACGTAAGGATGTGCCTATTTTAATGGAATCATGTACGTTGACGCTTTCAATTCCAGCCAGTTCAAGACCTGATGCTTCTACTTCTTTTTTCAAAGCATGTATCTTTTCCTTCTCCCATGCATCCCCTGGTGCAGAATCATATAATGTTGAAATCACACCTGTCACCCCAGGTATCTGCCTTATGTTTTTCAGGGTTACGGAATCAAATTCGCTTCCAAACCATCTAAGTGTCATCTTCATTCCGAATTGACCCTCCTATTTCCATTATCTTTTTAAAAATAGGGCGCCCCAGATGAGCGCCCTTTCATAGTTCACTCACATATAAACGATTGTCAGCTATGTATTATTCTTCTGGTAACATTTCAGCATCGCCAAATGTAGCTTCCCATTTCTCTGTACGTTCATCCATAATTGCCTGACCGCCTGAGCTTAAGTAATCAGCCATACCAGCATCCCAAACTGAATCAAATTCTTCAGTTGAAGCAGAAACGGATGTAGCAAAGATGATATCTCTCTTTTCAATTAGTGTTGGGCCAACACCTTCCTGAGATGCGATATAAGGAACACGTACGTTTCCGACTACGATTGCATCATTTTGACAAATATCATTTGAAGCAATTACTAATTCTGGGTCAATTCCTGAATAACTATGAGCAATTGATTTAAGTGTAACATCAGCATCTGTGAAGTTAAGTCCGTTACATGTGATAGTCATATCAATATTGTTGCTGGAATTCATGATTGCATCACCTGTAACAGCAACGATTTCATATGCACCATCGTCAAGTACGTTATGTGTTACGCCTTCATCACCAATCTGTAAGTACTGAATTACTTCTGGTGTAGAGATGTAATCTAAGTAAAGCATAGAAGCAAGTGGTTCATCATTTGTGCTTGGGAAGAAGATCTTACGATCTCCAGCTGTTGAATATGAATATTTTGTATATCCACCATTCTTATCCTGGAAGCACTCGATTGGAACGTATGTTGCATCTTCGCCAACGTTTCTCTTAAGGTTAGCCTGAATACTGTCATCACCATTTCTGAATACATAATCCCAGTTATGAATAAGAGCTCCAACATAACCAGCTTTCATCATATCATCTTCTGCGGTATCACCTGATGCATGAAGAGCGAAATCACTCCATACTAAACCTTCGTTATACCACTGATTTACGATACGTGTTGCTTCTTTAGCACCATTTTCTGTAACATATCTTTCATCAAATCCATTGATGTAACGTTCTTTATCTGTAATCTCTGGATCCATAGTTGCTTCCAGTAAACTACTAATTCTCCAACCTACATCAGTATTGGTTGAGAAAGGTACCATTTTGCTTGCATCTGCTCCAAGAAGAGTATCTGCATTTTCTTTAAATGCTACAAGCATGTCATGGAATTCTTCTGTTGTTGTAGGAGCTTTCATGCCAAGTTTGTCAAGCCAATCCTGACGAACAAATGTTACTGTACGGTTTGTAACAGCTCTCTTACCTTCAATTGCGTAAAGAGCGCCAGTTTCAGGATCTTTATCCCAATAAATATTTGATGTTCCAAGCCAATTCCACATATTTGGAAGAATCTCTTTATAATCATCTACATAACTAGATAAATCATGAACAGCATCCATACCTGCATATGTCTGGATTGTTGCATAATCGTATGTAAGACAGATGTCTGGTGCTGTACCAGCTGCAAGTAAGTTGTTGATTTCTTCTACTTCTGTCCATCTTGGAACAGCTACGAATTCAACTTCAACATTATACTTTTCAAGCATGCCTTTTTTAACATAATCTGTGTACATGTTGTTGGTTGGATCAGTTCCACCATCGTTACCTCTGTCATAAATCTCAACTGTAATCTGTCTTGTTTCAGGGAATTTTCCATCCACAAGTTCTGAGGCAACAGCTGCCTCTGTTTCTGTTTCTGCTGTAGTGGCAACTACTTCTTCTGCAGTTGTCTCACTAGTTGTGTTGCCTGCGCCACATGCTACAAGTGATAAACACATAGTAGTTGCAAGTAACAATGAAATAAGTTTCTTCTTCATTTTGTACCTCCCATAAAATTTGTTGTTAATATTTGATATAACGAAAACTTTCGTTTTCGGTTATTCCTTAACTGCTCCAAGTGTTACTCCGTGAATGAAATATTTCTGTAACCATGGATAAATACATAAAATAGGAATCGTAGAGAACATGACAATAGCTGTTTTTAATGAATCCTGTAAACCAGGTGCTGAAAAGCCTTCCTGTGCTGTTACTTCTACGTTGTTAATATTCTTCAATAGGTTAAATAACCATAACTGTAATGGATAAATATCTTTGTCTTTTACATAAATCAAAGCATCTGAGTAACCATTCCAACGTCCAACTGCATAGAATAATGCAAGTGTTGCCATAACTGGCTTTGATAACGGAAGATATATGCTTACAAGAATTCTTGTAAAGGAAGCTCCATCAATCTCTGCTGATTCTCTTATACTATCCGGAATTCCATAGAAAAAGCTTCTCATGATAATCATGTTATATACACTCAAGCATGCTGGTAAAATAAGTACTAACGGATTATCTAAAAGATTTAAATCTCTCATCAATAAGTAATTAGGAATCGTACCTGCATTAAAGAACATTGTTATCGTAATAATGATATTAAAAACGTTTCTGCCTTTTAACTTGCTGAATATAAGTGGATATGCACACAGTGTCGTCATCACCAATGAAACTATTGTACAAATTACCGTTAAGATAACCGTCCAGAAGAACGACTTTATGTATTTAACATCTTGTAATACTGTTGCATATGCATCAAAATTTAAACCCTTTGGAAGCAAATATACTTCATGTCGAATCAAATATTCTGTTGAACTTAAAGACCTTGCCAAAAGATTCAGCATCGGTATTAAACAAATTGCGCTGATTATGATGCAGATAAATACAAACACCCAATCGCCAAATTTACTTTTCTTAGACTTAATCATTTTTCATTTTCCTCCTTTTCCTTTTACCAAATTCCTCGTTCACCAAACTTGCGAGACAACCAGTTGGCAAAAAGTAGGAAGAATACACATATTATTGACTGGAATAATCCAACCGCAGTGGTAAGTTCAAACTGCGAACCTCTGATACCATTCTTATATACAAATGTGGAAATAACATTTGCTGTGCTCATAACCAGGTTATTCTGTAATGCATATGGTCTGTCAAAATTGCTTCCAAGGATGTTACCTAACTGCATAATCAGAAGAACAACTATGGTAGGTTTAATACCTGGCAATGTAATATGCCACATTTTTTTGAATCGGCCTGCACCATCTACTGATGCCGCTTCATAAAGTTCTGGGCTGATACCTGCCATCGCTGCTAAATATACAATGGAGTTCCATCCAAAACTCTGCCATACACCCAAACCTATGTAAGTTCCAACCCAATGATTCGGGCTATCTAAGAACGGAACCTTTGCCCATCCCAATGCTTCAAAAACCATGTTAATCAGACCATCACTTGGTGCAAATAACTGCAATGCTAATCCGTATATAATAATCCATGAAAGAAAGTGAGGCATATAAGCTATTGTCTGTACACATTTTTTGAATTTCTTTAAACGAAGTTCATTTAAAATAAGTGCAAATATGATTGGAACCGGAAAACCGACAATCAAATCAAGTATGTTTAACAATAATGTATTTCTTAATGAATATAAGAAATCTCTATTTGAAAAAGCCTGGATGAAATATTTGAATCCATAATTATCTGCCCAAGGCATTTCAAAAACGCTCTTACCAATTTTAAACTCTTTAAACGCAATCTGTACAAACCACATTGGTTCATACTTAAACACAAAGAAATAAATCATGGGAAGAAGAAGCAAAGCATATAACTGCCAATATCTCTTAAAATATGCTTTTTTGTTTTCCTTTCTCCTTACAGCCACTTCTGCTGTCACAGCTGTTGCACCCTTCATGTAGCCACCTCCATAGAACATATTTATAACTAATCTACTTGTATGCAAGTATATTAGCACATTATTATACTTTTGTCTAAACGTAAAAAGAACCAAATTATCAAAAGATAATTTGGTTATATTGTACAAAGCAGTATTCTATACTATGATTTCATTGTTTATTTTGTAAATAAGATTGATTTTAAGCCTTTATTGCCCAACGCATTTTCGTTGACTTAGCTCTGCTGTTGCGTGCACACTCTTCCATTGATGGGCGGATTACTTCATCTGCTATTTCACTGTACAGTCCCTCTTTTTTATATCTCTTAAAGGATTTTTTCACAATTCTGTCTTCTCCTGAATGAAATGTAAGAATTGCAACTCGTCCATCACTTTTTAAAACAGATGGCAGCACGTCTAAAAATTTCTCCAATACTTCAAACTCACTGTTCACATCAATACGAAGTGCTTGAAAAGTTCTCTGACACGATTTTTTAATTGTCTCTTTTTGAATATCTTTTGGTAAAAAAGATAATGCCCCTTCTATGACATTTCGCAAATCAGTCGTTGTCTGGATATCTTTTCCTTTTTTATTAGCATTCCATATGGCTCTTGTAATCTCTGCTGCATATGGTTCATCCGCATTTTCCCGAAGCATTCCTTCCATTTCTTCCATGGAAAGTTCTTTCAGTCTCTGTGCTGCACTTGTTCCCTTTAAAGGATTAAGACGCAAGTCAAGTGGTCCTTCCTGTTTGTAGGAAAATCCTCTTTGTGGATTATCTATCTGCATGGAAGAAACGCCTAAGTCTGCAAGCACAAAATCAAATTGACCATACTGCTTAGCCACCTTATCAATATTTGAAAAGTTTGTATTAATAGTCGTTAAAATATCTTCGTCGTAACCAGCCTGTTTTAACCGTGTTTTTGTCTTTTCTATCTCAATGGGATCGACATCCAGTCCATATATGTGACCATTATGGTCAAGACACTCAAGCATTTTTTCTGTATGACCACCATAGCCAAGTGTTGCATCAAGTCCTACCTGTCCCGGCTTAATCTGTAAAAAATCCAGTATCTCCTGCACACAAATAGAAAGATGCATTCCGGCTGGCGTACTTCCCTTGCTGATTACCCTTTCCACTGTCTGAGAATACTTTTCCGGCTGTAATTCCTTATACTTTTCCTCAAACCGTTTTGGATGTGTCCCTGAATAACGTACTCTTCTTTTATGCTCTGTATTTGTATTTTCCATTCATACCTCTTCATTCTTCCTGGTTTTGCACAGCATTTTAAATATACTTTTAATAGAATACCATTTTTATGTTTTTAATACAATAAAAGAGGACTCCACTGTGAAAATATCACAATAAAATCCTCTTTTTATTTGGTAATAACTCTTTATTTTATGCGTTAACGATCTGGCCAAAGTCAGGTTTTAATGCTGCTCCACCAATTAAACCACCATCAATATCTGGTTTAGAAAGAAGTTCTGCTGCATTACCTGCATTCATAGATCCACCGTACTGAATACGTACTGCTTCTGCCGTAGGTGCATCATACATCTCTGCGATGCAGTCACGGATTGCTTTACATACTTCCTGAGCCTGATCAGCTGATGCTGTTTTACCAGTTCCAATAGCCCAGATTGGTTCATAAGCGATTACAAGTGTTTTAACCTGATCTGCTGTGATTCCAACAAGATCTGATTTAATCTGAAGACGAATCCAATCAAGGTAAGCATCCATCTCGCGAAGTTCTAAGCTTTCACCACAGCAAAGGATTGGTGTAAGACCAGCTTCAAATGCTTTTTTCACTTTTGCATTTAAGAATGCATCGTCTTCTTTGAAATATTCACGTCTCTCTGAATGACCAATGATTACATATTCAACACCAGCGTCTTTCAACATTGGAGCTGAAATCTCGCCTGTGTAAGCACCTTTATCTTCAATATAAAAGTTCTCAGCGCCAACTTTAACGTTGGTACCTTTTACAGCTTCTGCTACAGGTACAATATCAATAGCAGGTACACAGTATACTACATCTACATTATCATTTTTCACAAGATCCTTTAAAGTTGCACAAAGTTCAACAGCCTGGCTTGGAGTCATGTTCATTTTCCAGTTACCGGCAATAATTCTTCTTCTAGACATTTTCTATTCTCCTTAAGTTATCTTTTTACTTATTATCTGCTGCTATAACACCTGGTAACTCTTTTCCTTCTAAGAACTCAAGGGAAGCGCCACCACCTGTTGAGATATGAGACATTTTGTCTGCAAATCCTAACTGGTTAACTGCTGCTGCGGAATCACCACCACCGATG
>CAZAQH010000095.1:0-6789 GCA_964487395.1 uncultured Lachnospiraceae bacterium | reverse complement strand
ATTACAGATAAGCTTGCAACAATTGGGTACACCTATAATGCAGCGAGCAATCAATTTGTTTCCTAATAGAACACTTAAATAATCCTTTTGCATATAATAGTTGCATAGTAATGTAAAAGATGGAGAAGTCCTATGAAAATAAGAAAAGCGGTAATCATTATGATAACACTTAACTTATGTTTAATGGGACTTCTTTTTTTCCATAAACAGGACTTCTATAAAAGCGCAATGAGCTTCACGAAAGGGGATAGAAAAATAGCCTTGACCTTTGATGATGGACCACATCCTTCCTGTACGGAAGAATTACTGGATGGATTAAAAGAACGAAATGTGCAGGCTACTTTTTTTGTCACAGGACAAAATGCAGAAAAATATCCTGATATCATACGAAGAGCAAAAAAAGAAGGTCATTTAATCGGAAATCATACTTATAGTCATATGCAGCTTACAAAGAGGAACGAAGAAGCATTTAAAAAGGAATTGGTAAAGACGAATGATATTTTAAAAAAGATAACAGGAGAAGATGTCTTGTTTGTCAGACCTCCATATGGCTGCTGGAGCAAGAATTTTGAAAAGGAACTGAATATGCTTCCGGTCTTATGGAATATAGACCCGCTTGACTGGTGCAGCGAGGATGCAGAGTGTATCAGCAATATTGTGTTATCAAAAATTCGCATAAATAAAAACAAAGGAAAAGAAATAGAACACAACTGGATTATTCTGCTCCATGACCAGTATGATACGTCGGTGGAGGCAGCTTTTATGATTGTCGATGAATTACAAAAAGAAGGTTATACCTTTGTAACAGTGGAAGAAATATTACTGGATTAAAAAACAGCAAGAAATGATTTGACAAGCAATTTTAGGAAAGTTATGCTTATTAAATACACAAGAAATTGACAAGGGGAACTAGATGTCAGATAAAAAAGCGGAATTGAAAAACAGAATAAAAAATATTTTCAGAGTCGCATTTCCACTTATTGTACAAGGTTTGGTTTTTCAACTACAATCCCTGACAGATAAAGCATTTCTTGGTAATCTGGATACGCGTTTTGTATCTGCTGTCGGAGCAGCGCAGATGCCAATTGGGACGACTTTTGAGGCCTTAACAGCATTATGCACCGGACTGATTATTATTGTTTCTCATTTATATGGGGCCAAAAAACAGGAAGATATTGCACGGTATGTAAAAAGTGCGGTTTTTTATAACAGTATTATTGGAATATCCTTATTTCTATTTTGGCAGTTTGGAACAGAGACGATACTTTCCTTTTTTAAGATTGATCCGGCAATTATAGAATATAGTGTCACATATACAAAAATATGTGCCTGCTATTTGCTTTTGCTTGGTATAGACAGCTCTATACAGGCGATGATGCAGGGAATTGGAGATACCAAACCAATCATGTATGCTGGCATTATCAAAGTATTTTTGAATATTTTCCTTTCATGGGTATTAGTATTTGGTAAATTTGGAATTAAACCAATGTATGTTACCGGTGCGGCAATAGGTACGATAGTGGCTAATGTTGCAGCCTTTCTCTTTATCATACTGTATTGCCTTTTTAACAGAAAAAAATATGGACTTACCATACTCGATAAAGAATGGATACGAATTAAACCATATAAAGAAATCTTCAAACTAGGAATTCCAATCGGACTTGAGTATTTGTTATGGAACGTATCTAATCTTATTTTGATACGATTTATCAATGGATTTAGTTATTTATATATGGCAATTTACACACTGACCTTTGGATTTCAATGCATTGTATATGTTATTTTTGAAGGAACTTCAAGGGCTACACTTGCATTAATGGGACAGTGCTTTGGTGCAAAAGAGCCCAAGAAGGCAGACCGCTATTTTTTTACAAGTATCGTTATTAATTTTTTTATCGTACTGATAGCAGTCGTAATCTTTTGTGCGATACCGGGACAACTGCTTAGCATTTTTTCTAATGATGCCGAGGTAATTGGAAAAGGTATCCCGTATCTTATTTTTATCGGGTTTATTATGATTCCACAGAGTATGAATGTTATATGCGGTAATGGTATCAAAGCCAATAATGACACAAGATGGATGCTTATTTCGCAGATATTAGGCTCGACCTTGATTGTAGTGACCTCCTTTATTTTGGTCGGTGTATTCCACATGGATATGAGAGCCGTGTATCTGACAATTTATATTGATGAAACAGTAAGAGGCGGTATTAACTTCTGGTATTACAGGAAAAAATACGCATATAGAGGAAACTAAACGATGGATTTATTTGAGTACATGAGAACGAATAATCAAGAAAAAGAAGCTCCCTTAGCAGCCAGACTTCGTCCAAGAACGTTAGACGAAGTAGTGGGGCAACAGCATATTATTGGCAAGGATAAGCTATTATATCGTGCAATCAAAGCAGATAAAATAAGCTCCATCATTTTTTATGGACCACCCGGTACCGGTAAGACTACACTTGCAAAGGTTATCGCCGGAACAACAAGCTCTGAATTCAAACAGATTAATGCAACGGTAGCTGGTAAAAAAGACATGGAAGAGGTAGTTGCAAAAGCAAAAGATTTGCAGGGTATGTATGGCAAACGTACGATACTGTTTATTGATGAGATTCATCGTTTTAATAAAGGGCAGCAGGATTATCTTTTGCCGTTTGTGGAAGACGGAACACTGATTCTAATAGGAGCAACCACGGAAAATCCTTATTTTGAGGTAAATGGAGCGTTATTGTCACGTTCTGTTATTTTTGAATTAAAGCCATTATCCGTAGAAGATATCAAATCTCTGATACAACGTGCTATCACAGACAAAGAACGTGGAATGGGTGCATATGAAGCGACGATTACGCCGGATGCCTTAGATGCTTTAGCAGATATAGCAGGTGGAGATGCAAGACAGGCATTAAACGCGATTGAACTTGCTATTATGACGACTAATCGTGGTGACAATGGGACAATTGAGATTACAGTAGATGTTATCGAAGAATGTATACAGAAAAAAGCGATTCGATATGATAAATCAGGAGACAATCATTATGATACGGTATCTGCTTTTATCAAGAGTATGCGTGGGTCCGATCCGGATGCAGCACTTTATTATCTGGCAAGAATGCTTTATGCAGGTGAAAGTGTAACATTTATTGCCAGACGAATTATGATTTGTGCTTCAGAAGATGTAGGAAATGCAGACCCACAGGCATTACAGGTAGCAGTGAGTGCAGCACTGGCTGTTGAACGGATAGGTATGCCGGAATCGCAGCTGATTCTGTCACAGGCTGTTACATACGTTGCGACAGCACCAAAGAGCAATGCAGCGTGTGGAATAGAAGATGCATTTAAAGCAGTAAGAGATACCGGTAATCTTCCGATTCCACCACATTTACAGGATGCACATTATAAAAGTGCACAGAAGCTGGGACATGGAACCGGTTATAAATATTCTCATAATTATAAAAACCATTACTGCAAGCAGCAATATCTGCCATATGAACTGACCGGTAATGAATTTTATAAGCCGAGCGATAACGGATATGAGATAAAAATAAAAGAACATATGAAAAGAATCCGCAGGGAAGCGGATTCTTAAAAGAGCATTTCTGTTAATTTTTTGTAGATTTCCTGATTCCGCTTCTGCCAGTTTGAGCAGACATCCTCTGCCATTGACTCGGTAGGAACGGATATTTTCAGGGAAACAAGATCATTTCCTTTATCCTTGGCGGTCAGACATACTTCGTATTCTCCGGCACGGGACTTATCATAATAGGACTGGATGGAGATTTCATCTTTTAATTCTACTTTATTATCTGTAAAAAACTGTGCAATATCTTCTTTGATTCCATTACTGATTCGATTTCCAAAAAACTGAATTGTCTCTTTGCCCTCAGGCGTTATGGAAAGCTGTGTACGGTTAAAGGCTTTTTTTTGCGCTATTAGTTTATTTTCTGTCAGCTCAGCAATGGCCTGCTGCAAAGTAAGGTAATTGGTATACCCCTTATTTAAGACAAAGGAACTGACCTGTGCCTGTGTAAGGGGAAATGCAACCTCATCCAGCATATAAAGAATGATTAATTTATAAAGTGTAAACGATTCCTGAAACATTTTTTATTACCTCTTGGTATACATTTCCCTTATAGTGACTATTTAATATATTTTTTTACTGCGTTTGCGACAACCTCGGCAACCTGTGGATTAAAAGCCTCAGGCATAATGTTCTCATCACTTAACTCATCATCAGGAACAAGACCCGCGATGGCTTTTGCTGCTGCAAGTTTCATTTCTTCCGTAATCTGTTTTGCTCTTCCTTCCAAAGCACCTTTAAAGATACCGGGGAAAGCTACTACATTATTAACCTGATTAGGAAAATCAGAACGTCCGGTTCCGACTACTCTGGCTCCGGCTGCTTTTGCAAGATCAGGCATAATTTCCGGTACGGGATTAGCCATGGCAAATAAAATGGAATCCTTGTTCATGGAAGCGACCATTTCCTGTGTAACAATTCCAGGTGCAGATACGCCTACGAAAATATCAGCGCCCTTTAAAGCATCTGCTAAAGAACCACTTTCCTGACCTAAATTAGTCACCTTAACCATCTCTTTTTGCATCCAGTTAAGATTTTCAGTGGATTGTGATAAGATACCGGATTTATCACACATAATAACGTTGGTAAAACCATAAGTTAATAAAAGCTTTGTAATGGCAACACCGGCACTTCCGGCACCGTTTACGACAACCTTACAATTTTCTTTTTCCTTTTTAACAACCTTTAGGGCATTCATGATACCTGCAAGAACGACAATAGCAGTACCATGCTGGTCATCGTGAAATACCGGAATGTCTAATATTTTCTTCAGACGTTCTTCAATTTCAAAACATCTTGGTGCACTGATATCTTCTAAGTTAATACCACCAAAGCCAGGAGCAATATAGGTAACAGCTTTAATGATTTCTTCGGTATCCTGTGTATCAAGGCAAATCGGAACAGCGTTAACGCCACCGAATTCCTTGAATAAAACGGCTTTTCCTTCCATAACCGGCATAGCGGCATAGGGTCCGATATTACCGAGTCCTAAAACAGCACTTCCGTCTGAAACGATAGCGACAGTATTGGCTTTCATGGTATAAGTATAAGCTGCTTCTTTATTTTCTGCGATTACTTTACATGGCTCTGCAACACCAGGTGTGTATGCAAGTGCTAAATCTTCTCTTGTCTTAACTGCAGATTTTGCAGTAGTCTCTAATTTACCGTTCCATTTTTCATGTAACTCTAATGCTTTTTCTCCGGTAGTCATAATACATCCTCTTTTCGTATTCATATTACCGCGCGATTAATTGTCATATAATCCACGGCATTAGATTAATCATATAATAATCCTATTTTTCAGGCAAGCAAAAAGCATCTTTTCTTTAGAAAAAACTTTCTATTTTCCAAATTATAGTGTATAATGGCATTTATAAAGAAGTTCTTAGTGAAACATTCTTAATATTCTGATGAAATATTCGAGTAAAGATCCCAATAACAGTATGAATGACAGAGGTAATTGAATGAGAGAAAAATATGAATCATTGGCACTTTCTGATTTACGGGAAATTGCAAAATCAAGAGGAGTCAAAGGAACAACATCCATGAAAAAAGCTGATGTTGTAGAAGCCATGTTACAATTAGACGAAACAGAAAAGGAAGCAAAGTCAGTAAATATTGAGCCGGATGTGGATTCAGAGAAAGATAATAAAAAAGCTGACACAAAAGAAGGCAAAGAAGCTTTCCTTTCTGATTTAGACAGTGGCGTTATGGCAAATGGCATTTTAGAAGTTATGCCGGATGGATATGGTTTTATCCGTTCAGCCAATTATCTGCCGGGTGAAAATGATGTTTATGTTGCACCAAGCCAGATTAGACGTTTTAATATGAAGACAGGCGATATTGTCGCAGGCAATACCAGAATAAAGACACAGTCAGAGAAATTCAGCGCACTTTTATTTGTAAAGACAATTAACGGCTATACGCCGGAGGTTGCTGCAAAGCGTTGTAATTTTGAGGATATGACACCAATATTCCCGGAAGAAAGACTTCGTTTAGAGACACCGGGAGCGTCCATTGCCATGAGAATCATGGATTTAATGAGTCCGGTTGGAAAAGGTCAGAGAGGAATGATTGTATCCCCTCCAAAGGCAGGTAAGACTACCTTATTAAAGGAAGTTGCCAAATCAGTCAAACGCAATAATCCGGATGTTCATCTGATTATTCTGTTGATTGATGAAAGACCGGAAGAAGTAACGGATATTCGAGAAGCAATCGAAGGAGACAATGTAGAAGTTATCTATTCAACCTTTGATGAACTGCCGGATCATCATAAGCGTGTAGCTGAGATGGTTATGGAAAGAGCAAAGAGATTAGTAGAGCATAAACAGGATGTTATGATATTGCTTGACAGTATTACACGACTGACAAGGGCATACAACCTCACCGTTCCACCGAGTGGAAGAACCTTATCAGGCGGTCTTGACCCGGCAGCACTCCATATGCCTAAGAAGTTCTTTGGTGCAGCACGTAATATGCGTGAGGGTGGAAGTCTTACGATACTTGCAACAGCATTAGTAGAGACAGGAAGTAAGATGGACGATGTCGTTTATGAAGAGTTTAAAGGTACCGGTAATATGGAAATGGTACTTGACCGTAAATTATCTGAAAAACGCGTATTCCCTGCTATTGATATTCCAAAATCCGGTACAAGAAGAGAAGACTTACTGTTGACACCGGAAGAGGTAGATGCAATCGGTACCATTAGAAAA
>CAZAQH010000094.1:0-6838 GCA_964487395.1 uncultured Lachnospiraceae bacterium | reverse complement strand
TTGATATAAATACCGAAATGGTGTATAACTATACGCATTGAACTATTCGCAAAAGAACAGTTTAACGAATAAATGCTCTGGTAAATGCCCATAAATACAGTGTTTTAGTCATATCGGTTACTTTACAGTATTGTTACATTACTTCTTTTTTGTGAATTTCTGTTTAATAAACGTTAGACATTTTAATATAAATTTCTTTATTACACCAAGGAATGATTTGTGCGATTCCTCTTCAAATTCTGGTATAGTATAGTTCTCTAATTCGTTAATAGGTATTCGTGTTAATAGTTCCTCCGGTATATCCGGTTTATTAATTGAAATAGAGTTGGTATCGGAATGCTTTTCCGATTTATATATAACGAACTCCTCTTCTGTCGAAATACTCTCTAAATTGATATATGGGATAGTTGAAACGGGTAAACCCTTGCCAACTAATTTTTTCTGAATTTTTCTTCTGATAAATGCATACACAACTGCAAAAGTAGGCACTCCAAGGAGCATGCCCAGAACCCCAAATAAGCCACCAAATAACGTAATGGAGAAAATAACCCAAAAGCCGGATAAACCGGTTGAATTGCCCAAAATTTTAGGTCCTAAGAAGTTCCCGTCAAACTGTTGCAGAATTAAAACAAATATCAAGAAATACAAACATTGTATCGGATCAATCAATAAAATCAAAATTGCACTGGGAATTGCACCTAAATATGGACCAAAAAAAGGAATAATATTCGTTACACCGACAATAACACTAATCAAAATCGGGTATGGCGTACCAATAATAGACAGACAAATAAAACAAATTATTCCAATAATCAAAGAATCCACTAGTTTTCCACTAATAAATCCACCAAATGTTTTATCAACAAAACGTACATCATTTAAAAAGTTATTGGCACGTTCACGTGACATAAACGAATATATCGCTTTTTTTGATTGACCTATAAATTTTTCCTTGTTAGCTAATACGTAAATAGAAATAACAAGTCCAATAATCAGGTTCCACATTGCAACCAAAAAACTGATAACGCTTAACGAAAAACTTCTTATTAATTCATTCATGCTTGGAAGAAGCTTCGAATTAAGCCATGAGGTAAGCTCTGCAGAATATTTATCAACCAATTCCATAATAGATGCTTCAAATTTGGGATTATCCTGTAACAATCTATTGGCATAACTAATTAAATTATCAATATAAGTTGGAAAATAAATTACAATGCTTTGAATACTTCTATAAATCTGTGGTAACACAATGCTTATAAAGGCATACACAATCAAAAGGACAAAAATTAATGCAAAACTTATTGAAAAAACCCTCATTCGAGACTTCGTTTTCCGGTCTATTTTTACATGAAAATGATTATAGCATGGGGTTAACCATCTGTTTTCAACGAAATTAACAATTGGTGCCAGTAAATATGCCAAAACAAAACCATCAATAATCGGCATACAAATATGAAGCAAATTACTTATCTTTGAAAAAAAAGTATTACCATTGTAAATAAGATAAATAAAACATATGCTTAAGACAACAACTGCAAATGCAGTTAATCCCCAATTGATATATTTTTTATCAATTTTAAATTTCATTTAATCTGCTCCTGTAAATATTTATTTTTATCTAAATCTATATTCTTTTAAAAGTATACCATTTTTTTCATTATGATAACAGAAAAATGATGAAAAAAGGTGGAAAATATGTGTATAATGAGAAGAACGACTTATCAAACAGAAATGAGGACTTTTTTATGAAATTACAACAATTATTAAGTTATGTTCGTAAAGCCATTGATGATTACGACATGATTGAAGAAAATGATAAAATTGCAGTTGGTATCTCCGGTGGAAAAGACAGTCTGGCTCTTTTATATGCCATGCAGGGATTACAGCGATTTTATCCCAAGAAATTTGAGTTATGTGCCATCACCGTGGATCTTGGCTTTCAAAATCTAAATCTTGATAATATTATAGAACTTTGTGAAAAATTAAATGTTGAATACAAAATAGTAAAAACAGACATCGGTAAAATCATTTTTGATGACCGAAAAGAGGACAATCCCTGTGCACTTTGTTCTAAAATGCGAAAAGGTGCTCTAAATGAAGCCATGAAGGAAATGGGCTGTAATAAAGTAGCCTATGCACATCATAAGGATGACGTAGTAAAAACAATGCTATTATCCCTTTTATACGAAGGAAGATTCCACACCTTCTCTCCTGTTACTTATTTAGACCGTATGGAAGTAACCGTAATCAGACCGCTTATTTATGTAGATGAAGCAGATGTTATAGGCTTTGTGCATAAATACGAACTCCCGGTTGTTAAAAGTCCATGCCCGGCTGACGGTAATACCAAACGCGAATATGCGGGAGTTCTATTAAAACAGTTAAATCGAGAAAATAAAGGTGTAAAAGCCCGCATGTTCACTGCAATTAAAAACAGTTCTATAAAAGGCTGGAATTATTTAAAATAGGCTCAAAAAGGAAAATAAAATGGAAAACAACAGAAATTATCATGATGAAGTAAATAAAAAGAATATTGAAAAATTACGAGCATTACTGGATACTCTTCCATCCTTCTGTAAAATGTTTTTTCGTGGAATGAATGATACGATGTCTTCCCGTACAAAAATCGCATATGCTTATGATTTGCGAGTATTTTTTGAATACATGCAAAAAAATAATTCATATTGTCAAAAATTTGAAATGAAAGACATTCCACTGTCTGTACTTGATCAGATCAAACGTGAAGACATAGAAGAATATCTTGAATATTTATCACTGTATCACAATCATGATGATGATGAAATAATGAATGAAGAACGAGGAAAAAGCAGAAAGCTTGCTTCTCTTAGAAGTTTTTATCACTTTTTCTTCCGTAATGAAATAATTGAAACTAATCCGCCCTCACTTGTTCCGATGCCAAAACTTCATGAAAAAGAGATTATCCGGTTAGACCCAAATGAAGTCGCCATATTATTAGATCAGGTCGAAGAAGGAACAAATCTCACAAAACAACAACAGAATTTTCACGAAAAAACAAAAATTCGTGACCTTGCACTGCTTACTCTTCTACTTGGTACCGGAATCCGTGTGTCTGAATGTGTTGGTCTTGATATTCATGATGTTGATTTTGATAATATGGGCATTAAAATCCGTCGAAAAGGTGGTTATGAAGATGTTGTCTACTTTGGTGATGAAGTAAGAAAGGCACTCTTAGATTATCTGGATGAACGAAATATGATTATTCCTTTAGACGGTCACGAAAATGCCCTGTTTTTATCCATTCAGAACAGACGAATTACCGTTAGAAGCGTTGAAAAGCTTGTCAAAAAATATGCTTTACTTGTTAATAATCTAAAAAAAATTACACCTCATAAACTTCGCAGTACCTTTGGTACAAATCTTTATCAGGAAACCGGTGATATTTACCTGGTAGCCGATGTCCTCGGACATAAAGATGTTAACACTACCAAACGTCACTATGCCGCTATGAAAGACGAGCATAAGCGAAAAGCAGCCAATGTCATCAAGCTTCGCGAACCTTAAATTTATTAAATCCAATAAACGGCAAAACAGATGCTTTCGAATAGTTTCGTAAGCATCTGTTTATTTATGGGGTGCGATGAATAGGGATTGTCTATTTAAAATCGGATGAATAATATGGAATAACCAGATTCATTCCTGCCGTAAGTGAGTCATCTTCTAATCCATTAACAATTTTAACTTCTTCAATAAAATTTTGTGAGGATTCAAAATGCTCATCCATATGAACTGATGCAAGGCTTGAAAGGCTATCACCTGGCATGATTGTAATACTCGTATAATATTTATAATAATTTGGTTCGTTTCCTTTCGCATTTGAAAAGAAACCTGTAACCTTAAATGTAACTAATATAGTCAAGGCAAAAACAAATAATGCTGCCATAACTCTTCTCATAATAAGTTGTCTATATCGTGGACTCTTCCATTTATTCTTCTTCGTCTTTTTCATAACATCCTCCAAACATACATTCAGAACAAGCGTTCTTTTTTATGTTTATTATATAGAACACATATTCTATTGTCAATAGATTTTGCAAAAAAATCGAACAAATATTTGGAATATATGTTTGCTTTTTTTATTCAAACTGTGTTATACTAAATTAAATAGAAAATGATTGGGGGATATATTGTATGGGATATGGCAAAATCACATCAAAACAAAAAGAAATTTTAGAATATATTAAGGAAGAAATCTTAAAAAGAGGGTATCCGCCTGCAGTACGTGAGATTTGTGAAGCTGTTAATTTACGTTCTACTTCTTCTGTTCATTCTCACTTAGAGACTTTAGAAAAGAACGGTTATATAAGAAGAGATCCTACTAAGCCACGTGCAATTGAAATATGTGATGATAATTTTCAAATGGTTCGCACTGAAATGACAAGCGTTCCGATTATTGGAACCGTAGCTGCAGGCTCTCCTATTCTGGCAGAAGAAAATATTTCCGGTTATTTCCCTGTTCCTGCTGAAATGATTCCTTCCGGAGATCCATCCTTTGTTTTAAAAGTAAAAGGTGATTCCATGATTAATGCGGGTATCTTTAGTGGCGATCAGATTTTTGTTCAGGCATGCAATACTGCCAGAAATGGTGATACTGTAGTAGCCTTAATTGATGACTCAGCGACAGTTAAGACCTTTTATAAAGAAAAAGACCACATTCGTTTACAGCCGGAAAATGATGATATGGATCCAATTATTGTAGACGACTGCCAGATTCTTGGTAAAGTATTTGGGGTTTTTCGTTTATATCATTAATAATTAATACATACTTTGTTGCATGTTACTATCACAAAAAATGCCATTATCATTTCGTTGAATAAATGATAATGGCTTTTATTTTTATAATTCTTTTAAATCTTCTATTTTTATTTCTTTTCCATCACGCCAGATTCTTTCCAAATCATAAAAGAATCGATTCTCTTTATCAAAAATATGGATGATAAAATCACCATAATCCATTAAAATCCAATTTCCATTCTGATATCCTTCTGTCTGACGACATTTGATTTCTTTTTTTAACATTTCTTTTTCTACATTATCACAAAGAGCATGGACCTGATTAATATTACTTCCGCTGGCAATTAAAAAATAATCAGCCATTACCGAAACTTCACTTATATCTAATATCGTAATATCTTCTGCCTTCTTTTCTTCTAATGCGGATACTACTGTTTTAATAATGTCAATTGATGTTTGATTCATATTTTACTTCCTTATCCTTATAATATTCATATGTTAACTCTGTCATAGTGTCAATTGCTTTGCCTGATTTTTGTAGGTATTCTACGGTGTTTCTTAGTATATAACATAAACATAAATCCAAATCATGAAATGCTGTTGTTCTTATTTTTTTTAAGTCAGTATCATGATTGCGTAATGGTTCAATATAATCCGAAATAAATATGATTTTCTCAAGTTCAGACATTTTTGGATGTCCGGTTGTATGATAAAAAATTGCCGATTGAATTGCTGTATCTGTTATTCCATATTGTTCCTTCGCCAGTACACTTCCAACCTTTGCATGAAGCAATGCTGTATTTTTTTTCTCAATCTCGGATACTTCTAAATTATATTTTTTACATGATTTTATTAATTCATCAGCACTCATACTTTTTGCACAATCATGAAGCAGTCCTGCTAAATATGCCTGTTCCATATCCATTCCATAACACATGGCAAGCGCTGACGCCGTAAATGCTACCCCTAATGTATGTTGATATCTTTTTTTGTCAAGTTTTTCAGATAAAAGAGATTGAATATCTTCCGATTTCATTTAAGCCTCTACCTCTTCTTGATATAAATTATGTTTTTTGATATATTTTTCAGTCTGTTCTGTTACCATATATCGAATACTTTTTCCTTCTTTGATACGATTTCTAATATCAGTAGAAGAAATATCAATATGTGGACATGCAAGTACATGAATTTCTGATTGATATTTTTTCATTAATTCATCCGCTTTTTGCTGTAAGGCTTCTGTCCCCTGGTCATTTCTGACTGCAGCAAGTATAATAGCGTTTTTTAATATACTCTCCGGTTCTTTCCATGATTCTATTTCAAATAAAGAATCAGCTCCTATAATTAAAAAATATTGTGCATTTGGATTCATTCTTTTAAGTTCAACTAACGTTTCACAGGTGTATGAATTCCCAGGTCTGTCTGCTTCTATTGTCGAAAGTGCAAAATGAGGATTGTCTTCTATTGCTTCTCCCGTTAAAGTGATACGTTTTTTCTTATCAAGAACAGTTCTAGTATCTTTAAAATAAGAAATCCCGGATGGAATAAACAGTATTTCATCTAAATTATATTCTTCATAAGCATGTTCAGCTAAAATCAAATGTCCTAAATGTATGGGATTAAAGGTTCCACCAATAATTCCTACTCTTTTATCACTCTTTAACATAAATCCCCAGCTCCTGTTTTATATTAATTGACTTATTTATTTTGGAAGCATAATCTTTGGATGATCTTTATCCGGTTTGTAAAGTACAATCTTTTTTCCTATTACCTGAACTACCTGAGCCTGCGTTCTGTCTGCTAATATGGATGCGATTTCTTTTGGGTCATCCATACAATTTTTAAGAACTGCAATTTTAATTAATTCATGTGTGTTAAAAGATTCTCTTATGGCTTCTGTAAATTCCGGTGTAATAGAAGACTTTCCAACCTGAAAAATAGGATCTAATACACTTGCCAGACTTTTTAAATATGATCTTTGTTTACTTGTCATATATTTCTCCATTCCTTTGTAATAGACTCTCGGAATCTCTAAGCCTCTGTTTATCTGGCTTCTGAGATTCCA
>CAZAQH010000093.1:0-7095 GCA_964487395.1 uncultured Lachnospiraceae bacterium | reverse complement strand
AATGTAAAATAATGACTAAAATAATTGACGAAATAAATTTGGGTTGTTATTATAGTAAACGAAATGATAGAGAGATGAATATATCATCTCTCTATTTTAGTGAGGATATGAGAAAAAAGTGAAAACAACAGGAACAAAACATATTGAATCAAATGGAAAAACATTGAATAACAGAAGTGCCATGATTAAAAGACTGAAGCGAAGAAGGGCAATTGTTTTAAGTGCTACAATACTTATTTTCTTACTTCTGATTGCTGGTTTGACAACGGGTGGAATCTTTATTTACAAGAATGTAACCCTTACGAAAATCGATTTAAGAGATTATACAAATCTTACATATTCAGGCTACAATGAAGAGGGTATCCTGCATGCTGAAATAAAAGATGACGGAATGTATAAAGATTTTTTTGAAACAGTCGATATAACAATTACTCCAAATGGAAGTCTGAGTAATGGAGAAGAAGTAGAACTGATTTATACATATGATAAGGAACTTGCCAAAAAACAGAAACTTTGGGTATCCGGCACAGAAAAGACAGTTGACATGCATGGACTGCCGGAAGCTAAACAGGTTTCGTACGATGAGTTATTTCAGAATGCAAAAGTAACCTGGGAAGGGATATCCCCCGAGGTTGTGGTAACAGTTGAAAATACAAGTCAGGAAGATTTCTTAAAAACAATTCAATTTCAGGTAAAAGGAGATAAAGAATTTTTTGCAAAAGACGATATAGTTGTGGTGGAAGCAGTATTTGACGAAGAACAGGCCAAGAAAAAAGGATATATTATCGAAAGTGGTGACAATGGCTATCAGAAAGAAATTGTGATTGACAATGTAGATGAGTATCTGACAGATGCAAGTGATTTAACAGAGGAAGACATTAAACAGTTAGATCAAAATGCAAGAACGTTATTTGGAGACGCCAATGAATTTGGACTTCGTATTTTCTGTGAGGCACACTTGATTCCTACCTATGTAAATGGAAACACAACCTTTGAATGGACGAATCCACAATTAATTTCAGTATATTTTAATGTGCTGACGGATCAAACTTATTTAGGACAGATGGGAACGCGTGTTAATGATGTGAAATTTGTTTATGATGCAGCGATTACCCAGTCCGATGGCGTTACAAGCCCTGCGGAAGCCGTAGTAAGATATGATAATTTAATTCGAAGAGCAGATGGAACGATTGATTTAAAGATTGATTCGGGACGAATTATATCAGCCTCAGGAAGCGATAAGAACATTAAAAAGATGGTCAGCAATCAAGAAGAAGAGGAATACACCTCTACTAAATTAAATTCATAAAGTACATAGTAAACAATATAAAAAAAGCGTCTATCATTTTGATAGACGCTTCTTTATGTTTATTTTTGTTTCTTTAAACTATCAAGATATATTTTTGTTTCGGCAACTACAACTCCATTTAATGCTACCAGAGCAATTAGGTTAGGAATTGCCATCAGACCATTAAAGATATCTGCGATTGTCCATACAGCACTTACAGTCATGAATGGTCCAATGAAGATAGCAAGGATATATACCCATCTGTAACCTTTAACGAGCTTCTGATTGCCACCTGATAAATATTCCAGACATTTCTCAGAGTAATAATCCCATCCAAGAATTGTAGTAAATGCAAAGAATACGAGACAAATCATAAGAATAAAGGATGCAACCTGATATGGGAAAGGAAGACCCATCTGGAAGGCTTTTGTAGTAACGGCTACACCTTCAAGTCCGTCATCCCAGGTTCCTGTTATTACGATAGCAAGACCTGTCATAGTACAGATAACGATTGTATCAATAAAAGTACCAAGCATGGAAACAAGTCCCTGTTTAGCCGGCTCTGCAACAGTAGCAGCGGCAGCAGCGATTGGTGCACTACCAAGACCAGCTTCGTTTGAAAAGATACCTCTTGCGATACCTTTCTGCATTGCAACAATCATGGCACCAAGAGCACCACCGGCTACAGCACGCATACCAAATGCACTTTGTACAATTTCAACGATTGCTGCAGGAACAGAGGTAATATTCATGAAAATAATAATCAAAGCAGCAAGTACATATGTAATAGCCATAAAAGGAACGATAATCTGTGCTACCTGAGAGATTCTTTTTAATCCACCGATGATAACAAGTGCTACACAGAGAGTAAGCAGTAAACCTGCAATGATAACAGTCCATGAATAAGAACGACCTAAAATCTCAACAGTCCATGCATTGGATGGATCGAAGAAATTGTTAACGGCACTTGTAATACCGTTAATCTGTGTGAAGGTACCAATTCCAAACAAACCAACACCTACACCAAAGAAAGCAAAGATTTTAGCAAGCCATTTCCAGTTCTTGCCCATTCCTTTTTCAATATAATAGAAAGGACCACCTACGATATGTCCGTCTTCTGCAACGACTCTGTATTTAACAGCTAACAGACATTCTGAATATTTGGTTGCAATTCCGAGCAGTGCGGCAATCCACATCCAAAAAAGTGCACCAGGCCCACCGGCAACAATTGCTGTTGCAACACCGACAATATTTCCGGTACCAATGGTAGCAGAAAGTGCGGTACAAAGAGCAGCAAAACTGGAAACTTCGCCATGCTCTCCGGAGGATTCGTTTTTAAACATGTGTTTGAAAGCAGAACCTAATTTTGTGAACTGTAAGCCTTTTAATCTGATTGTGAGGAAAATTCCAGTTGCAAGAATTAATACAATGAGTGGAATGCCCCAGACAAAATCGTCGATGGCTTTTAAAACTGAGTTGATGGCAGATAACATTTTTTTCTTCTCCTTAGAATATTTTTTTTAGAACACAAAAAAGAGCTGATAAGAATCAGCTCTCTAAAGAGTAGAACATGCATTGTTAAGATGCTCTGTCCTTTTGCCTGAGAGATTGGCTTTTACTTAAAGCCGTACACCTTCGGCGCTTTACTGATAAGTAAAGACTCTCCAGAGTAAACCATAGTCGCTATGATTTGTCTTGTGCTGTGGTCACATAAAAGTAACACGCAAAAAAATAATATCATAAATGTAGTGGATGTCAATATTTTTTGACAAAAAAAGTATAACAAAGCACAAACTTTAAATGAGTGAATAAAATAAACCATAATCTTGTGGGAGAATGAAAAAATGGATTTTAACCGTAATAATAACAACAGGAACAACAATCGAAATAACAATGGTGAGAATATGGGTGATGGTGGTAATAACAATGGAGTTAATACTAACAATGGAAATGGTATGAGAATGGGGAACACACCAGTTATTCCATTGCCAAATCCGGGTGAGGGTGGACCGGTATATTCAGGAGATGACACAAATTTAGATAACACACCATTAATTCCTTTACCGACACCAGAACAAAGTACACCGGTATATCCGGAAGATTCGAATATTCCGATAATACCACTGCCAACGCCGGAGCAGAGTGTGCCGGTGTATCCGGATAATAATACGCCGGTTATTCCGCTGCCAACACCCGAACAGAGTACACCAGTATATCCAGGCAATAATAATATTTTGTCAAACATAATCGGAACTATTATTACCACTTTTCCAAGGCCGAATGCACCATGCAGATTTTGCAATAATGGAAGCAACAGAGTGGGTGTGGTTCGCTTTTTGAATGCGGCGAGTGATTATAACCCATTTCAGGTATATATTAATTCCAATTTATTTGTTAATCCATTAAACTACAGTGAAGTAACGGAATATGAGAAAGTTTCAAGCGGCATGCAGACAGTATCGGTATTAGGAGAAAATGGATACATTTATATACAAAAACAGGTTATGGTTCCACAGAATCAAACGATAACGATTGCCATTATCAATACAAGTTCAGGCTTAGACCTTGAAGTTATTCGTGACATTGCCTGTTCAAAACCTTTGCAGGCGGGGTGTATCCGTGTTTGCAATCTGGCGGTCAATGCGGGGTCCCTAAATGTTGTGATTGGGCAGAGATATATTACATTTAATAATGTAGAATATATGGATGTAACGGAATTTAAAACAATATGGCCCGGGGATTATAATTTCTATATCAGCCGGACAAATATGAATGCAAGAAATGCAATTTTGAGTGCAACACTTAGTATTGAAATGAATGTAAGCTATACCATGTATCTTTTCCATTGGAATCTTGCTTCTTCAGATGCAATAAGAGCGTTAATTGTAGCAGAACACTAATAGTTTAACGTGGTAACATAATGCAGAAGTACATTAATTGAGTGTTGACTTGTTAAGATTCCTATATTATAATTTCATTGTATTTGTGGCAGGATTTCGTGCAATCCTGCCATTTGTAAGTCAAACGACACAGACAAGATGTTAGGATTTGACAAAAAGTATTGACAACAAATGAAAGAATGAAGAGGGACAGAAAATGAGTAATTCTATGGGCTGGTTTTTACTAGCATTTGTTCTCTACCTATTATTAATGATTATAGTTGGAGCACTTTGTGCAAAAAAGAATACAAATTCAGAGGACTATTTCCTTGGAGGCAGAAAGCTTGGAGGATTTGTAGCTGCATTATCGGCACAGGCATCAGATATGAGCGGATGGCTTTTAATGGGTCTGCCGGGTTCTGTTTATGCACTTGGTACCGGACAGAGCTGGATTGCAATTGGTTTATTTTTAGGAACGGTATGCAACTGGCTGTTTATTTCAAAGAGACTTAGAAGATATACAATACGTGCCAACAATTCACTGACACTTCCTACATATTTTGAGAATCGTTTCCATGATTCCAAGAAAATTTTATTGTTTATTTCTTCTGTCACAATTATTATTTTCTTCCTTGTATATACAGCATCTGCTTTGGCAGCAGGAGGAAAATTATTCAATTCTGTTTTTGGAATTGATTATTCGATTGCTTTAACAATTGGTGCTGTTGTTATTCTTGCTTACACCTTTATGGGTGGATTTCTCGCAGTATGTACAACAGACTTTATTCAGGGAATGCTTATGTTAGTTGCATTACTTGCGGTTCCGCTTGTAGCACTTGGTATCATTGGAAGTGGCAACTTAAGTACAACACTGGCTCAGACGGGTGTAGATAGTGCTACCTTCTTAGATATTATGAAGAATGGTACATCAGGAGAATTCAGCGTTGTAGATATTATTTCCCAGCTCGCATGGGGACTTGGATATTGTGGTATGCCTCATATTCTTGTTCGTTTTATGGCTGTTAGAGATGAAAAAGAATTAAATAAATCAAAAGGTATTGCAATCGGATGGGTTGCTTTATCTTTACTTTTTGCTTGTATTATTGGTGTAGTTGGACGAGCATATCTTTTCCCTGATGTGTTAACAGGTGGAGCAGAAGAAAAAGTATTTATTGAGATGATAGTAAAATTATTCACAACAGATGTAAGACTTCCGATTATTGGTGGTTTATTCCTTTGTGGTATTTTGGCAGCTATTATGTCGACAGCTGATTCACAGCTCCTTGTAAGTGCATCCAGTGTTGCTGAAGATATTTACCTTGGAGTATTTAAAAAGAAAGCTGATGATAAGAAAGTATTGATGATTAGTCGTGTTACGGTTGTTGTAATCGCTGTTCTTGCATATCTTATTGCACTGGATCCAAATAACTCTATTATGGGACTTGTATCTAATGCATGGGCTGGTTTGGGTGCTGCATTTGGACCAATCGTAGTTCTTTCCCTTTTCTGGAAGAGAACAAATTTACAAGGAGCGATTGCGGGAATTGCATCCGGCGCGCTTGCCGTTATCGTATGGGATTATATTCCACTTTTAAATGGAGCAACACTTGGCAGTGCAACCGGTCTTTATTCCTTAGTGGTTGGATTTGGGCTGGGTCTTATCATGATTGTATTATTCTCACTTTTGACCAAGGCACCTAGTGAAGAAATGTTAAAAGAATTCGATGATGTCAAAACCGGTAATATGGAGAATTTATAATTTATATTAGTGTTGACACATTATGACTTTCATATCATAATTAGTAAGCCATCTATCTTAACGGACAGGTGGCTTTCTTGATGAAAAAAGATAACTGGAAAGAAGGACACAATGAAAAACAGATTTTCGTTTATATATGTATTAATAGCAGGATGTATGTGGGGATGTATGGGACTGCTTGTCAGACCACTAAATGAAATAGGATTTACTACGATGGAACTGGTAGCAATACGTTCCTTCGAAACACTTCTTATTATGACAGTCATAATTGCCATTACAAGTCGGAGTTCTTTCCATATAAAGATTCGTGATCTTTGGGTGTTTGTGGGAACTGGTATGTTAAGTGTGGTATTTTTTAATTTTTGTTATTTCCAGACAATTATGTTAACTTCGTTATCGGTAGCAGCCATTTTATTATATACATCCCCGTTTTTTGTTATGTTGATGTCCAGAGTAGTATTTAAAGAAAAAATATCAGTTAAAAAATGTATTGCCATGGTTATGGCTTTTGTGGGGTGTGCATGTGTTACCGGAATTATGAGTGGACAACTGACACTTTCTGTAACCGGAATTTTATTTGGGTTAATGTCAGGCTTTGGATATGCCCTGTACAGTATCTTTGGAAAGATTGCAATTAACAAAAAATATTCTTCAGACACGATTACATTATATACATTTTTAATGGCATCTATCGGAGTTCTTCCTTTCATAAAGGTAAGGCATATTGCACAGACCTTTTCGGAAAATACGAATATGATTATATATGCGTTTCTTCTTATTATAGTAGTAACAGTGATTCCATATCTTTCATATACAAAAGGACTTTCAAAAATGGAGTCGGGAAAAGCAGCAGTAATTGCATCCATTGAACCGGTTGCAGCTACACTTGTCGGGATTATTGCTTTTCATGAAAAAGTGAAGCTTTTCACCCTGCTTGGTATTGCAATTGTGCTTATTTCCATAGCAGTTATTAACTTAGAGGGCAAAAAATCATAATTTTTCAAAATTCTTGAAATTAATTGAAAAAAACTATTGCAAAAGACATAATATTCGTGTAAACTAGTCATTGCTGTGGCATGATAGCGATGAAGCGTGAGGTTGCTACCCTTGTGGTAGGTTTTCCGTGGAGCGAATGTCAAGTTAGGAAACTGACGACAAGTCACTGTACA
>CAZAQH010000092.1:0-7263 GCA_964487395.1 uncultured Lachnospiraceae bacterium | reverse complement strand
TCTCAAGAACGCCTGCTCTTGCACCACCGATTGCAAGACCATATGCAAGTGCTTTATCAAGAGCCTTGCCTGTTGCATCCTGATGTACAGCTACGAGACAAGGAACACCCTTACCTGCCTGATACTCACTTCTTACAGTATGTCCAGGTCCTTTAGGAGCGATCATAGTTACATCAACATCCTTAGGCGGAATAATCTGATTGAAATGAATTGCAAAACCATGTGCAAACATTAACATATTGCCTGCTTCTAAGTTTGGTTCAATATCTTTTTTGTACATTGCAGCCTGTTTTTCATCATTAATTAAAATCATAATAATGTCAGCTTTTTTTGCAGCTTCTGCAGCTGTATATACTTTAAATCCCTGAGCTTCTGCTTTTGCCCATGATTTTGAGCCTTCATAAAGTCCGATAATAACATTGCAGCCTGATTCCTTTGCGTTTAATGCATGTGCATGTCCCTGACTGCCGTATCCAATGACTGCTATTGTCTTACCTTCTAAAATTGATAAGTTACAGTCTTCCTGATAATAAATCTTGTTTGCCATTTTACATGACTCCTTTCTCTTTCTTTGTGCTTAATGCACGAATTATGATAAATTCATAAATAATGAAATTTATTCCACTTGTGGATATACAATATCTTCTGTTCCTCTGCGAAGACCTGCTATTCCGGTTCTTGCAAGTTCTAAAATTTCGTATCCATCTAACAGATTAATAAAGGCATCTATCTTATCCTGGTCACCTGTTAATTCAATAATTAATCCGTCTTTGGAAACATCAATTATATTGGCACGGAATATATCAGCTATCGATAATACACCTTGTCTTTTATCAGCTGAAACACGTACTTTAATTAATGCTAATTCTCGATAAACACTTAAAGTAGGCTTTAATTCTTTGATATCACAGACATCTACTAATTTGGATACCTGCTTTTCAATCTGTTCAAGAATCTCATCATCACCGCTTGCAACAATTGTAATTCTTGTTACTCTTGGATCAGCTGTAACCCCTGCTGTAATACTTTCAATATTATATCCTCGTCTGGAAAACAATCCCGAAATACGACTTAATACACCGGATGTATTTTCTACTAAAAGCTGAAAAACCTTTTTTCTCATATTTGTTACCTTTATCCCTTTTAAGCTATGTAAAAATTCGCTTCTAGGCTTAATTCTATCAACAGTTTATTGCATTGTCAACGTATGAGATACAGTGATATTAGGCATAACGTATAGTTATGACACTGCTAATTACTATATCATTTATGTATCGCTTTCTCCACATTTTTGCAATGCAAGGGTGCCGGTTCTTGCTACTTCCACAATACTGATTCCCTGTAGCATTCTAATAAAGAGTGCTGTTCGCTCCGGAACATCACATACCTGTATTATCATGTGATATTTTGACATATCAACTATTTTTGCACCCATAATATCACAGTTTTCCATGATATCTCTGCGATTTCCTTTGTTATATTTTACTTTGACAAGCATCAGTTCACGACTGATACTGCATTCTTCTTCGAATGTCTTTACTTTAATAACATCTAATTTTTTATTTAACTGTTTTTCTATCTGTTCAATTGTTCGCTGCGTACCGCTACTTACAATTGTCATACAGGAAACCTTCGGATCATCTGTCTCTCCAACTGCCAAACTATCGATATTATAACATCTTCTTGAGAATAATCCGGCAACTTTGCAAAGAACACCCGAACGGTTTTCAACAAGTACAGAATATATACGTTTCATCTGTTTATCCTTTCTTATTTTACTAAATCCATAGGATCAATCATGCATTCCATCAGATAAGATTCATCATTTTTAAGGAATATATCAATGGCTTTTTGGGCCTCATCCATATTATTGACTCTGATAAAAGGCAAATCATATGCTGTTGAAAGTTTAGATAAATCAGGACTTCCTGATAAATCAACAACCGAATAATGATCTTCATATGTATAATGCTGATATTCTCGCACCATTCCTAAATAATGATTATTCATAACAATAATTTTAACCGGAATATTGTGCTGTCTCATTGTTGCAAGTTCCATCATCGACATTTGGAAAGAACCATCTCCGCATACTGCAACTACCTGTTTATCCGGATTGGCTAATTTGGCTCCCATTGCTGCCGGAATGGAATAACCCATGGTTCCCATTCCACCTGATGTCATAAAAAATCCATTTTTAACATTAAAATTACCGCATGACCAAATTTGATTTTGTCCAACATCCGCTACATAAATTGAATTTTCTTCCATTTTATCTGATAAAAGTTTTATAAATTGAGCCGGATTAACAAAATCTTTGTTAGATTTTTGTTTTTTTGACATAGTCTCACGGTACAAGTTCAATGTTTCAATCCATACATCATGATTTTCCAAATATTCGCTTTGATTTAAATCATTAAAGATATGTTTTGCATCTCCAACAAGTGGTATTGTAGGTCCTGCATTTTTACCGATTTCGGCAGGATCCACATCAATATGTACTAAAACCTTATCTTTTGTAATTAAATCAGGCTGGCTAATCGCTCTGTCTGCGACTCTTGCCCCAACCATAATCAGTAAATCGGATTCATTCATTGCTCGATTTGCATATGCTTTTCCATTATTACCCACCATTCCAAAATATAGTGGATGTGAAGACTGCATAACTCCGATACCCATCATTGTCGATACAACCGGTACTTTATGATTTTCGACAAAGGTTAATATTTCTTTCTGGGCATTGCTTAATAAAACACCACCACCAACACAAATAATAGGACGTTTTGCTTTTTCAAGTTCTTTTACAACTTTTCCTATTTGAACGGCATGTCCTTTTACGGTTGGTTTATAAGTACGCATATTGATTTCATCAGGATATTTGAATTTACTAATAGACTCATTCTGAATATCAATCGGAACATCAATAAGTACAGGACCTTTTCTGCCTGTATTGGCAATATAAAACGCTTCTTTAAAAATTCTTGGAATTTCATTCACATCTTTTACGAGATAAGAATATTTAACAAAAGATTCGCATGCACCTGTTATATCAGCCTCTTGAAAAACATCACTTCCCAATAATTCACTGTTTACCTGTCCTGTAATGCAAACAAGCGAAATGCTGTCTGCAAATGCTGTTGCAATACCTGTAATCAGATTAGTCGCACCGGGACCAGAGGTTACTGCACAAACCCCCGGTTTGTCGGTTGTTCTTGCATATCCACTTGCCGCATGTGCTGCATTTTGTTCTGTTCGAATTAAAATACTTCTTATTTCAGATGATAAAATACTGTTATAAAAAGGAGCGATTGCTACACCGGGATATCCAAATATATCTGTTATCCCTTCCTTTTCCAGACATTTTACCATTATATCTGCTCCATTCATATTATGCCTCCAAGTTCTTTATTTGAATTTCTCAAAGAATTTAGCCATTGGCTCTACAACAGTTCCTAAATCACCAATTGCACTGTTTAATCCTTCAAAATCGATTGATTCTATTTTTTCCAATGCCTCTGTTATACCTGTTGTTCCGGTATCAGCCATTGCTGTTATTGCATCCAATGTTTCATCCATGGTGGTTATGGTATCGTCCATAGTGGTTATTGTATCATTTAAATGAGCCATTGTAGTTTTCGTTGTATCAAGTGTAGAGATAACACTTGGTATTACCGATACAATTGCAATGCAAATGACGGCAAAAATAGCTGTTAAAAGTCTTAAATAAAATAGTTTCTTTTTGTTTTGACCTTTCATATCTTTTAATAATTCGACGACATCCGTTTGATTCATAACTTCTTCACCCATTTGGTTTACCATCCTTTGTATCAGTATATTATTATAATTTTAAATTTAGTAACCGGCTTGCACATTTAACTGCTTCTGCGGCATCCTTAGAATAACCGTCTGCTCCTATTTCATCTGCATAGTCCTGTGTAATGACAGCCCCGCCAATAATAATTCTGGCTTTTACGTTTCTTTCCTTCGCTAATTTGACGACTTCGTCCATCTCGCGCATTGTCGTTGTCATAAGCGCTGATAACGCAATAATACCTGCCTGCTCTTTTATAGCAGTTTCTACGATTACTTCCTTTGCTACATCCTTGCCAAGGTCAATGACTCGAAATCCATAGTTTTTAAGCATAAGAGCCACCAGATTCTTCCCGATATCATGAATATCTCCAGCAACTGTTGCAATTACAATAACCGGCATCTTTTTACCATCATTGCCTTTTTGCAGCAAAGGTTCTAATAGTTCAATTGCATTTTTCATAGTTTCTGCACTGGCAATTAATTGTGGCAAAAAGTATCTTCCTTTTTCAAACAAATCACCAACTTCATTAATAGCAGGTATCAACACCTGATTCAATAACATTGAAGGTTCGCATCCTGCATCTAAACATTGTTTTGTAATTTCTTTTGCAAAATTCCGTTTGCCTTTCATGACGACTTCTTTTAATGAGTCTTCTATCAAGTTATCCCTAGTATTTACAGTTATTGCTTTTTTATCAGCATTTTTTATTTCCGGATTAATTTTCTGTTCTGCTGCAATTCCAAGTTCCTTTAGTTGTTCCATTTTTTCGATATAAGCAATATCGGCATCTTCTTTATTACGTAGTAAATTAGCCGCAAGCGCCGTACTCATCAATAAATTCTGGTTAGGATTAGCAATTGCCATCGTAAGACCTTCTGAAATTGCCATTGAAAGGAATGTTGCATTTACATATCCTCTTTCCGGCAGTCCAAATGAAATATTGGAAAGTCCACATGTCGTTGCAAAACCATTTTGTTTACAGTATCGAATGGTTTCAAGTGTCTCGATTCCTGCATTTTTATTAGCACCAACCGTAGTGACTAATCCATCAACAATAATGTCTTCTTTTGAGAAACCAATGGACACTGCTTTTTTATATATTTTATTAATTATATCTATTTTCTCATTCAAATCCTTCGGGAGTCCACTATCTGATAAAGGAAGTAAAATAAACATGGCTCCATATTTTTTGGCGACAGGAAGCAGTTTATCAAATTTTTCTTTTTCATAGGAAATGGAATTAATTAATGCTCGTCCCGGATATTTTCGAAGAGCTGCTTCTATTACATCCACATGGCTTGAATCAATGCATAAAGGAAGTGATGTTACACCCTGTAATTCTTCGATTACCCGAAGCATCATTTCTTTTTCATCAATTCCGCTCATACCAAGATTGACATCTAATATTCTTGCGCCATTTTCTTCCTGCTCTTCTGCAAATTTAAGTATGCGTTCAATATTGTCATTTCGAAGTTCTTCCTGTAATGCTTTTTTACCTGTTGGATTAATTCGCTCTCCAACTACAATAAAAGCATCATCAAGGCCGAAGGTCAGAGTATTGCGTTCTGTAGTCAGATAATGCATGTCCTTACTTGATTTTGCAATTGCCTTTTTGCAAAAATCCATTTTCTTTGTTGCCAAAATGTATTCAGGCGTTGTTCCGCAACAGCCACCTATAATAGATGCTCCTGCATCTATTAATAATGTCATCTCCTGGGCAAAATGTTCTGGTGTATTATGATATGCGGTTTCACCTGCTTCATCTAAATAAGGTATTCCTGCATTTGGTTTGGCAATTATCGGTAAATCAATAGATTCTGCCATTACCTTAATAATAGGTGCCATATGCTCTGGTCCTGTTGAACAGTTTGCACCAATAGCATCTACACCAAGTGTTGATAATACAATGGCAGCCGTTAATGCATCTGTCCCGTACAGACTTCTGCCATCCTGTTCAAATGTCATGGTGGCCATAATCGGTAAATCACAGAATTCTTTAATCGCTATGACAGCTGCTCTTGTCTCGTGTAAACTCATCATAGTCTCTACAACAAATAAATCAACACCGGCGTTTATTAGGGCATTTGCCTGCTCTTTGTATATCGTTATTAAATCTTCAAATTCCAGCGGTCCCATTGGCTTTAGCTGAATACCTGTCATGGTAATATCGCCAGCCACCAATGCTTTTCCATCTGCCGCTGTCTTAGTAATCGCAACCAATTCTGCGTTTATCCGTTCAAGCTCATCTTCAAGCCCATATTCCGTAAGTTTGGAACGATTGGCAGTAAAAGTTGGAGTATATAAAATATTACTTCCACTTTCTACATACTCTTTTTGAAGTTCAATGACTATATCTTTATTTTCCAGTATCCATTTCTCTGGGCAAACTCCCTTTGGCATCCCTCTTTTAAAAAGATTAGATCCCATTGCACCATCTAAAAAAATAATTTTATTGTCACATAATTGTTTGAATTCCTGTTTTGTCATAATTAAATCCCCATCACAGATTTTACATTTCTTATTAGTATATCATTGCATTTAAATTAATACAACAAAGGAAATAAACTTAAAATATGATATTTAGTATGATAAAAGTGAAAAACATAATAAATCTTAAGCGAATATTAATGTAGCAATACTTGATTTAAGATTATCAATATGATACATTCAATCTGTTGAAAACTTTAGGAGGAACTATACTTGAAAACAAAGAAAATTGCTATAGTATTGCTATTATCCTTATTTCTGTCACTTATAACAGGATGTGGTAAAGATAAGAAATTAAGTGCTTTCGAAGAAAATATGACTACATTTAAAGATAATATTACCGGAATATCCGAGACAATGGATGCTATTGATCCGCAAAGCGAAAATGCGGTCTTTGAACTTATCAGTTGTCTTGATAGTATGAATGAAGAATTCCAATTTTTGGCAGAAATAGAGGTTCCTAATAAATTTGCAAGTATTGAATCTCTTGCAGATGAAGCTGCTACATATATGAGCGAAGCAAACGCTCTTTACCATCAATATTATGACGAAGGTACAACTTATGATGAAACCGTAAAAGAAACAGCTGAAGAAAATTATTCGCGTGCAATGAAACGAATCACTTATATTTCCGAATTACTGCAGGGAAAAATTCCTGAAGATGCCGACATAAGCGTCACCGAAGAAGACGCACTTGACTTTGAACCCGTCACACAGGAAGAATAAGATAAACGTATAAACGCCTGCGTCATTATGACGCAGGCGTTTATACGTTTATCTTATTCTAATTCAATTCATCATTTTTTTTTAACTACTTCTCTTACTTTCCCATTCGCTCAATGCCTGCTCGCAACATGTAAAATCACAATATGCTTGTCTTATAATTTTTGTTTGTTTTTGGTGTTTATGCAAATTCCGCTTCAACTGAACGCGTATTCCGCTATCAGCTGAACATTGATTCC
>CAZAQH010000091.1:0-7302 GCA_964487395.1 uncultured Lachnospiraceae bacterium | reverse complement strand
ATAGAAGAAGAATTAGGAAGTGTAGCAATCTATAAAAATCCCTTCAAATCATAAAAATTTAGTTGAAATATTAGTTCCTTTATGGTAGAATTAATTTTGCATGAAATTAGGAGGTACCATAAATGGAAATCGTGAGAATTATTTTAACAATTGTTTTTATAATAATTTGTGTTGTTTTATCTGCTATTGTATTATTGCAGGAGGGAAAGTCCGCAGGACTTGGAGCTATCAGCGGAGCTGCCGAAAGCTATTGGGGTAAAAATAAAGGACGTTCCATGGAAGGTGCTTTAGTAAAGATGACAAGATATCTTACCATTGCTTTTATTGTGATTGCAGCAATATTAAATATTAACCGTTTTTAGTAACGACTTAAGATTGATGTTAAGCACCCTTGTATATACATGCAAGGGTGTTTTTTTATGAATGGAAATAAAAGGAGTATGAATGAAGAAGACATTTGAAGAAAGAAAAAAAATTGTTCTTGACTTAATGAAGGATCAATATTATGTTCCCATGAAGGAAAAAGAACTGGCAGTTATTTTACAGGTTGAACCGGAAGACAGAGGTGAACTTTCTGCTATTTTACAGGAGTTAATCCTTGATAAAAAGATTCAGATTAGTAAACGTGGAAAATATATGCTTTTTGATGAAAAAATAAAAAACAAGGAAGTAGCAGGAACAGAAGATGAGGCTTTGATTGGTACGTTTATCAGTAACCAGAAAGGCTTTGGTTTTGTAGAAATTGATGGATTAGAAGATGATCTTTTTATTCCGGAATCAAAAGTAAATGGTGCGTTTCATCTTGATACTGTAAGAGTAGCGCTGGTTCCTAATTCAAAAGGAAAAAGACAGGAAGCAGAAGTTATCGGTATCATAGAAAGAGGAACCACGCAGATTGTTGGAACGTATCAGAAAAACCAGAATTTTGGATTTGTCGTACCGGATAACCATAAATTTTCATCGGATATTTTTGTGACAAATGAAAGAAGCAAGGGAGCAGTAGACGGTCATAAGGTAGTCGTAGAATTAACCGATTATGGCAAAGAAGGTAAAAATCCGGAAGGAAAAGTAATTGAGATACTAGGTCATATTAATGATCCGGGTGTTGATATTATGTCCATCGTAAAAGGCTTTGGTCTGCCAACTGATTTCCCGGAAAAGGTGATGAATCAGGCCGAGAAGACACCGGAAACCATTTTGGATTCCGACCGGGCTGGCAGAGAAGATTTGCGTGATGTTATGATGGTTACCATCGATGGTGAGGATGCGAAAGATTTAGATGATGCAGTTTCCCTTACCATGGAAGGAGATAATTACTGTCTTGGAGTACATATTGCCGATGTCAGCAATTATGTGCAGGAAAATTCAGCTCTTGACAGGGAAGCACTTTTAAGAGGAACCAGTGTATATTTGGTAGACCGTGTGATTCCGATGCTTCCACATAAGCTTTCCAATGGAATCTGCTCATTAAACCAGGGACAGGACCGACTGGCACTTAGTTGTATTATGACAATTGACCCAAATGGAAAAGTAATTGATTATCGTGTAGTGGAAAGTGTTATTTGTGTAGATAGAAGAATGACTTACACTTCTGTGAATAAAATAATAGAAGAAAACGATGAAGCAGAGCGCGAGAAGTATAAAGAGTTTGTGCCCATGTTTGAACAGATGGCGACACTTGCATCTATTTTAAGGAAAAATCGTAAAAAACGTGGCTCCATTGACTTTGATTTCCCGGAAACAAAAATGATATTGGATAGTGAAGGTCATCCGATTGAAATTAAGCCATACGAAAGAAATTCAGCCACCAAACTAATCGAAGACTTTATGCTGATTGCCAATGAAACCGTGGCACAGTATTTTTATTGGCTGGAACTGCCATTTGTATATCGTACACATGATAATCCGGATTCAGAAAAGATTATGAAACTGGCAACTTTTATTCACAATTTTGGTTATACCATTAAAATGAGTAAGGATGAAATTCATCCAAAAGAAATTCAGAAACTGCTTGCCAATATTGAAGGTAAGACAGAAGAAGATTTAATCAGCCGTCTGGCACTTCGAAGCATGAAACAGGCAAAATATACGATTGACTGTAGTGGACATTTTGGCTTGGCATGCAGATATTATTGCCATTTTACATCACCTATCAGAAGATATCCGGATTTACAGATTCACAGAATCATTAAGGATTATCTAAGAGGACGCATGAAAGAAGATAGAAAAGCACATTATGAAACTATATTAGCCGATGTTGCAGCACAGTCTTCTAAAATGGAACGTAGAGCAGACGAAGCAGAACGCGAAACAGAAAAAATGAAAAAAGCAGAATACATGGGCAATCATTTGGGAGAAACATTTGAAGGTATTATTTCCGGTATTATGGAATGGGGTATTTACGTAGAACTGCCCAATACCGTTGAAGGAATGATTCATGTATCCAAGATTCCGGGAGATTATTTTGTATATGATGAAACACAATATGAAATGGTAGGAAGTAAAACCGGAATCAAATATAAACTGGGACAGCCGGTTAATGTAATAGTTGACTCGGTCGATAAACAGTTAAGGACCATTGATTTTTCTCTTCTTGTGGAGGAAGAGTAGGAGGTAACAGCAAAAATGGCAAAAGAAGCAATGAAATTGATTGCAAATAATAAAAAAGCATATCATGATTATTTTGTGGATGAAAAGATAGAAGCAGGACTGGTTTTACATGGAACTGAAGTTAAATCCATGAGACTTGGAAAGTGCAGCATCAAAGAAGCATTTATCCGCATTGAAAATGGAGAAATGTTTGCCTATGGCATGCATATCAGTCCATATGAAAAGGGCAACATTTTTAATAAAGATCCACTTCGTCCTAAAAAGCTTTTACTTCACAAAATGGAAATCAATAAATTACAGGGTAAGATGAAGGAAAAAGGCTTTACCATTGTTCCGCTTCAGGTATATTTTAAAGATGGCAAAGCAAAAATAGAAATTGGTCTCTGCCGTGGTAAAAAGTTATATGATAAACGTCAGGATATCGCAAAAAAAGATCAGCAAAGAGAGGCTGAAAAAGAATTTAAAGTAAGAAATCTCAATTGATAGTATTTATCCCATTTATCAGATGATGGATTGTAATTTTATGAAAAATGGGATACTATAATAGTAAGTAACTAAATAAGGGCTAGTCAAGGTTTCGACGGGGTTTTTGAATCTGGAGAAGCAAGCCGTTGCGACACGTTAATCGCACAATTAAATTTAAACGCTAACAATAATAAATTAGCTTACGCTGCCTAATTGCGGCGTTGTCTTACCTTTTGCACCTACACGCTAGGATAAGACATCATTTTTGTAGGAAACGGCATATATTAAGCTTTGCGTATATGTACGTATTATGAAGCTACTAAGTGCACCTGGGTGTCAGCCACTGGATGCATGAGGGAATGTTAATAGACTGACTAAGCTTGTAGAAGTACAGTGGATGGGGCTTCGGACACGGGTTCGACTCCCGTCTGGTCCATAAAAAAGTACCGTAATTACGGTACTTTTTTTCTGAATTTTTCTGCTGGTAGAATGTTAAGAATATGTTATAATTAAAAATAGGGTATTATTTTCAGAAAACATAGCAACGGGAGAACATTATGTATTTATATGAACTTGAAAAAGACTCTAATATCCAAATTTCAGTTGGTATCGGCTTTCAAGTGTTGGAGTTTGACACATCAATAGCTGAAATTGGAGAACAAGTTGTTTATGCAGACCCCATTATTAGAGAAGAAAAAATGGTTGGTTTCAGCACAAATGGGTTAGTAATACGAGTTTTTGCCGTTAATAAGGCAGATATGAGAGTATATCAGTTTAATAATGTTAAAATCAGAAATATAAAAATGCCGGATGATAAAATATATCATGAAATCAGATGTATGACTCCGGGCAAGATTGTCAATAGAAGGGCTGCATGTCGTGTGTGGCTTGGTTTTGATGGAATCGCGCAGATTGAGCTAAATAAGAGAACATATGATGTAGTTATAAAAGATATCAGCGTTACCGGTATTTCTTTTGTTTGTGGGGGAGATGTTAAGGTAGAGCCTGATATGGTAGTACATTTAACGTTTGAAGATGAAAGTTCTAAGGTGAGGTTCAGCATTGGAGCTATTGTGGTACGAAGTGAAGAAGCAGACCATCAAAAGATTGTCTATGGCTGTCGATTGAATCAGGAAAGCAGTGCAATTTCCAAATATGTCAATGAAAAACAAAGAGAGAAACTTCGAGCTACCAGAACTGTAAATGCGATTCCACCTAATAAACGAAAATAGAGGGATTCACAATGGAGAAAGAAAAAGAGGCAGAATACACCGTCAATGGATTTCGCTTCGGCTCAAAAGATGATGTCGAAATTGCACAGCAGGAGTTAAGCGCAATTCAATATATAGATAAAAAAATAGAAAATCGCAGTGCAGAAACGATACTATCGGTTTATCAGGCGACACTGGAAAAAAGGATGTTCCGCACTCCTATTGGATATGCATATTTACATGATTTACAAAAAAGAATGTTGCATGCAGGGATCGCCAGAGAGGATATTCCGGGAGTACCCTTATATCAGGTATATAATAACAACTATAAAGATGAAATCAAGCCGGTGCGTGTTGTAAAAAGAAAACAAAAAAAAGACAAGACAAAACAACAACTGCAGAATTCCATCATAGCCAATGTGGTATTTGTAATTTTGGTTCTTGCATTATTTATTATAAGTTTTACAGGGAATAATCCAACTATTTTGAATTACCGTCAAAAGGTTGAGAATGAATATTCGCAGTGGGAACAGGAATTAGATGAACGGGAACAGAATATTAGAGAAAAAGAAAAGGCATTAAATATTTCAAATTAGGAATGATTACATATAATTTGCTTGATACAGATGGCGAGGTGCTTGTTATGGACAATCTGAAAATATTAATTGTAGATGATGAAGAAAGAATGCGAAAATTAGTTCGTGATTTTCTTGTGAAAAGCGGATTTACAGTATTAGAAGCAGGTGACGGTTGTGAAGCTATGGATATTTTCTTTGAACAGAAAGATATTGCACTTGTTATTTTAGATGTAATGATGCCTAAAATGGATGGTTGGCAGACGTGTAAGGAGATACGTAATTATTCCAAGATTCCAATTATCATGTTGACAGCAAAGGGTGAGGAGCATGATGAGTTACAGGGATTTGAATTAGGTGTAGATGAATATATTTCAAAGCCTTTTAGCCCAAAGATTTTGGTTGCCCGCGTAGAAGCAATTTTAAGAAGAACCAATTCCAATATGGGTGATGATATTCTTGAAGCCGGAGGGATTCGTGTTGATAAAGCAGCACATACTGTTTTTATTGATGGCGCGGTGATTGATTTGAGTTTTAAAGAGTTTGAATTACTCACTTATTTTATGGAAAATAAAGGAATTGCTCTTTCGAGAGAAAAAATACTAAACCATGTTTGGAATTACGATTATTTTGGAGATGCCAGAACGATTGATACTCATGTTAAGAAGCTTCGCAGTAAGATGGGAGAAAAAGGAGACCTGATCAAAACCATCTGGGGTATGGGATATAAGTTCGAAGTGGAAATGTGAATAATGTGTGTATTTCGTTGTATTAAATATTACAATTTGATAAAATTAAGCAGAACAGAGTTCTGCTTTTTTTATTGGAGAGAAAATGAAAAAAAATAAACATATTAAACACTCTATTAACAGGCAGTTTGCCTTCATATTTATTGCATTAATGGCTTGTACCATCCTTCTTTGCTGGTTTTTGAATAATACGTTTTTGGAAAACTATTATATTCATGACAAACAGAAGGTATTGCTTAATGCATATACAACAGTTAATAAAGCTGCAAATGAAGGAATAATCAATACAGACGAATTCGACTTGGAATTAAAATCACTGTGCGGAAGATATAATCTTGATATTTTAGTCGTTGATGTAGATTCACAGACAGTTAAATATACAGGACGTGATCCAGAGACTTCAAAATTGCAGTTATGGGACAATTTATTTGCAGAAAACGTAACACAGGGAAATGAACAAAATAGTAATCAGGCTCTTGTGGAAACAGATGCGTATCGGATACAGATTGTTAAAGACAAGCGGATGAATAATGAAAATATTGAGATGTGGGGTAATCTTGATAACGGAAATATGTTTCTTATCTGGACAGCACTTGAGAGCATTCGTGATAGTGTTAATATTGCCAATCGTTTCTTGGCTTATGTAGGAACAATAGCAGTAATAGCAAGTGGAATTCTTATTTGGTTTATATCAAGAAAAATCACAAAACCAATATCAGAATTGACGGATATTTCGGAAAAAATGACAGCCCTTGATTTTGAAGCAAAATATCAAGGAAAGAACAGAAATGAAATAGGGCTACTTGGTGAAAATATTAATAAAATGTCAGAAGCGTTGGAAGTGACAATTTCCGAGTTAAAGACAGCTAATAATGAATTAAAAAAAGATATACAGAAAAAAACAGAAATCGATGAAATGCGTAAGGAATTTTTATCGAATGTTTCGCATGAACTCAAAACGCCGATTGCCTTAATTCAAGGATATGCAGAAGGATTGCAGGAGGGGATCATTGATGATGAAGAAAGCAGAAATTATTACTGTAATGTTATCTGTGATGAAGCGGCAAAGATGAATACAATGGTCAAGAAGTTATTAACACTGAATCAGTTGGAATTTGGCAATGATACAGTAGCTATGGAGCGGTTTGATATTGTAACAATGATTAAAAATTGTGTGCAGTCAACAGATATTTTGACTAAGCAAAGTGGAATTACGGTACAGTATCCCAATGGCAACCCTGTTTACGTATGGGGAGATGAATTTAAAATAGAAGAAGTGTTTACGAATTATCTATCCAATGCCATGAATCACTGCGCGGGAAAAAAAATGATTGATATTCGCCTGGAGAAAAATAACAATAAATTACGGACGATTGTATTTAATACAGGTATACCGATTCCAGAAGAAAGTATTTCACATATCTGGGAGAAATTTTATAAAGTTGATAAGGCTCGTACCAGAGCATATGGTGGAAGTGGAGTGGGACTTTCAATTGTAAAGGCTATTATGGAATCAATGCATCAACAGTATGGTGTTATTAATTATGATAATGGAGTGGCTTTTTGGTTTGAACTTGATACGAATGAATAAAAATAAGATATGGTAATTTAAGGGAAAATATTGAGAAATGGAGAGGCGCTCAGCGTCAGAAACGGTTTGTGTTGCTGAAAAAAAGAATCAATGATAAAATA
>CAZAQH010000090.1:0-7412 GCA_964487395.1 uncultured Lachnospiraceae bacterium | reverse complement strand
TACACAGCTTGATATCGGAGATTTCCCAATTAATCCTGTTCCGGGTAAAGAGCAGAAACATAATCAGCTTCTTATGACCCGTCCTGCATTTGGTGGAAATACAATTGCAACAATTGCATGTCCTGATTTCCGTCCTCAGATGGCAACTGTACGTCCTGGTGTTATGCAGAAAGCAGAAAGAAAAACTGGAGCAAAAGCAGTTGTAACAGAGTACAATCCTGGATTTACACCTGATAACAAATATGTTGAAATCTTAAAAGTTGTAAAAGCAGTTAGCGATGTAGAAGATATTATGGATGCTAAAATTTTAGTTTCTGGTGGACGTGGTATTGGAAGCCCAGAGAACTTCAAAATTTTAGATGATCTTGCAGCAGCAATTGGCGGAACAGTAAGCTGTTCTCGTGCAGTTGTAGATGCTGGCTGGAAACCAAAGGATCTTCAGGTTGGTCAGACTGGTAAGACAGTTCGTCCTAACGTATACTTTGCTATTGGTATTTCTGGAGCAATTCAGCACGTAGCTGGTATGGAAGAATCTGATATCATTGTTGCAATCAACAAAGACGAAACAGCACCTATTTTTGAAGTAGCTGATTATGGTCTTGTTGGTGACTTAAACAAGATTGTTCCTGCATTAACAGAACAGATCAAAGCAGCAAAAGCAGCAAAATAATTTCTTATAAAAAAAGAATCCACGTCGGATTATCTGACGTGGATTCTTTTTGCTTTATTAGTTTGTTTTATCGTTTTCCTGCATTTTTTCATTAAGTTGTCTAATCTTTTTGCGAATAGAGATATACTGGGCTACCCATATGAATGTATACATAAAGGCAAATATTCCAAAATAGAGTAAAATGCCGGACACACTATGATCCATCCAACGCATCAAATAGGCAATGGGAAAAGTAAAAATGGAACAAACCGCAAGATGGGTCAGTGACTGGCGTGATAAACTCCAATGCTCTATTTCCCAAATCATGGACGCACCACCCCATGCAGCACCATAGAGGAATGAGAAAAGTGCCTGAAGTACTACGGCATTTAATTCAGAACCACAGTCAATCGCTAATTGCGGTACAATAGGATAATAATTGCCGTCCCCTATGGTAATAGATATTATAATAGTAATCATGGTACTAATAGTAAAGCCAATTGGAGCACCTAACAAACAACGTGATAGTATTTTTCTTTTCATATTTTTACCTCAAATTCCTAATATTTTTTTGATTTTGGATACATATCTGCGAGATACATATGTGACGGTTTGGTTTGTTAATGTAACACATATCGTACCGGTTAAACTTAAATCAAAGTTTTTAACCTTTTGTAAATTAATGATTTCAGAATTGGAGATACGGACAAAAGAACTGCCAATTAATCGGTCTTCCAATTCATATAATCTTAATCGCAGCGAATAAGTACCTTTATTAGTGACGGCATAAATCTTCCCGGATTCACTATAGATTCGAATTAAATCCTCAAGTTTTAACAATTCCAGTATGTCATTTTGAAAACCAGCCAGAAGTTGCTTATTATCTTCGGACATTCTCTTAATCAGAGAAGAGATTTCTGCTGTCATTTCTTTTGTGGTAATTAGTATTTTTGTTTCGGGACAGTCTGCGTCCAGTTTTATTTCAATATTCATTACGGGCCCTCCTGTTTACAGTTACAGTATAAAAAATAAAAATATACTTTTCTACCCTTTTTTTATAGATGGTTGTTTTAGAATGATAGATGGTTATTGAAAAATTGAGCGTTCCTTTTTGGAAATCCGCTTGACATGTTTTCCGTATATGCATTACAATAAAGTATCGGTTAAGATATTTAAAAGCGATACTTTTTTCGTCTAACGCCGACACAGGCGCGAATCAAACGTGAAGAATCCTTCACAAATTTACCTTATGACAACTTAATAACAGATTAGGAAGTCACATGGTAAAGTGTACTTCCTAAAAGAAGGAGGTACGAATGTACAAAAAGAAATTAGAAGACATGAATGTAATGGATGATTTCCTCTTTATGGAAATGGTTAATTACGGAGAAAAAGGCAAAGAATTTTGTAAGATTTTATTAGAGACAATATTTGACAGACCTTTGCGGGATATCAGTATTGTGGCACAAAAAGTAATGACAACGGGTAATCATGATCAGCATGCGATCAGAGTAGACGCTTTTATCAGTGAACAGGAAGAAAAGGCTTATGCAAAGATATCTAAAGATATCGTACCCATATCAAATCTTCCACTGGAAGTATTTGATATAGAGATGGAAAAAGCAGATAAGAAAGAAAAAATTGAATCGCTACCAGAACGAAGTCGTTATTATCATGCTATGATAGACAGAGATTTGCTAAAAGCTGGAGACTCTTATACATCGCTTAAAAAGGCATTTGTAATTTTCATTATGGAAAAAGATCCCTTTGGAGAAAATCTGATGTGGTACACGGTAAAGAATCAGATATTAGAAAGACCACAATTGCCATATGAGGATGGTAATGTTACCATTTATTTATATACAGAAGGCAAAGATAATAAAGGAAAGCAAGCATTAACGGAATTGTTGCATTATATTGCAGATAGTAAAGCACAGAATGTAACCAATGACAAGATAGCCAAGATTCATACCATTGCGTCTGAAATCAAAGAAGATGAGGAGGTCAAGAAAGGATATATGAAATCGTGGGAATATGAACAGTTAATTCGAGAAGAAGAACGGGAAAATGGATTACTAACTGGAAAAGAAATTGGAAAAGAAATTGGAAAAGAAAAGAAACTGATAGAACTTGTATGTAAAAAAATACAGAAAAGTAAAAGTATAGAAGCAGTAGCAGAAGAACTGGAAGAAGAGGTTTCGATAATAAAGAGAATATATGAAGTGGCTTGGGAAACGGCCCCGGAGTATGATGTAGATCAAATTTATGATATTTTACATGAAAATATATAATAGAGGAATGCATTATGGCGAAAGACAAGACAGTGAAAACAAATGCAATGCGAATTTTAGATAGAGAAAAAATAGCATATGAATTTAGAAGTTATGAATGTGAAGAGTTTACAGATGCAGGAAAAACGGCAGATAAGCTGGGATTGCCTCATGAGGAAGTATATAAGACACTTGTAACGTTAGCACATAGTAAAAAATATTATGTGTTTGTTATTCCGATAGACAAGGAACTTGATTTAAAGAAAGCAGCAAAATCTGTGAACGAAAAATCTGTAGAAATGATACATGTTAAGGATATTACGACAGTGACAGGATATGTAAGAGGTGGATGTACTGCAATTGGCATGAAAAAGCAGTATGATACGGTAATAGACAGCAGCGCAGAAAATTTAAATAAGATTCATGTCAGCGCAGGAAAAATCGGAGCACAGATTACACTTGCACCAAATGATTTGTGTAAGACAGTAAGGGCAAAATTTGCTGATATTATTACCTTATAAAAAATAGAAAACGATAGGAAATCAAAATGAGCGAGAAAACAATATTAGATTACGAAACAGTGGAACTGGATACGGAAAAAGATGAACTAGTTATTATTGACCAGACAAAATTACCGGGTAAAACAGAGATTATTCGATTGAAAACAGCACGGGAAATATGGGATGCTATTTATTTATTACAGGTTCGAGGTGCTCCTGCAATTGGCGTAGCGGCAGCATCTGGAATATACATATTGGCAAAACAGATTAAAGCAGATGATTTTTCAACTTTCTATGCGGAATTTGTAAAGCAAAAAGAATATTTAAATTCTTCAAGACCAACGGCAGTTAATTTATCATGGGCATTAAATAGAATGGATAGATTATGTCAGTCCCTCAAGGATAAACCAATAACGGATATATTGGAGGCTTTAAAAAAAGAAGCGATTGCAATAAAGCAGGAGGATATATGGGTTTGTAAGACAATCGGAAAATATGGATTGACATTGGTTAAACCTGGAGACGGAATACTGACACACTGCAATGCAGGACAATTAGCAACTTGTAAGTATGGTACTGCGACAGCACCTATTTATCTTGGAGAAGAAAAAGGCTATCATTTTAAAGTCTTTGCGGATGAAACAAGACCACTGCTTCAGGGAGCACGATTAACAGCCTATGAACTTCATTCAGCAGGAGTTGATGTAACACTTATTTGTGATAATATGTCTGCTACTATTATGAAAAATGGATGGGTCAATGCTGTTTTTGTGGGATGCGACAGAGTGGCAGCCAATGGAGATACCGCAAATAAGATTGGAACAAGTGTGGTGGCAACTGTGGCAAAGAGATATAACGTACCGGTATATATCTGTGCACCGACATCTACCATTGATATGAATACCAAAACAGGAGCGGATATTAAGATTGAGCAGCGTCCGGCAGAAGAAGTAACCGAAATGTGGTATAAGGAGCGAATGGCACCGGAGGGAGTAAAAGTATTTAATCCGGCGTTTGATGTAACTGACCATGATTTGATTGCGGGAATTATCACGGAATATGGAATAGCAAGAGAACCTTACACGGAATCCTTTAAAGAGATTTTTGAAAAAAAGAAAAAGACTAATGCAGAAAAATAATAAAAGAAAGAGCTGCCGCAAATTTAATGCGACAGCTCAATTTATTTTTTGATTTAGTAAACTTTTGCCTGTTCTTCACCGTTAATAACGCGAAGTCCACCTTGTACGAGAGCAAGAAGTTCATCTTCACCGGGATATACAGTAAATGGAGCAATCCATTCGCTTGCTTCTTTTAAGCCTGCAACCACCGCCTTATCATAAGCAATTCCACCGGTTACAATAATCTGATCTACTTTACCTTTTAATACACATGCCATAGAGCCAATGTCTTTTGTTACCTGCATAATGAAAGCATCACGAACTTCTTTTGCTTTCATATTACCGTTATTCACCATTTTTTCAACGTCACGCATGTCATTAGAACCAACGTAAGCATTGAAACCACCATTGCCGACAAATTTTTTGTAAACTTCTTTTTCAGTATATTTACCGGAGAAACACATTTTAATTAATGCACCGGATGGAGCACCACCAGCTCTTTCAGGTGAAAAAGCACCATCACCGTCTAATGCATTAAATACATCAACGACTTTACCATTTTGATGTGCACCAACGGAAACGCCGCCGCCCATATGAACAACAATAAGGTTTAAACTGTCATATGCTTTTCCTGTTTCTTTTGCATATCTTTTGGCAACAGCTTTTTGGTTTAAAGCATGGAATACGCTTGTTCTTGGAAGTTCCGGTACACCGGAATATCTTGCGATATCACAAAGCTCATCAACAACTACAGGGTCTACGATGAATGAAGGAACCCCAATGGAATCACCAATTTCGCGAGCTAATATACCACCTAAGTTAGAAGCATGCTGTCCTTGTTTACCGATTTTTAAATCCTCTAATAAATCATCTGTAACAGCATATGTACCACCTGGAATAGGCTTTAACATACCGCCACGGCCAACAACCATATTAAGAGACTGAATATCAAAATTTTTCTCTTTTAATAAGTTAGTTATAATATCTTTTCGGAAATCTTTCTGGTCAACGATGGTTGCATATCTTGCAATTTCATCTGTTGAATGTCTTAAGGTTTCTTCGAACAATAAAGTTTCATCTTCAAATACACCGATTTTAGTAGAAGTGGAACCTGGATTGATAATTAAACTTTTTACTGACACAATTGACCTCTTTTCTGCACTTTTGTGTGCGGTTTATTTATTTTTTTAATGATTCTGCAACAACTGCAGCAAGAGCAATAGAGTTTACTTTTGTTTCACAGGTATCTGATCTAGATGTTAAAATAACAGGAGCCTGTGTTCCGGTAAGAATGTTACCGTTGATAACATTTGGTACCATATGTACAATTGCTTTATATACGAGGTTACCTGCATGAATATCCGGGAAAAGAAGAATGTCTGCGTCTCCGGCAACTTTACGGTCAAGAGCACCTTTTTCTTCAGCAGCTTCTTTATATAAAGCGATGTCAAGTGAAAGAGGACCATCTACGATACAATCTTTAATTTCACCTTCTGCATTCATTCTTGTAAGTTCAACTGCATCGACCGTTACAGGCATTTTCTCGTTAAGTACCTCAACGGCAGCAAGTGGAGCAACCTTTGGACATGCTACACCGCAAGCTTTTGCAACATCAACAGTGTATTCAATAATACATTTTTTGTCTTCTAATGTTGGATATGGCATAAAAGCTACATCTGATAAAAACAGTAATCGGTCAATTCCTGGAATCTCGAATACGCAAACGTGAGATAATGGCTTACCGGTACGAAGTCCAACTTCCTTATTTAAAACACTCTTTAAAAATGTCTTAGTATCAAGAAGTCCTTTCATATACATGTCAGCTTTTCCATCATGAACTAATTTAACGGCTTTTAATGATGCTTCTACGGTATCCTTTTCATCAATGATTTCATAATCATCCATATTCATGGAAATGCTTTCGCCGATTTCTTTAATCTTATCGGCATCACCAACCAAAATGGAATCAGCTATTTTGCGTTCTTTTGCAGCTTTGACTGCTTCTAAAACAGCCCTATCCTGCGCTACTGCAACTGCTAATTTTTTTACACTGCAATCATTTACTGTTGAAAGTAAGTCCTTAAAACTTTTGCTCATTTGTTTACACCTCAAATTTTATTTTTTTCTTTCATTTATTTTAAACTATCGTTAAAAGAATAACACTTCCATATATAAAAATCAAGAAATACACACGAATAATGACTTTTTTGACAGCTTGTTCATAAAGTTCATAAAAAGTTAAGAGTTTAGATATGGCTGTTTTTATTGAACTTAAAACATGTTTCTGTTACAATAATCTTTAGGTTTCGTAAAAGGGATATACGTAATTTGGTAGAATTCCTACAATTTACAAGGAGTCAGTGGAAAATGAGTGTAATCGATAAAGTCTTTGGAACGCATAGTGAACGGGAACTTAAGAGAATAACACCAATTATGGAGCAGGTAGTAGCATTAAGAGAGCAGATGGTTGCGTTATCAGACGAAGAATTGCGTGGCAAGACAAAAGAGTATAAGAAAAGATTTGCTGATGGGGAGACACTGGATGATTTACTTCCAGAGGCATTTGCGACAATCAGAGAAGCTGCAAGAAGAGTTTTACAAATGGAGCATTATCCGGTTCAGATTATTGGTGGTATTATTTTACACCAGGGCCGTATTGCCGAAATGAAAACTGGTGAAGGTAAAACTTTAGTTTCTACACTGCCAGCTTATTTAAATGCGCTGGAAGGTAAAGGCGTACATATTGTTACCGTTAATGACTATCTTGCAAAGCGTGATGCAGAATGGATGGGACAGGTTCATGAGTTTTTAGGACTTACGGTTGGCGTTGTTTTAAACAGTATGACACCGGATGAGAGAAAAGAAGCATATGCCT
>CAZAQH010000089.1:0-7483 GCA_964487395.1 uncultured Lachnospiraceae bacterium | reverse complement strand
TTTATAGAAGAATATTAAAAGAAACAGAGCAAATGCTCTGTTTCTTTTTAATCTATCCCGTTTAATTCCTGATAAAGATTTTTTGCATAACTGTCGGTCATGCTACATATGTAATCAGTTGCTAAAAGAAGTCGTAGGTATAGTTTTTCATCTTCTGATTTATCTTTTGAAAAAGTGTGATAAATTCTTTTGTAATCCTCGGAGATAAGAGATATTAATTTTTCCTGTACTGCTGTTTGTTTTTTATTCGTATCATAGTAAATAACGGCGTCTACAAATTTATCAAGCAGGAAGTTGAAAATGGTTTCTGCTGCAATCTCTAATTTGAAGATTGGTTTTGAAATAAAAGCATAACGATATGCAATATCGCCAAGTGTTTCCATCATGATTTCTACCGGTGAATCACTGAAAAGATCTTTTCCATATGTTCCATCCATGATTTCAGCGTAATGTTTAATGAAATTATCGGATGCTGCAAAAAGCATTCTGCCCTGAATACCGACAACCCAGTTTTGTACTGCGTATATATCCGGTTGTTCATAATTATTTTGCAATGCTTTGTCGTATTTATGTTCCAGCATTTTTATCATATCCGCATAGGCACTGTTTACAACTTCCTTTTTTCCTGCTTCCTGTAATTCCATTAACAATTTATCATAGGTAATGCATCCTTTTTTTATTGCATCTTCTATGTCAGCAGTCTTATATGCAATATCATCTGCCGCTTCTAAAAGGAATGTAAGTGGATGTCTGTTTCCATCCGTCCCCAGACTTTCTTCAATATTTTCAAAAGTGTCATTATCCGCATAAAAATACCCCATTTTTTTGGTACGGATATTTCCGCTTTTTTTATCAATTTCTACAGAAGAAACCGGATATTTGATAATAGTTCCAAGTAATGCTTTTGTCAGGTTCATTCCATGTTCATCTACTAAAAAATGTAATTTGGTCACAACACGCAGTGCCTGGGTATTTCCTTCAAAATGATAAAAATCAGCAAGCATCTGTTCGTTTAATATCTCAGATATTGGATTGCCGTCATACTCTAAATTGGACAAATTCTTTTTAAACCAGTCCTGTATCGCCGTTTCTCCAAAATGTCCAAAAGGTGGATTGCCTATATCATGTAGTAAACCTGCACATTGTAAAATAGCACAGATATCTTCTTTTGTCTGTAATGTAAAACTTTTATCTATATCTTCTCTGATTAATTTTTCACCTACATTTTGTCCAAGTGATTTTGCAAAAGAGGATACCTCCAGAGAATGTGTCAGTCTTGTACGAATATAATCACTTTTATCAAGTGGAAAAACCTGAGTTTTATCCTGAAGTCTACGAAAAGATGCACTCCCAATTATTCTATGATAATCCTTTTCAAATTCCGTTCGTAAATCTCTGGAAGTAGTACTTCTTTGATTCGTACGAATTCTGTCACTACATAAAAGTTTATTCCATTCCATTTTATTTTCCCTTTTCTCATTTGTAAAATTTATTGAAACATTACTGGGTTACATTCATTATAATCGATTGTTCCACTAATTGCATCCTGAGTTTGCGTAACGATATAACCATTTACATCATCCGAAACATTTTCTGCAATAAAATAAGATAAACCTTTCTGCGCAAAAATCTCTATAATATCTCTGTCTACGAAAATACGCAGGGAAATATAATTGCCTTCTTCCACAATATCTGCTTCCTGTAAAACTGTTTTTATCTTTTTCTCTGTGAAATCAACAGTAATGCTGTTCCTGAAACAAATAATATCTATTTTTCCTTTTTTCTGCTTTTTGATTTGAACAAATAAATCCAGTGCGACTCCTTCCGTCTTTCGAATAAAAGGAGTCTCTCTATTAAAGGTAAAACGTTCACTTTTTTGTTTTTTGTGCAGGTAATTGATTTCAACTGCAGGCAAAAGAGAAAGTCGTTCTCCTTTTTTGGTATTCATAAGTCTGATTTCAATCGGAATAGAAAATTGTCCTCGGTAATTTCTCTCTTCCTTCTGACTGACAATCCAGGCAAGCTGTAAAATCCTGTCTCCCAGTCCGGAAAATGTTTGTGCCGCATAAGGACGATATCTTCTCATATCTTCAAATTTTGTTACATCTTCTCTGGTTGCTGCATATGTACATAAACGCTTAGATTCACTTTTAAATAAGTGTCCGTCAAATTCGCCAATCATATAGTATCCGTCAGCCGACCAGAAAACCCATTTTTTCTTTTTTGTCTCCGGTTCTGTCACCATAAATAAATCAGGACATTCCCACATTCCTTCTTCGTAAATGCAGTCTGTTTCGATAAAGTTCTTTAAATCAATAGAGCGGTATATCCCAAACGTGTCATTTTTTAGATATAAAAGCATGATATATGCTTTGCTTTCTTCATGATAAAAAACCTTTGGGTCTCTGTTTTCTTCTGCAATGTGATCCATGAAAAAACGGTCACTTTTTTTCAGTGTTCTTCCGTTGTCTGTACTATAAGCAAGGCGCTGTGTAAATTTCTTATTTTTTGACCAGTCACTTTTATCTCCGGCACACGTATAAAAATATAAAACCGTATCTTTTCCATAACCCATTAAATTCCCTTTATCGCAAATAGCAGTACCGGAAAAAATTGGGCCATCTTTATCGGGAAATAAAACCAGCTCTGTCTCGGTATATGATATAAAATCTTTTGTTGTGGTGTGAGACCAGTGCATGTTATTCCATTTTACGCCATATGGATTATGCTGGTGATACATATGATAAACGCCATCTTTAAAAATTAATCCATTAGGATCATTCATCCAGCCACTCACCGGAGCATAGTGTAGCAAAGGTCTGATTCCTTCCGGCGCTGGTTTTTGATCCGACTGTTTTATTATATCAAACCATGCTTTTTTCATATTTCCTTTGATACCTATTTTTTTGTGTTTTAATAAAGAAACCGGTAATGCGGCATAATAGTCGATTTTTTCTTCATCTGTGGATATCATCATTTCCTGTATTTTATCTTTTTCATAAAATATTTCTATTTTTGTTTCCGCTGCTTCTCTGCAAACAGGAATCCATAGATACTCTTTTGTAATTTCAATCGTTTTTTTCATTTTTATCCCTTGCCCCACACTCTGTTTTAGCCTATTTCCAAAAAAAACTATTTCATAATTGAAATAGTTTTTTTTATTGTATCGTTTTTATTAAGCTGTATTCAACTGGTAATTGTTACATGTTTGTGCTTAAAAAATTACTTATTTCTTCCGGTGTAGGCATAACCCGCAGGGCTCCGCGTCTTGTAGTAATTATGGATGCTGCTGCATTTGAATAAATTAACATTTCTTCCAGATTTTTATCTGTTAGATTTTCTAATCCATTTTGTAAAATATAGTGAAGGCAACAACCTCCAAAGGTATCTCCGGCTCCGGTTGTTTCTATTGTTTCTTTTTGTAAAAATGCTTTTGTCTCTACTATACTGTCTTTGTAATATGATCTACTTCCATCCTTACCCATAGATAATAAAATAAGAGGAATTTTGTATTCTTTCAAAAGCTTTTTGATGCCGGTTGTATAATCTTTTTCTCCGGTAAACCAAGTGATTTCATTGTCGGATATTTTTAAAATATCGCATTGTGACAATCCATACTCTACCTGTTTATGTGCAAGTTCCAATGATTCCCATAGGGGTTCTCGTAAATTTGGATCAAAAGAAATAAGTGCTCCGGCTTTTTTTGCTGTTACAACTGCTTTTTTTGTTGCCTTTCTTACTTCTTCATGTGTCATGGACAGTGTTCCGAAATGAAATATTTTTGTTGATGTTAATAAATCATCTTTTATTTCATCTTCCCGAAGCATCATGTCCGCACCGGGATTACGATAAAAAGAAAAATCTCTGTCACCATCTTTTTTTGTTTCCACAAATGCAAGTGTTGTTCTCACCTTATCATCCATTAAAAGATTACTGGTATCAATGAGATTTTCTTCCAGTAATATTTTAAGACGGTGCCCAAAAATATCATTTCCTATTTTCCCGATAAATGCTGTTTTATGACCGAGTTTATTTAACATGGATAATACATTACAGGGTGCGCCACCCGGATTTGCTTCAAAAACGGTATTGCCCTGATTACTAATTCCATTATCCGTAAAATCAATTAGCAGTTCACCCAATGCAACCACATCAAACTTTTTCATACAGACTCCTTAAAGGATTTATTCTTCGTCTTCCGGTTCTTCCGTTGGGAAGATTACTTCTTCTTCATCTTCAACATCCGGGAATTCTTCCAATGCATCTTCAATGTTTTCTATTTCCTGGTCACCATCGGATACTTTTTCACGTACTTTGGCAATCTGTGCAACTTTTACGCCGGATTCAAGATTAATCAATTTTACTCCGGATGTAATTCTTCCGATTGTGGAAATATCCTCCATACGAATCTGAATAATAATTCCTTCTGATGTAATCATCATAATCTCATGATCATTATTTACTGCTTTAACACCAATTACTTCACCGGTTTTTTCTGTAATCTTATAGCACTTAACACCTTTACCGCCACGTTTCTGAACGTTGAATTCTTCCAGTAAAGTACGTTTACCCATTCCGTTTGCAGAAACAATTAACAGAGAATCTCCCTGGTGATCTAACTGCATTCCTACTATTTCATCATCTTTGCTGAATTTCATACCGGTAACACCCATAGAGGTTCTTCCGGTTGCTCTTACATCTGCTTCTTTAAAGCGAATACACATTCCATATTTAGTTACAAGGAATATTTCTGTATTCTTATCTGTCGTTTTCACTTCAATTAATTCATCATCTTCACGAAGATTAATTGCAACAAGACCACCCTTACGAATATTTCTGTATTCCATAATGGATGTTTTCTTAACGGTACCTTTTTTTGTTACCATAAAGAGGTTCTTATCTTCTTCATATTCCTTAAGTGGAATAATTGCGGAAATTTTTTCACCCGGATTAAGCTGCAAAAGATTAATAATTGCAGTACCTCTTGAAGTACGGCTTGCTTCCGGAATTTCGTAGGCTTTTAATCGATAAACTCTTCCGAAGTTGGTGAAGAACATAATGTAGTGATGCGTAGCAGTCATAAGAAGATCCTCAATATAATCCTCTTCTATTGTCTGCATTCCCTTTATTCCTCTTCCACCACGGTTCTGTGCTCTGAAGTTGTCAACAGTCATACGCTTAATATAACCAAGACTTGTCATGGCGATAACGGTATTTTCATTTGGAATTAAATCTTCCATGGTAATATCAAATTCATCATATCCAATTTGACTTCTTCTGTCGTCTCCAAATTTATCAGCTATTTCTGTAATTTCTGATTGAATTACACCAAGTAAGATTTTTTCATCACCAAGGATTGCTTTTAATTCAGAAATCTTTTTCAATAATTCCTGATGTTCATTTTCGATTTTTTCACTCTCTAAACCAGTTAAAGCACGAAGTCTCATATCAGCAATTGCCTGAGCCTGCGCATCGGTAAGTCCAAAACGCTCTATTAATCTATCTTTTGCAATCTGAGTAGTCTTAGAACTTCTCATGATTTTAATTACTTCATCAATATTATCAAGAGCAATTAATAATCCCTGTAAGATATGGTCTCTTTCTTCTGCTTTGTTTAAATCGTATTTCGTTCTTCTGGTAACAACATCTTCCTGATGCTTTATATAATAAAGCAGCATATCTAAGATGTTCATTATCTTTGGCTCGTTATTTACGAGTGCAAGCATAATAATACCAAATGTATCCTGTAGTTGTGTGTGTTTATAGAGAAGATTTAATACTACATTGGCGTTGGCATCACGGCGTAGTTCTACAACAATTCGCATACCTTCTCTATCAGATTCATCACGTAAATCTGTAATACCATCAATTTTTTTATCTTTATGTAATTCAGCAATTTTTTCAATTAATTTTGCCTTGTTTACCATATATGGAAGTTCGGTAATAATAATCTGGGTTTTTCCATTTGGTAATGTTTCAATATTGCTGACACCACGTACTCTTACTTTTCCTCGTCCAGTACGATAAGCTTCTTCGCTTCCTCTTGTACCGAGAATAATACCGCCGGTAGGAAAATCCGGAGCTTTAATAAGAGGTAATACTTCTTCGATTTCCGTTTGTCTGTCTTCATTAATTCTGTTATCAATGATTTTGTTAACAGCACTAATAACCTCACGTAAATTATGAGGTGGAATATTTGTAGCCATACCTACAGCGATACCGGTTGTACCATTTACTAAAAGATTAGGATAACGGCTCGGTAAAACAACAGGTTCTCTTTCTGTCTCATCAAAGTTAGGAATAAAGTCTACTGTATTCTTATTAATATCATTTGTCATTTCGACAGATATTTTAGAAAGTCTGGCTTCTGTGTAACGCATGGCAGCGGCGCCATCACCATCAACAGAACCAAAGTTACCATGTCCATCAACTAATGGATAACGGAAAGACCAGTCCTGTGCCATATTTACTAAAGCTCCGTAAATAGAACTGTCACCATGTGGATGATATTTACCCATTGTATCACCGACGATACGCGCACATTTTCTGTGTGGTTTGTCGGGTCCATTATTTAATTCGATCATGGAATATAAAACTCTACGCTGAACTGGTTTTAAACCATCCCTTACATCTGGTAATGCACGAGAAGCAATAACACTCATCGCATAATCAATATAGGAATTTTCCATGGTTTTTTTCAAGTCAACATGTTTGACACTGTCAAAAATCTGATCATCCATTTTTTAGTTCCTTCCTCATCTGCCTAGCAGTCAATAAAATCATTTCTATTTACTAAATATCAAGATTCTTTACATATTTTGCATTTTCTTCAATGAAAAGTCTTCTTGGCTCTACTTTATCACCCATAAGTGTAGTAAAGGTTACATCTAATTCAGATTCTGCATCTTCATCCATCATAACTCTAAGAAGAATTCTCTTGTTAGGATCCATGGTTGTATCCCATAACTGCTCGGCATCCATTTCTCCTAAACCTTTATATCGCTGAATCTTATTATTCTGATCACGGCCAACTTCATCAATGATTTTTGCTAATTCTTCATCACTGTATGCATACCATTCTTTTTTGTTTTTCTCCAGTTTATAAAGTGGTGGCTGTGCAAGATACACATATCCGTCACGAATTAAATCCGGCATAAAACGATAGAAGAATGTAAGAAGTAATGTTGCAATATGTGCACCATCAACATCGGCATCTGTCATGATAATGATTTTGTGATAACGAAGTTTGGAAATATCAAAATCTTCATGAATACCGGTTCCAAATGCCGTAATCATTGCTTTTATTTCTGCATTACCTAAAATTCTATCAAGTCTTGCTTTTTCTACGTTTAATATTTTACCACGTAAAGGTAAAATAGCCTGGGTTGCACGGCTTCTTGCTGTCTTTGCACTGCCACCGGCGGAATCTCCTTCGACTATATAAATCTCACAATTTTTTGGATCTTTATCAGAACAGTCTGCT
>CAZAQH010000088.1:0-7766 GCA_964487395.1 uncultured Lachnospiraceae bacterium | reverse complement strand
AGAAGAAGTATATGCATATTGTAACCTGCATGGATTATGGAAATGCTAAAAGCATATTTACATATTAAGGTTACAGAACAACACAAATATAACAGTAATATAGGCTGTGAAAAGTTCAAGAGTAAATTGCAGTAAATTTTAAATTCGTAAAAAGTGCACATAAAACGACTTCCTAGAGTCTGCTATGTGTACTTTTTTTTTTGCACCGATAGCAGAAACTTCCGGAGATACAACAAAGGCTATTAAATACACGTTAGCATGCGTAGATGGTATTGTAAGTCTGCCAAATGTGACTGATGTGGCAGAGGCTGATGCCAATTATATTGCGATTGACTCAGAAGGAAACCTGTATCTTACCATGAAACTGGCACAGGAAGCCAAAGCAGATACCATTGCTAAGTTTAGTAATGATGGAACAAAAATTGAAAAAATTATCGACTGCCCGGAGGCATATGGCATATCTATTTCGGGCAACTACATAATCGTATCCACTTATCAGGGAGAAGATTCTGTTGTAAATATCTATAAGCTTTCTGATTACAGCCTCGTTGCCAACGTGGGAGGAGATGTGGCCAATCACGACCACTATTCGCAGGCATTTTTAATTGACAACAAACTCTATATTGCCGATCAGAGTTACCAAACCGGCGCAACAGAATAGGATATGGGTTCCCGTATTCTTGTTTCTGGGGAAACAACTGAAAATAATTGAATAATAGAATGTAATTATATTCTATTTTCTAAAAATGTGGTAAGATAATAAGCAAGTTGAGGTGAACATATGGAAGGATATAAACCGCCCTATTCACTTACAGAAGAAATGATGAATCTTGTATCTTCAATATCTGAAAAGATGGGTAAGATTGATGTTTATCATAATTTAGATTCCAAACCGCATCTTAGAAGAAGTAATAGAATTAAGTCTATTCATTCTTCTCTGAAAATCGAGGCTAATTCACTCTCGATAGGGGAAGTAAAAGATGTTATAGACGGAAGAATGGTGCTGGGTAAAGAGCGTGAAATACAGGAAGTAAAAAATACATATGAAGCATACGAGATGATTAACTCATTGAATCCATACAAACTTAGGGATTTACTGAAAATTCATGGAGTGATGGAAAAACAACTGGAGCTTTCCGCAGGAAGTTTTCGACATGGAGAGGAAGGCGTTTTCAATGGAGAACAGTGCATCTTTATGGCACCACCGCCACATCTTGTTACAGATCTTATGACAGAACTTTTTACCTGGATGAAAAAAAATAACAAGAAAGTACATCCCTTAATTTTGAGCGCAGTATTCCATTATGAATTTGTGTTTATTCATCCGTTTTCTGATGGAAACGGAAGAACTGCAAGATTATGGCATACGGTCATCTTGTCAAAATGGAAATCGGTGTTTGAGTATATACCGATTGAGAGTCAGATTGAAAAATGTCAAGATGGGTATTATAAAGCAATTGCCCAATGCCAAGTGAATGGTAATTCCAATGTGTTTATAGAATTTATGCTGGAGCAAATTGACAGCATTCTAAACGAGGTAATTTCTCAGATTCGCAGTTCTGATGACAACATTACGGATTATGTGAAAAAGATGATAGAACTCATGGACTTTGAAGTGCCTTACAGTGCGGTGAGCATTATGGCGATGTTGGGATTAAAATCCAGAGAGACATTTCGAAAGAATTATTTAGATCCTGCATTAGAACTTGGATTGCTTATAAGGACAATACCTGATAAACCTAACAGCAGGAATCAGAGATATATAAAGAAATAGAAAAAGGGGAAAATAAAATGGGATTATTTAACAGAAAAAAAGACAAATCAAATCAAGAAACAGCAAACACGACAACGTCAGAAAACACCTCACCACAATCCTTTGTGATGGGAGTAATGGATGTTTTTCCATTGAAAGACAGTGATGACATTGTAGTAGTTGGTAAAGTAAAAGGAAAGGTAACAACCGGTGCAGCAGTATATGTCTCCAATATGGGAGAAGATGACGACCAGATTTTTTTGACAACAATATTGGGTGTTGAGACCGGTCCCAATAAGCCGGTAGAGGAAGCAACAGATACACATGTTGGTCTAAAAATAGAAAAGGGAAAGTCCTATCATTTTAAAAGAGGAACGGTTCTATATACGAGAGATCAGACAACAGCAGCCGTGCACAATGCCTATATCAGCGCATTGGGTGATATCTACGTGGCCGGGCAGAATCTGGAACTGTCTGATGATGATTTAGCAACATTAAGTATTACGGACTGTGCGGAAATATGGAGACTTTTTTCATGGTTCCATTCAAAACAAGAAGAAAGCGATGAACAACAGCAGGAAAATCGCAGGAAAATTGACAAGCTGGCAGCAGCACTTTGCCAAAAAATATTGAATGCTAAAGAGATATATTTTGTATATAACAAACTAACAGGAGAGCCACACCTATTTTCCCGAACCGTAAAACAGGGTAATGGATATGTGTGTACTCCACCGGATATTCTGATATTTACAAAAGCTTACGCAGAAATGATGAAACGTTCATTTCCTGAAGATAAATTTGAAATCAGAATGATTGAAAACGGAGAAGATAAAAAAGGAATCTATAATTTCCTTGGTGGCGTATTTTATCTAAACGGTGCCTGCGGGGTGGAAATAATATCAGAACAGACTGCTATCAGTGCCCCTATGCTGGTACCAGAGCCGGATTACAGCAATGTACGTCCGCAGGATATCCCTGTTACCAATCCGGACGTGGTTCGCTGGATGCTTTTAATTGGACAGTTAGGAAAACAGGAAAATGAAGATGCAGAATTAGTCTACAGATTATATTACCGCTTTATGTCTATAGAAATGGTAAAAGCAAAGTTCCTAATTCCGATGAGGAATGAAGATGAATTTCCAAAGGCAGATGAAGAAGGAAAAACAGTTCTTAAAAAAGATACCACCATTCAATTCCCTACAATGGATGGCAAATATGGCAGACCGGCAGTCAGAATGTTTACCGACTGGAAAAGGCTGCGTATGTGCTATGATGAAAACTGGGGTGGACTGGTTCAGCCAATAGAGAGTATGATTGGTGTAATGGACTGTGCAATTAATGCGACACAATTTCCACAGGCCGGCAGTTATATTGGACAGGAAATGTTTGAAGAAATGAAAAAATTTGAAGATAAATAAAAGGAGCATTTTTGCGGTTGATTCCTTGCTTGGAATGAAGATGGCAGAAGTGGGACTGATTCTTGGAATTGTTGGAGTCCTGCTTATGTATTTTAACTGGGTGCTTTTAAATTTTACACTCTGGGCGATTGTGATGCTTCACCTCCAGATTTTGCAGGAAGAACAATATCTGCCAACTGTATTTGGCGATAAATATTTGGAATATAAAAAACATACCATGAGATATTTAGGGAGAAAAAGGTAATGAGATATAACTTCTATGGCTGGGAACATGCAAATGTTCCGGCAGTTGATAACACATATAAAGGTATTAAAACACCCATTGATTTATACGATGCATTATCAGAAATCTGGTGTGCGAATACCTGTGCCCCCAGAATGAGAAGTGAATGGAGTGAGGAAAATAAGACACTAGGTCAATGCTCTATTACCGCTTTTTTAGCACAGGATATCTTTGGCGGTAAGGTATATGGAATTATAAGACCGGGCGGCAACTACCATTGCTATAACGTGATTGGTGACTGCATATTTGATTTAACAAGTGAACAGTTTGGCGATGAAAAATTGCTTTATGAAAATAATCCGGAACAATTCCGCGAGATTCATTTTGCCAAAGAAGAGAAACACCAGCGATATGAGTACTTGAAACAACAATTGGAAAAAACAAGAAAATAAAAACAAAGTAATTTATTGAAAACAAGACATAATAATGGTATAATTGAGCCATAAAAAGGAGGTATCTATTATGCCACAGATTATTCCAATTAAAAATTTAAAAAATACTTCTGAAATTTCAGAGATGTGCCATAAAACAGAAGAACCTATTTATATTACCAAAAATGGATACGGAGATATGGTAATAATGAGTATGGAAAGTTATGAAGATATTATTCGTAAATTTAGTATATATAGGGAATTGGAAGTCTCAGAACAACAGATTACGGAAGGAAGAACAAAAGATGCAAGAAATTCTCTTGATTTAATGAGGACAAAATATGGTCTATAAACTTATTATAACGCATCGAGCAGAAGAATTGCTTGATCAGTGTGTTAGTTATATTCTATTTAAATTCAAAAATGAACCTGCTGCTAAAAAAATGTTGGATGAAATAGATAAGATTTATAATCGCCTTGAAGATAATCCATTTCAATTTGCGGACTGTCGAGACCCATTTCTAAAGAGTAAGGGCTATAAAGAAGCAGTGGTTTCGGATATGGACTATATTATTATCTTTCGAGTAAAAGAAGATAGTGTCTATGTATTGGGTATTTTTCATCAACTTGAAAATTATAAAGAAAAAATATAAAGAGGTCTGCTGCTTTCGCAACAGACCTCCTTATCAAATTGTTCTTTTATAGTATTTAAGGAAGAAAAGAAGGAATTTTGTATAAACGGAGGAAAACAAAATGGCAATTGAGAAAGTCAGAGAATACTTCAAAGAGTTTGGAATGGAGAATCGGATTCAGGAGTTTGCAGTTTCAAGTGCAACAGTTGCTCTTGCAGCAGAGGCACTTGGCTGTGCACCGGAGAGAATCGCCAAATCCTTATCCTTTATGGTAGATGGCAGTGCGATTTTAGTAGTAACAGCAGGAGATGTAAAAATAGATAATCCCAAATATAAACAGCAATTTGGCACAAAAGCAAAGATGCTTTCTGCAGATGAAGTAGAACAGTTAATCGGTCACGCAGTCGGAGGAGTATGCCCATTTGGAAGAAATGAAGGAGTTAAGACCTATCTTGATGTTTCTTTAAAACGATTTGAAACGGTATTCCCAGCGTGCGGAAGCAGTAACAGTGCCATGGAACTGACAATTCCGGAACTTGAAAAATACTCAGAATTTACAGAATGGGTTGATGTCTGCAAAAATGTCGTTTCCGAATAAAAAAACGGAATTTAGGAGTTATGAAATGAAAAAAAGTAAATATATAACAAGTATTTGTATGCTCAGCCTGTGTACCATTTTGTACACAGGTTGTACGAACGAGGTCAATCATGAATACAATACAGAAACACAAACGGAAACTTATCAAGCAACAAGTGAAATAAGTGAAGCAGATGAAATAAGTGTTTCAGTAGAAGAAGAGACCATTCCAATTGAGACTACAGAATCAAATTCCGAAATAGAATCATTAGAAACGACAGCAGTTCATACAGGCGGCCATATCATCGCCATAGATGCCGGTCATCAGCAAAAAGGCAATAATGATAAAGAACCGGTAGGACCTGGAGCAAGTGAAATGAAAGCCAGGGTGTCAAGCGGTACGAGTGGAGTAGCCAGCGGACTTGCAGAGTATGAACTCAATCTGCAGGTAGCCCTTAAATTAAAAGATGAACTGATTGCCAGAGGTTATGAAGTATATATGATAAGGGAAACCAATGATGTAGATATAAGCAATTCTAAAAGAGCACAAATGGCATATGATTATGGAGCAGAGATTCTCGTTCGTATTCATGCCAATGGTTCAGAAAATCAAAGTGTCAATGGCTCAATGACTATTTGTCAGACAGCAAACAATCCATATGTTTCGCTTTATGACCAAAGCAGGAAGCTTGCCACATGCATCTTAGATGAACTGGTAGTAAGCACCGGAAGTAAAAAAGAACGCGTATGGGAGACTGACACCATGAGCGGAATCAACTGGAGTCAGATTCCGGTTACGATTGTAGAGATGGGCTATATGTCCAACCCGGAAGAAGATAAGAAAATGGCAACAGATGAATATCAGGATTTAATAACCGCAGGTATTGCCAATGGTATTGACCAATATTTTCAATAACAAATAAAGACGCTGGGCAATTGCCTAACGTCTTTTACTTTATTCATCCATTGTAAGAACAGCAATGATTGAATGACCGTCTAAATCCGGTATAAGAATATTGATGGTGCCTTCCGGCTTATAAATACGAATCAGATTATCGGATGGAATGACTTCATCCGGAACACCTTTATCCCCATTTTCATATGTAAGGGAAACATTGTCATAGTCTATATTTTCACCCTTTAACTTTATAGTGAAGTAATCACCTTCAAAATAATGGTCTACCACAGTCATATAATGAGAAGAAGCATCACTTGCATCATGTACCTGAAAATCTCCATTTCGAAAACATAACGGCGAAAGCAGGGTAAGAATAAGAAACAGCACACTAAGCCACATACAAATTTGCATAGATAAAGTTCTGGCTTTCTGACGAAGAACAATTTTTTCAAAAGGAATGGTGTTTGGTTCCTGATTACAAGCAGCAAACACATTTTGAAGAGTCTGATTAGCTGTTTTCATATCAATATCATATTTAGATTTCTTTTTATGAAAAATCATAAGTTACCCTCCTTGTTTGACTGATTGAGCAGAGTGAGAAGATGTTTGTGCGCACTAATCAGATATCGCTTTACCGAACTTCGGCTGCACTGCATGCCTAGCGCAATGTCTTCTAACTTCATTTCATTAAAATACTTCATGACAATGACCTGTTGCTCATTAAAAGGAAGTTGTTTAATAGCATTTTGAAGAGTTTGTGACTGATCGGATTTCAGTATATTATGTTCCGGATTATTGGTCTCGTATTCATCTGGAAAAACATCCAGAAGCTCTGAAGTAATTTCTCCGTATTGCTGATTATTTTTTTTGCAGATATCATAGCAGACATGAAAAGCAATCTGATTTAGCCAGGCTACAAACAAAGTGACATCTTTTATGTTATCAATATTTTTCAACGCTAAAATATAGATGTCCTGAACGGCATCCTGCGCTGTATCGGTATTTTTTAAATAGTGGCATGCATATTGGTAGATGTGTTTGTAAGTCAAGGCATATAATTCGGCAAATGCATCCGAATCTTTGTGTTGAGCTCTTTTGACCAGACTACCCATGTAGACATGATTAAAATCCGCCATGTTTTTCCCCTACGTTTCCTGTTTTGCGAGTTTTTTGTATACGAGAGCGATTAAATCTGTAAAACGCGTTATATGTTCATTATGATTCAGTACATATGCGGATGCAATCGTAACCGGCATATTGCATAATGCTATTTCTTTTTCTATGTCAAGTAACAAGTTCTTTATTTTTTCGTCTGAACAATTCTCCAGAACGACAATAAATTCATTGCCACCGTTGCGCCCTACAAAACCATACGAATCTGCAACCCTTTCAAGAAGTGCTGAAAAATCCTGTAAGATTTTATCGCCTGCTTCATGACCTTGCTGCTTATTAATAGTGGCAAGATTGGAAATACTGATAAGTAAACAACCGATTTCTTCTATATGAGAGGCATCCTTATAAGTATCAAAAATCAAATCGCAGCTATAACGGTTAGGAATTCCTGTCAATCTGTCAAGATAAGCCTTGCGGTTCAATGCACGCTCACTGGCTATGGTCTCACGTAATCTGTGAAAATCAAATATAAGAGTAGTAAAAGAATAAATCATAAAAAGCCATAAAAGTGCACATAAAATAAAAAGCATCTTATTGGAATAAATATTTGCACGAAACGAAGGTGTAAAAAACAATAAAAGAAAATAAATAATAAAGAAAATAATGGAAATTCCCAACTGAATCATTTTGAATATTTTAAATCTTTTGAATGAATCCTGTT
>CAZAQH010000087.1:0-7880 GCA_964487395.1 uncultured Lachnospiraceae bacterium | reverse complement strand
GAATTTGTGATGCATCTTTTCGATTATCCATTTTCCTAATTGCTCTTGTTGCATCCAGTCCATTCATCACTGGCATACGTATGTCCATTAAGATTATATCATAATATTTTTCATCTGATTTAGCGAACATTTCCACGCCAATGCTTCCATCTTCTGCAACATCCACCTGCATATTCTCTTTTTCAAGTAGTTTTACTATTATCTTTGCATTTAGCGGATGGTCTTCGCACAGTAATACTTTTTTACCCGCCAGACACTTATTTGCATTTTCAATTTTTTGCGGTATACTGCTCTTTTCCACAATATCTGCCTTAAGTTGAATAAAAAATGTAGTTCCTCTTCCTTCTTCACTATCTACTCTGATAGAGCCATGCATTAAGTCAACAAGGCTTTTAACAATGGGAAGACCCAAACCTGTTCCTGAATTTTCTTCCGATTTTCCTCTCTTCTCCTGTGTGAATGCTGTAAACATTATACTTTGAAATTCTTCACTCATACCAATTCCGTCATCACTGACTGTAAAATTCAAAATCATCTGATTAGAATCTCCGCCATTTGCCTCTGATATAAGAGAAATATGTCCATTTTGAGGTGTAAACTTAACTGCATTAGAAAGTAAATTAAAAAATATTTGATTGATACGAAGACCATCTAACATTAAAGTCATTTCCTCAATATTGCTCTTCATATTAAATTCAATATTTTTTGAAGCACAAAGTGGAACAATAACTGCTTTTATATATGTGCTGAATTCAAAATAGCTATACGGTGTCGGGTGAAGTTCCATTTTCCCACTTTCCACCTTATTCATGTCAAGAATATCATTCACAAGACCCAGCAAGAATTTACCCGATGACTAAATATTGGTAAGATATTCCCGTTCCTGTTTTTTATCCTTTTCCTGAATTGCAAGTTCTGTCATATCGATAATAACATTAATTGGTGTTCTGATATCATGACTCATACGTGACAAGAAATCTGTTTTTGCCTGATTGGCATTATATGCATTTTGTGCATTTGCTTTTAAATTCTTATTTAACTCTGTCAAATATGCAATATCCATTGTAAAAAGTGACGCAAAAAGACAAATAAAGGCAAATATAAATCTAACATCTAAATTAACCATATGAAATGAGTCTACCGGCACACTTGTAATACAAACCCAGTCAATTTTTGGAATATACGTATATACATATACGCATTCTTCACTTTTGCTGTTCAAATAGAAAAAAGAACCATCTTTTAAGGTCTGCATTTCTTCTTGTATCATTGTCATCTGATCTAAGGATAAATCGTTGTATATATAAAGATACCGAAAAAAGTTCTCAGCTTTAAACTCGGAACTTCTGAGAATATAATTTCCTTGCTGATTGATTAATACCGTTGATAATCCATTAAAACTGCTGCTTGTTTTTATCACGTTAACAAATTTAGATGTCTGATACACAGACATCAATGTATAAGACTGTTCATTTCCCTGTTCGTCCGGCAAAGATACATATACATAACGGGCAAATGATTTAATTGCAGTATTCTGATCTGTAAATTCCGGCGAAAAGAACACTCCCTTCTCCAGTGTTTCTGCGCGATCAAATATATTCTGCAATTCAAAATAATTCTTATTTTCATAACTAATGGTTTCAAACTGATTATCATCTTCAAAAAAAACAATATTTCCAGTATAATCTGGTCCAATCAATTGAAATGTTGCGTCCGGGTTTCCGTTGGAATCACAAATAAATTCCAGAAACTCCTGCTTATTTAATTTATTTTTTTCCTGATACCTTAAAATATTATTCAGTCGATTTTCCTGGCCGTTAAAAAATTCACTTGATATATTGGCCGATGCGTGATTAATATTTATAATATCATTTAAATTGCCTTCGTCCATATGTGTAAATATCCTTATGCTTTTAAAATACTCTGTAAATGATCCTTCATATTTTTTAAGTCTCTGTAATTTTCTAATGTTTGTTCATCACTGCCAATTCTTAACGGTTCCACAATTTCAATGGTTTTCTGATACATTGGTGTTAAGCCCATATTTCCCAAAACACCCTTTAGGGTATGTGCATGTTCAAATGCTTCATGTATATTACCTTTTTTTAAATTTTTTTCCAATTCATCAAAATTAGTATCTTCTAAAACCGTATACAGACATTCTATATAAAAATCCTCATCATTTAACATTCTTTCCAATGCGCCTTTTATATCACATCCCCAATTTTGTAATTTTTGAATTATCTCTTTCATCCTATTCATCCCCTACAGCTTTTTTTGCATTTAAATACAACATTTCTGCTTGATTATATAGATTCAATAGGCTTTCTTCATTTCTTTCTTCACGAAGATTCTCAACTATTTCACAAATTTTTTTATAAAATAAAGTCACGCTCAAATTACCTGAAGTACCTTTTAAATCATGTGCTATTCTAAAGGCCTCTTCATAATTCTTTTCTTTCAATTTTATCTTTAAATCTTCCATCAGTTGTTTTTCAAATAGTTTTTTTAGAAATTTCTCATAAATATCCTGCTTGCCTGCAAATCGATTCACCCCTTGGTCATAATCAATCCCTGCATCAATTAATTTTTCTCTGTTCATTTTTCCCTCCACACATATACAAGTATTTTTATTTTCGACGCAAAATCTGCTCTGCGAGATTCCAGTATAATGTTTCCGGTTCAAAAGGTTTGGCAATATGTGCATTCATACCGGCTTCTATACAATTATGTACATCCTCATCAAAGGCATTTGCTGTCATTGCAATAATTGGAATTGATTCTGCCCCTTCTTTTCCACTACTACGTATTGCCCGTGATGCTTCTAATCCATTCATTACAGGCATCCGAATATCCATTAATATAGCATCCAGACTTCCCGGAGAACTATTCAGGAAAGTATCCAGACCTTCTTTCCCATTGTCCGCACCAATCACTGTAACATTATACTTTTTCAATAATCTTTCTGTGATTTGTCTATTTAGCGGGTGATCTTCACATAAAAGTATGGTCTTGCCTTCCAACACAGAATTATCTACTATCAGTTCTTGTTTTGTTTCTATATTTTCTTTGCATATGGAAAAGTTAAGTAAAATCGATATTTCTGTTCCTTCGTTTAGTTTGCTTTTTACCGCTACTTTACCACCCATTAAAGAAACCAGATGATGTACAATTGACATACCAAGTCCTGTTCCGTTTTGTCTCTCAGTATTTATTCGTCGTTCTTGTGAAAATGGTTCAAAAATATGCGAAACAAACTCTTCACTCATGCCAATTCCATTATCTTTTACTGTGTATAATTCTGTAATTACATTTTTCTTTATAGAGACAGTTTTCATTCCTATTTCAACTGTTCCATTTTCCGGTGTATATTTAATGGCATTTGAAATAACATTCATCATAATCTGTTCAACACGAGCTGCGTCCGCCATAATGGTAAACCATGAATTACCTTTAAGTGAATCGTCCATAGTGATTTGTAATTGAATATTTTTTTCTTTTGCCAGTAAATTAACTTGCAACATTATATTATCAAAAAGATTTTTTCCGTTAATTGGTTTTAAATTCAATTCCATCTTACCGGATTCTATACGATTCATATCTAATGTATCGTTTATCAAGTTTAACAGATAACGACCCGATATATTTATTTGCTCTATATCTTCACGAATTTCCTGTAAATCTGTTTTATCACGCATTAAAGCTGCCAACCCAAGAATTCCATTCATTGGTGTCCGCATATCATGACTCATATTAGAAAGAAAATCGGTTTTAGCTTCACTAGCTTCTTTTGCCTTTTTTAAAGCCTCTGCTAATTGTTGTTTTTGATTTTCTTCCTGTTTATATGTCTCTGTTAAATCCTGTGACGAACATAAAATTGTTTTTTTGTCAGAATCCAAGTATGTATACGACACTCTTTTTCGCATTGTTCTGCCATTTTGTTCAAGAGAGTATATCGTAGTATGTACCGGAACTGTTTCTAATTGTTCCCGCACATAAGGGAGACTTGTTTCTAAAACTACTCTTTCTAAGTCAGCATCTATGCAGTATTTACGCAAAAACTGCTCAACACCGAGAACATTATTTCCTGCTCTTTTTTGTTCTTCCATTACATCCTGCATATCACTGCTTGAAAATGGAGTAGGCGTTCCTGTCTTAGCATCAATTGTACAAATAGAGTCATAATTGGTTTCAATTAATTTATTCACTACATGCTCAGCACGTATTTCTTCATTAATATCACGAAGTATAGCAATTGCTTCAATATCCCCATTATATGGATTTAAAAGCAAGTCAAAACTACTCTCTACCCATCCGTCTACATTGACAGAATGATGTCTGCCTGAAATATATGTTTCACCCTTTTGGTAAGCATCTAAAAAAGCATCCCTACTAATAGCAGGCAAAAATTTTTTCTTCTCTTTTTCATAAGGTATATTTCCATATATTGTTCTTAATACATCATCTACCGACCCTGCCATCATAGTTTTTAACAATTTTTGGTTGATACTTTCTGCATCAGATACTGTATTTTTCGTTAAATTATATAATGCAATTGCCAGTATGTTTTTAGAAAGAACTTTTTTTACTTGAATTTGTTTCTCATATGCCAATTCTTTTTCTTTTTGTTCGCTTATATCAACTGCTGTTCCAATCGCTTCTACAAAATTACCATACTTATCAAATATAGGTGTATACACAATCCTCTGCCATATCTGTTTATCAGAACAATACCGTGTATGTAACTCTTTTTCCGTACGTTCTCCCAAATTAATTCGTCGAAACTGGTCCTGCAAATCATACTTACTTTCTTCACAGATATAATTCATACTAATCAACGATTCAGGAACATTATCAATGATTTTGGGTAATCCATATTTTTCTGAAAAAAAAGGAGACATGCTGATAACATGATTATATGGATTATATTTCCATGTCAAAACATTTGCGTCATCAAGTGCTGTATTTAACATTAAACGGCTACTTTGTAATTCTTTTTGTGTTAATAACAAATTGTCAATATTGGTAAAACTACCCCATAAACAAATTTTCTCTTTTGTCCGCTCTGTTACTTGTCCAATAAGTCTGACCCAAATATTTAACCCATTATCCATCATTGCACGATATGAGACATCTACATAATCTTTCCCTTTTATAATATCCTGTATTTCTCTCTGAATGATAGGTCTGTCTTCAGGTAAAATAGCAAGAATCGTATTATATCCTTTGTATGCTGATCTTTTTTCTCTTGTCGTTCCCAGCATAGCATAAAATCCGTCATTAATATAAACTGTAGTGAAAGCATCTCCAATAATATGAAAAAGGCCTATTCCACCCGGAATACAATCAAGTAATTCTTTTAGTTGGTATTTCTCTGTTTCCATAAACTGTCCATCATTATGATTTATATATGCGATTGGATTTTTCCCTTTTTCTTTTTCCATATGATACTTCCTCTCCATGCACATATATCAGTTTAGTTTTTCTTCATCAATAAATAAATTTCTGCAACTAATCTTCATAATGTGATTAATGCGTGCCATTATTATTTCCTTTGTAAATGGTTTTGTAATATAGTCATACGCACCTTCTTTAAACGCAATAACCTGATCTTCTATTGTATCATTGGCTGTAATCATTATTTGTGGAATTGAATTTAAAAGACTATCCTGCTTACAGTATTTTAGAAATTCCAATCCGCTCATTCCTGACATTAAATTATCTACTAGAATTAAGCGGACTTTGCTTATATTTTTTCTTAAATATTCTAGCCCTTCCTCTGCACTTTCACACAAATGTACATGATATAATTCTTGTAAGTTTTCCTGTAATACTGCTGCATCAATTTCAGAATCATCAATAATAAGAACTGTTACATTATATAATGGAGTAATTTCATCTTCTATTATCGCAGTGTTTTTCTCTACTTGTTTATTAACATACTTCTCTATATAGTCCGCTGTTGGAATAGGTTTTGAATAGTAGTAACCCTGCACATAGTCACAACCGGCACTTTCTAAAAAATCTCGCTGTTGTCGTGTTTCTACTCCTTCTACAATTACCTTCATTCCCATCCAATTGGCCATTTGAATTACGCAAGTCAAAATAATTTCTGCTCTGTCTGTCTCATCTCCTACGGGTAAAAATTTCATATCAACTTTCAGAACATCCATCTTAATCTTTTTTAATGTATTTAAAGAAGAATAACCACTTCCAAAATCATCCATTAAAATAGTAAAACCTGCATTATGGAGAGAATCTATCGTTTTTTCCATTAAGCCTGGATTACTCATATATGCACTTTCTGTTACTTCAAGCTGCAGTAATGATGGGGAAATATCGTATTTTTTAACTAGATTGGTAATCAATTCTGCCAGTTGTGGATTGTATAAACTAATTCTAGAAATGTTTACAGAAATCGGATAAACCTTTTTTCCTTCTTTTAACCATTCACTCATCATTTTACATGTTTGTTCCCATACACAATAATCTACTTTTGAAATGAACCCATTTCTTTCAAAGCAGGAATAAAATCCCCAGGTGAAATTAATCCCTTTGTTGGATGTATCCATCTAACCAAAGCTTCTGCTCCGCATGGAGTTTCCGTGGATAACTTGAATTTAGGCTGCAAATAAACTACAAACTGTCCCTCATCCAAAGCATTCTGCATTTCATTTGTAATAATAATTTCCTTGGCCATTAAATCGCCTGCTTTGTTATCATAGAACGAATAATGCTTTTCAACTTGATTTTTACATTGTAATGATGCTAATGATGCTCTAAAATAGAATTCATCAACATTCAGACTTGAATCGTCAATTAAACAAATTCCAACAGATACCTCTAATCTATAATCCTGTCTGTAATTTGATAAATATTCCTGCATTTTATCCACACGTTTTGTCAGATTCTTAGGCTTTTCTATATATGGAAAACATGCACAAAAAACATCTGCATTCATTCGTCCATAAACACACAAGGAACTATCCTTTGCGTTATATATAATGCAATCAGCTAAAAACTTTAATAACTTGTCACCCTCTTTTTCGCCAAAAGAGGTATTAAATAATGCAAAATGATCTATATCAATTCGAACGAACGCAAAATTCATATCCGGATTATCATCTAGAAGATTTCTCGTTTCAGAAAACATCTTTCCACGATTATAAAGACCTGTTAATTGATCATATTCTGCCATATGTTGTAATTTTTTATATGCCGATATCTGACTTCTTGCAATAGCATTTCTCAGTCTGCTTAATAAAACCTTTGCATCATACGGTTTGGTAACAAAATCCCATGCACCCATTCCCAATGCTTTTTGCTATGCCATATTATCGCTGGCACCAGTCGTTACAATAATCGGAAGATTTTCCATGTCCTCTTCCTGAATCTTACTTAAAAATTGATAACCATTCATAACCAGCATCATAATATCTAATAAAACTGCCGAGATCTTATTCTTTTTTTCTCTTAATAAACTCCCATGCTTCAGCACCATTTTCTGCTTCTAATACATCATACTGTTCTAACAGTAGTTTTTTTAATATTCGTCTGTTTACTTCTTCATCTTCTACAATTAAAATAGTTTGTTTACTTTTCATCTCTTGTCTCCTATTTCCCTTATACTTTTAAAACAAAACGCCTGCCAATAATATTAGCAGACGTGCAACACCTTTTTACAACTGGCTGCCAACTACAATCAAGCAATGGCCCTTTAGTTTTGCGTAGTGGCTGTAAAACCACCTTGCCCATTTCTATATGGTATTATTTGTTAAACCCGTATAACTTTACTTCAATATCTGAAAAAGGTCAATATAAAGGAAAATTTTGTGCATATTTAGTCGTATTATACAATGTTTTCGCTCATATATTGTTAT